>JAFEFP010000009.1 GCA_018240545.1 Pseudomonadota bacterium | reverse complement strand
CTCAACGTGTTTTGCCTCGACGCGGCGCGCCGCCTCGTCGACCTGCCCGGTTACGGTTACGCCAAGGTGCCCGAGGCCATGCGCGAGAAATGGCGGCAGGCGATCGATGCCTACCTGCGTGAACGCGAATCCTTGCGCGGCATCGTGCTGATCGTCGATGCGCGCCATCCGCTCAAGGAATTCGATCGCCGGATGCTGGAGTTTTGCCACGCCATTGGCCTGGCCTGCCACGTGCTGCTGACCAAGGCCGACAAGCTCTCGCGCAGCGAGGGCGCGCGCGCGCTCGCGGCCGTGCGCAGCGAGTGCAAGGCGCAGGCCTGGCCGGCGACGGCGCAGCTGTTCTCGTCACTGTCGAAAACCGGCCTGGACGAAGCACGCGCGACGCTGTCGCGGTGGCTCGCGGCCTGAGCGTGCATGAGCAAGCTGCTGCCACCACAGCAAGCGAACTGGCCGGCCGGTGCCATCTTCACGGTGGGCCATTCGACCTTGCCGATCGCGGGTTTCATCGCCGTGCTCAAGGCCTATGGCATCGAGCGGCTCGCGGATATCCGCACCGTGCCGCGCTCGCGCCACAATCCGCAGTTCAATGCCGGGCAACTGCCGGCGAGCCTCGCCGCGGCGCACATCGAATACGTGGCGATGCCCGGCCTCGGCGGCCTGCGGCATGCGCGCAAGGATTCGCCCAATGGCGGCTGGCGCAACGCGAGCTTTCGCGGCTATGCCGATCACATGCAGACCGATGAGTTCGCGATCGCGCTTGCGCAATTGCTGCGCCTGGGTCACGAAAAGCGCACCGCGATCATGTGCGCCGAGGCCGTGCCCTGGCGTTGCCATCGCTCGCTGGTGGCCGACGCGCTGGCAGCGCATGGCGTGCCGGCGATCGAGATACTTTCGGAAACGAGCTACCGACCACACAAGCTCACGCCGTTCGCAAGGGTGGAAGGCTTGCGGGTGACATACCCGCCGCAAGCGCCGGCGTGAATCCCGGGATGTTCAGTCCCCGAGCTTGCGCAGCGCGCCGCCCTTGTGCAGGGCGATATGGGCGGTCCTGTCGCTCTTGATCTCGTACTGCGGCGCGTCCGCACTGGCGTGGTGGACATAGCCTTTCCAGTCGACGTCGCGCGTGTGCACGCGGAGGATGTGGCCGCTGACGCGACCGGCTTCGGAATTCCAGCCGACGTGGTCCCCGACCTTGAATTTCGGGTTCATGACGTTTCTTTACTGCCCGGTCTTGATTTCCGGTTGCGTGCGACAATATACGCGCACGGCGGCCGTCCGGCGTCGCAGGCAATGCGGGGTCAATCATGTCGGGGCCGAGTGCTGTCAAGGAAACGCCGGTCACGAGCCGCGACCAGCTCGTGCAGTTCATCGCGTCCGGCGCGCGCGCCCCCGCGCAGTGGAAGATCGGCACCGAGCACGAGAAATTCGGCTTCCGCCTCGATGATTTGCGCCCACCCACTTACGAGGGCGAGCGCGGCATCGGCGCCTTGCTGCAAGGCCTCACGCGCTTCGGATGGGCGCCGGTGCGCGAAGGCGACAACATCATCGCCCTGGCGCGCGGCGATGCTTCGATCACGCTGGAGCCGGCGGGCCAGCTCGAGTTGTCCGGCGGCCAGCTCGATACCATCCACGAAACCTGCTGCGAGACAACCTGTCACTTGAAGGAAGTGAAAACCGTTGCCGGGGAACTGGGCCTGGGTTTTCTTGGCATGGGCTTCCAGCCCAAGTGGCGGCGCGAGCAGATGCCGTGGATGCCGAAGGGCCGCTACCGGATCATGCGCGACTACATGCCCCGCGTTGGTCAACTCGGCCTGGACATGATGACGCGCACTTGCACGGTGCAGGTGAATCTGGACTTCGCTTCCGAGCCGGACATGGTGAAGAAATTCCGCGTCTCGCTCGCGCTGCAACCGATTGCCACGGCCCTGTTCTCCGATTCGCCGTTCACCGAAGGCAAGCCCAACGGGTATTTGTCCTACCGCTCGCATATCTGGACCGACACCGATCCGGATCGCACCGGCATGCTCGATTTCGTGTTCGAGGACGGCTTCGGTTTCGAACGCTATGTCGACTATTTGCTCGACGTGCCGATGTATTTTTCCTATCGCGAGGGTCGCTACATCGACCTCGCGGGAAGATCCTTCCGCAGGTTTTTGCGTGGCGAACTGGCCGAACTGCCCGGCGCGAAACCGACATTGAAGGACTGGGCCGACCACATGACCACGGCCTTTCCCGAGGTGCGGTTGAAGAAATATCTGGAAATGCGCGGCGCCGACGGCGGGCCATGGAACCGGCTGTGCGCGCTGCCCGCGTTCTGGGTCGGGTTGCTCTACGACCCGACCAGCCTCGATGCGGCCTGGGATCTGGTCAGGGACTTCAGCATGGCCGAGCGCAACGCGTTGCGCGACGGCGTTCCCAAACTTGCACTGAAACTTCCATTTCGCAACGGCACGGTGCGTGACCTGGCGCTGGAAGCCCTCAAGATCGCGGGCAACGGCTTGGCGCGCCGCAACCGACTCAACGCCACGGGCGCGAGCGAAGCCGTGTTCCTCGAACCCCTGATCGAGTTCGCGCAGGCCGACCAGACGCCCGCCGAGCGCAAGCTGGAACTCTTCCACGGCCCCTGGCAGGGCAGCGTGGATCCGCTGTTCGCCGAATTCGCGTACTGATTCGATTCCCGGAGCGAACAGGAAAAGGCCCGCGTTGCGCGGGCCTTTTCCTGCGGTGGACAGTCGCGGTGCTATTTCTTGCGCGCTTTCGGCGCCGCCTTCAACCCGCGGTCGATCAGCATCGGCTCGATGCTCGGATCCTGGCCGCGCCAGTCGCGGTACATCTTGGCCAGCACCTCCGTGTTGCCGCGCGAGAGCACCATGGCGCGGAAGCGATCGCCATTGGCGCGGGTCAGGCCACCGTGCTCCTTGAACCACTCGTAGGCATCGTCCGCGAGCATCTGCGTCCACAGGTACGCGTAGTAGCCGGCGGAGTAGCCATTGCCCCAGATGTGCAGGAAATAGCTCGAACGATAGCGCGGCGGGACGTAGCTCACGTCGACCTTGTCCTTCTTCAGCGCCGCGGCCTCGAAGGTGTCCGCGTCCTGCAGCGGCGCGCTGGCCGGCAGGGTGTGCCATTCCATGTCGAGCAGGGCGGCGGCCACGAGCTCGGTCATGTCGTAACCCTTGTTGAACTTGCCGGCCTTGCGCATCTTCGCGACGAGCTCGGCCGGCATGGTGGCGCCGGTCTGGTAGTGCTTGGCGAAGTGATCGAAGACCTCCGGCACGCTGGCCCAGTGTTCATTGAACTGCGACGGGAATTCGACGAAATCGCGCGCGGTGTTGGTGCCGGACAGCGTCGGATATTCCTCGTCGGCGAACATGCCGTGCAAGGCATGGCCGAATTCGTGGAACATGGTGATGACGTCGTCCCACGACAGCAACGCCGGCTGGCCGGGCGCGGGCTTGGTGAAGTTGGCGACGTTGTAGATGACCGGTTTGGTGCCGAGCAACCTGGACTGGCCGACGAAGTTGTCCATCCACGCGCCGCCGTTCTTGTTGTCGCGCTTGAAGTAGTCGCAATAGAACAGCGCCAGCGGCGAACCGTCGGCATTGGACACCTCGAACACGCGCACGTCGGGCTGGTAGACGGGGATGTCGTGGCGCTCCTTGAAGCTCAGGCCATAGAGCTGGTGTGCGGCGTAGAACACGCCGTTCTCGAGCACGTTGTTCAATTCGAAGTACGGCTTGATCTGGTTTTCGTCGAGGTCGTACTTCGCCTTGCGCACCTGCTCGGCATAGCGCTCCCAGTCCCAGGGTTCGAGCTTGAACGCCGGCTTGCCGAGCGCCTTCTGGTCCTTGTCGATCGTGGCCTGGATGTCGCGTGCTTCGCTGCGTGCGCGTGCGACCGCAGCCGGCGCGAGCTTGCGCATGAAGGCGAATGCGGTGGCCGGGTTCCTGGCCATCTGGTCCTGCAGGGTCCAGGCCGCGAAGGTCGGGAAGCCGAGCAGCTTGGCCTTTTCGGCGCGCAGCTGCGCGAGGCGCTCGATGGTGGCGCGCGTGTCGTTGGCGTCGCCGCGTTCGGCGCGATTCCAGGAATTTTCGAACAGCACCTGGCGCGTGGCGCGGTCGCTCAGGTCCTGCAGCGCCGGCTGCTGCGTGGTGTTCTGCAGCGGCAGCGCCCATTTGCCGTCCAGTCCGCGTGCCTTGGCGGCCTGCGCGGCGGCACCAATGTCCGCAGCGGACATGCCGGCAAGCTGGGCCTTGTCGTCGACGACGAGCGCGCCGGCCTTGGCCGCGGCGAGCAGCTTGTTGACGAAACCGGCGCTGAGCGAGGATTCCTCCTTGTTCAATGCCTCGAGCTTGCTCTTGTCTGCCGCCGACAGCTTGGCGCCGGCGCGCACGAAGTTGGCGTGCACGACCTCGACCAGGCGCAGCGATTCCGGATCCAGCTTCAATTTCGCGCGTGCGTTGTACACCGCGTCGATGCGCGCGAAGAGCTTGCCGTTGAGGTAGATCGCGTCCTGGTGGGCAGCCAGCTTCGGGGCTTCGGTCTCCTGCAGCTTTTGCAAGGTATCGTCGGTGTTCGCGCCGCTGACGCCATTGAACACGGTCATCACGCGCGTGAGCAGGGCGCCGGTCTTCTCCAGCGCCACATAGGTGTTTTCGAAGGTCGGCGGCGACGGATCGTTCGCGATCGCGTCGACTTCGGCGAGCTGCCGGCGCATGCCTTCCTCGATCGCCGGCTGGTAGTCGGCATCGGTGATCTGGTCGAACGGCGGCGCCTGGAACGGCAGCGTGCTCGCGGCCATGAACGGATTGACGCGGACGGGCGCCGGCGCGGCGGCGGCGGACTTGGCCGGTTCGGCCTTGTGCGGCGCGGGTGCGCAGGCGGCGAGCACGGCAGTCATGGCGACAGGCAGCAAGCGGATTCGAAACATGGCAACAACTCCATGGCAAGTACGGATGAACGGGGAAGCATCAGGCAGTCTTGACGTCGCGCAGGGTCCAGTGCGCGCCGACCAGCAAGGTCATGCGGTGCTTGAGGATGGCGTGCGGCAGGCTGGTGGTGACGAGAATGTCGGTACGCAGGTCGGTTTGGGCGGCCGTCACCGTCGCCTGCGGATCGCTGGCGCCGAGTGCGGGATCGACCGCGTCCGGATCCGGCTGCATCGCCTTCCAGCGCCGCCACAGGGTGGGTTCACGCAGGGATGACTGCAGCAGGGCGGCAAAACTGTCGGGCGAGTTGCCCTGAAAGGACAGCTCGTTGATCTGGCCGCGCGCGCGCGCGAGGTCGTCGATCGACAGGTAATAGCGTTGGGTGGACATGCACACTCCCGGACAACGGACAAGTCTAGCAGACCCTTGCGCGTCGCCAGCCATGACTTTTGCCCCTGCCATGGAGAGCGCAGGTCGCTAGAATCCGGCGTTTCCGCCTCGATCAGGAGTCGCACGATGAAACGCACGTCCGCGGTTCGTCTCTCGGCCGGTTTGCTGCTGGCCGCCATCGCCTGTACTGCCACGGCGCAAACGAAACTGCTGCGCTTTCCCGACATCTGCGGCGATCGCGTGGTGTTCACCTACGCCGGCGACCTGTGGACGGTTGGCGCGCAAGGCGGAACCGCGGTGCGCCTGACGGCGGGGCCGGGCCTGGAAATGGCTGCGCGCTTTTCGCCGGACTGCCGGCAGATCGCCTTCACCGGCCAGTATGGCGGCGACAGCCAGGTCTACGTCGTTTCCGCCGCCGGTGGCGAACCCAGGCAGTTGACCTTCTACCCCGGCATGGGCCCGCTGGCGCAGCGCTGGGGATTCGACAACCAGGTCTATGGCTGGACCCCGGACGGCAGCGCGGTGCTGTTCCGTTCCTGGCGCGATGCGCACGACATTTCCAATCCGCGCGTGTTCACCGTGGCGGTCGCGGGCGGCTTGCCGACCGCGCTGCCGATGCCGCATTCGGGCGTGGCGCGTTTTTCGCCGGACGGCAAGCAGATCGTGTATTCGCCCAAGTTCCGCGATTTCCGCGATTGGGACCGCTACCGGGGCGGCTGGGCGCAGGATCTTTTCATCTACGACTTCGCTTCCAGGTCCGCGCGCAACATCACGAACGACGTCAACACCGACCGCGACCCGGTGTGGATCGGCAAGGACATCTATTTCCTGTCCGACCGCGGGCCGCACCTGAACCTGTATCGCTACGATACCGGCAGCGGCCAGACTGCGCAGCTGACCGACTACGCGAACGACGATGCGCGCTGGGCCAGCGGCGATCAGGCCGGGCAGATCGTGTACGAACTGACCGGCACGCTGCATGTGTACGATACCCGCAACAGTACCGATCGCGCGCTCGCCGTCACCGTGCCGAGCGATCGGGTCGCCACGCGCGCATCCGAGCGCAGCGTGAAGGACTTCGTTGAGGATTTCGCCCTCAGCGCCAACGGCAAGCGCGCCGCGTTCACCGCGCGCGGCGACGTGTTCAGCGTGCCGCTGGAACACGGCATCACGCTCGACCTGACCCGTACCCCCGGCGCGCATGAGCGCGAAGTGTCGTGGTCGGCGGACGGCAAGCGCGTGGCCTATGTCTCCGACCAGAGCGGCGAGGAAGAAGTCTGGGTGCGCAATGCCGACGGCACCGATCCGCGCATGCTCACGCAAGGCGTGATCGGCCGGCTGTACGCGCCGGCATGGTCGCCGGACGGCAAGCACATCGCGTTCGTGGATTCGGCCAACCGCATCCATCTCATTGGCACCGTGGCGGACTCCGCCGACACGGTGATCGCGCAGGACGCGGGCGTCAGCCGGCGCGACTGGGCCTGGTCGCCGGGTTCGCATTACCTGGCGTATTCGCTGACCGACAAGGACACCCAGCAATCGCGCCTGTTCGTGTACGACCTGGGCACCGGCAAGGCGAACGAACTCGGGCGCGAATATTTCGACGCGTTCAGTCCGGCGTTCTCGCCGGACGGCAAATACCTGTACTTCCTCGGCAATCGCGAGTGGGCGCCATTGATGTCGCAGGTGGAACTGGATTTCGCGGGCAACCGCGCGACGCAGATCCTGGGCTATGCCCTGCGTGACGGCGTGGCCGACCCGTTCGCGCCGCGCAACGACAGCGCTGCCGCTGGCGACGAAGACAAGGCCGACAAGCACGATGCCAAGACCGATGCAAAAGACAAGCACGCGGCGGCGGTCGACGATCGCATCGAATTTGCCGGTATCGGGCAGCGCGCGCTGCGCGCGCCGATCGAGCCCGACAACGTCGGCTGGCTGGCGGTAACCGCGAAATCGATCCTGTTCGCAACCACGGGCGCGCCCTACCTGGGACGCACCAGCGCCGTTCCGACCAAGGTCAAGGCCTGGTCGTTCAAGGATCGCAAGGTGGAGGATATCCATACCCTCAAGGCCGACGGCGGTGGCGATGGCGACGGCGGCGGTGGGGCGGGCGGCCTGGCACTGTCGGCCGATGGCTCGACCTTGCTGGTGCGCGATGGCGATGCGTACAAGGCGATCGATCTGAACGCGGGCAAGCCCGAGCCCAAGGACGTCAAGCTCGACGGCCTGTTCATGCGCGTGGATCCGAAGGCCGAATACGCCGAGATCTTCAACGACGTGTGGCGCCGCTATCGCGACTATTTCTACGTCACCAACATGAACGGCTACGACTGGAAGGCGATCCGCGCCAAGTACGAACCGTTGCTGCAGTACGTCGGCGACCGCACCGACCTGAATTACGTGCTCGGCGAGATGATCGCCGAGTTGTCCAATTCCCATACCTACGTCGCCGGTGGCGATCTGGGCCTGCCGGAAAAGCCGCACGTGGGCCTGCTCGGCGCGGACTTCGCGCTGGATGCGGCCAGCGGCCGTTACCAGATTGCGCACGTCTTTCCCGGCGACAACGACGAGCCGCGCTACCGCTCGCCGCTCACCGAGGTGGGCGTGGACGTCAAGGCCGGCGACTACGTGCTGGCAATCAACGGCAGCCCGCTGGCCGCGCAGGACAACCCGTACCGGTTGCTGCGCGTCGCGCCGGGGCAGATGGTGCAGTTGCTGGTCAATTCGCGCCCGAGCACCGCAGGCGCGCGCACGGTGCTGGTCAAGCCGATCGCGAGCGAAATGCCGCTGCATTATCTCGACTGGGTGCAGGCCAACCGCGACTATGTCGCCAAGGCCAGTCACGGACAGATCGGCTACCTGCACATTCCCGACATGGGCCCGGATGGCGCGCGCGAGTTCATCAAGTGGTACTTCCCGCAATTGCGCAAACCCGGCCTCCTCATCGACGTGCGCAACAATGGCGGTGGCTTCATGTCGCAGACCATGATCGAACGCCTGTCGCGCAAGGTCCTGGCGTACAACTATTTCCGTGGCTCATCGATCACCGGCACCTATCCGGCAGCGACCTACGTCGGCCACCTGGCGGCGCTGTGCAACGGCACGTCGGCATCGGACGGCGACATCTTCAGCTACATGTTCAAGCGGGCCAGGCTCGGCCCCTTGATCGGCACGCGCACCTGGGGCGGGGTCGTGGGCATCACCGGTTGGGGGCCGTTGATCGATGGCGGGTCGGTCAACGTGCCGCAATTCGCGGCGATCGTGAATCTCGACGGCCAGTACGCGGTCGAGGGCGAGGGCGTCGATCCCGACATCGTGGTGAACGAGGATGTCGCGCAGGAGCTGGCCGGCAGGGATCCGCAAATGGACAAGGCGATCGCGGTGCTGGAGCAGGAAATCAAGGCCAAACCCGTGCACCTGCCGCCGCAACCGCCGGGCCCGGACAAGGCGCCGCCGCACATGCGCCCGCAGCCGTAAGCCTCGCGCGGGTCGCTCAGGCCCGCGTGTGGAGCATGGTGGCGGCAGTGCGCAATGCGCTTGCCGCCCGCGCGCGATCGCTGCCGAATTCGAGTACGCCCAGGCAGGGCGCCGGCAACCGCCGGCGCAGGGTTTCCAGACTTTCGTCCACGCGCTCCATCGCGGGATCGATACGATTGGCGATCCAGCCGGCGAGTTCGCAACCGTCCGCCACGATCGAGCGGGCACTGAGGTGCGCGTGATTCAGGCAACCGAGTTTCAGGCCGACAACGAGGACCACGGGCAGGCGCAGCGCTTGCGCGATCGCGCTGGCAAGCAGCGAATCCGACAGCGGCGCCAACCAGCCGCCAACGCCTTCGACAATCACGACGTCGGCGCGCGCGGCGAGTTTCCCGTAGGCGGCGTGAATCGGCGGCAGCGTGACCTCGGTCGCGGTCGCGCGCGCGGCGATGTGCGGCGACACCGCTTGCGCAAAAGCGAACGGATTGCAATCGGCGTAGTCGGGCTGCGGATCGCTCGCCGCGATCAAAGCCAGCGCATCGTCATTGCGCAAACCGTCCGGCGTCGAGGCGCAGCCGCTGGCGACGGGCTTCATGCCGGTCGCGCGCAATCCCGCCGCGCGCAAGGCATGCAGCAGCGCGCAAGCGGCGAACGTCTTGCCGATGCCGGTATCGGTGCCGGCGACAAAGACACCCGAGCGCGTTGGAATCTGTGCGTTCACGCCGGGCAGGATAATTCGCTGCGCCGATATCTGCCACACGCTAGAATGTCGGCATGTTCACCGCCGCCGCCATCCGCGCCG
This sequence comes from Pseudomonadota bacterium, assembly GCA_018240545.1. Lineage (GTDB taxonomy): Bacteria > Pseudomonadota > Gammaproteobacteria > Xanthomonadales > Rhodanobacteraceae > Rudaea. The sequence goes on along the minus strand of JAFEFP010000009.1, from coordinate 14,324 downwards.
ACAGCAAGCCGGAACTGTACGCCGGACTCGCTACGCAGGCGCGCGGCCTGCTGCACGGCGAGCGCGACCGCATCGCCAATGCGGCGAATTTCGCCGCGCTCGTCTATCACGCGTTGCCGGACATCAACTGGGCCGGATTCTATTTCCACGACGGCGCCGAACTCGTGGTCGGCCCGTTCCAGGGCCAGCCCGCCTGCGTGCGCATCGCGCTCGGCAAGGGCGTGTGCGGCACCGCCGCAGTTACGCGGCAAACCCAGGTCGTGCGCGACGTGAATGCGTTCGCCGGCCACATCGCCTGCGATTCGGCATCGCGCTCGGAGATCGTCGTGCCCTTGTTCGATGGGATGACCTTGATTGGCGTGTGGGACGTGGACAGCCCGCGCCTCGCGCGTTTCGACGAAGACGATCGCGCCGGCATGGAATTGCTTGCCGGCATCTTCATGGATTCGCTGAAGGGTTGAGCATGGCGGCGAAGGACGACAGCAACAAGATCCGCAATGTCGGCCCGAAGGGCGCGGCCTGGCTGCGCCAGGTCGGCGTGCGCACGCAGGACGATCTCGTCAGGCTTGGTCCGGTTGATGCGTTCATGAAGGTCAAGCGCGCCGGTTTTCGGCCCAGCCTGAATTTGCTCTACGCGCTGGCCGGCGCCATCGAGAATCGCCACTGGGCCGACCTGCCCGACGAGCAAAAGCACGCGCTGGTCGCCGCGGCAGAGGCGAACGAAACCGCCAACCCGATCAAGTCACGCTGGCAGAAGCAGGTCGAGCGCAGCGAGCGCTCGGTCGAGCCGCGCGAGGAATCCTCCGATGCCGGTGGCGACGGCGGATTCCTCGATGATCCCGATGCGGGTCACGACACCGCGCACGAGGATTGAGTGTGCCGCCCGCATTGAGCGCGCGAGTTCAGAATCTACCAAGAAGGGCCGCCCTCAATAAGTACCGTGACCCGTTTTCCCCTGGTCACGATCTGTCTGCGAGCAAGTCATCCAACTGCACGAACTGTTCGGGCAGACCTTGCGCCGAACCGGCAAGGGCTGCGTCGAGGGCCGCTGGCGTGGGGTAGAGCTCGTGCAGGGTGACCCGCGTCTTGCCGGCATGCCCTTCGACAGCAAGCCCGTCGAACGTCACCGTGGTCACGGCGCCTTGATCGCTCTCTTCGTTTGTCCACACGATGCGCTTGTGCGGCGTCACTTCCTTGTACGTGCCGAAGAACGCCATCGGTTGATCGAAGGCCGGGTGGCGAAACACGAGGCGGTACGTGCCGCCGGTGCGGATATCCATGTCGCACGAAACCAGCGTCATGCCCGCCGACTTCGGAACCCACCAGCGCTTGAACAATTCGGGTTTGCTCCACGCCTCGAAGACGATGTGTACCGGAGCGTCGAATGTTCGCGTCACGACAAGTTCGCGGTCGGACTTGCGCTTGACGTCGGTGCGGTTCATGGCGGCGGGACTACCCTCTTTTTCGCTTGGCATCTGCCTTCTCCTTGCGTTTCAACTGCTCGACCATCTCGTCCAGCGCGTCGAAGCGTGCGCTCCAGAGCCGGCGGTGCCACTCGATCCAGGCGGCCTCTTCTTCCAGGCGGCGTCGTCCGAGTTTGCAGGTCCGCACGCGCCCAACCTTCCGCGTGGTCACGAGCCCCGCTTGCTCCAGAACACGGACATGCTTCTTCATGCCCGTGAGAGTCATGTGAAAGCGGTCGGCAAGGTCGCTGATCGATGCGTCCGATCCCGCGAGGCGCTCCAGCACACCGCGTCGGGTGACATCGCCGAGCGCGGAGAAGGTTGTGTCGAGACGAGCCTGATAGTGAACCATACGGTTCACTGTAATGAAATTCGGGGTGGCGTGCAAGCGGATGTACGCACGAGTTCGAACCGCACGAAGATTCTCGCCGACTTCGGGACCAAACCGTGCATGGACATGGATGTGTGCGCAGGTTTTGGCTGCCGGATCAGGAAGTCGAATTGCTTCTCGAGATCGTGGGCGGCCAACGGTTTAGTATCCAGTCACACTTGGAGCAATCTCGCTTGTTACCGTTTGCATGCACCTTTCGTCCATAAGTAACGGACGACTACGGAATCGTCCGGATGAAGGGCGTTGGGAAAAATTGCAGCGGCGGCCTATGCAAGCCGCTGTCGCCGCAATACTGCTCTTTTTCAGATTACCGACCTGGAGTATGCAATGAACGGGCACGTCCTCGATGACACCAAGGTTCACGTGAAGTTGAAGATCGCAGCGCTGTGGGCGAGCACGATGTTTTGTTACATCTATGGAGATTATTTCGAGCTTTATATACCTGGAAAAATGCAGGGGATGCTCCAGGGGAGAATGGAACCGCTGGGGCCAGTAACTCAGGAAATCCTGCTCGGCACCTCGGTTTTGATGGCTGTTCCGAGCCTGATGGTTTTTCTGTCCCTTGTGTTGCCGCCGCTCGTCAACAAGTGGCTAAATATCGGCTTGGGTGTTTTTTACACAGCCATTATGCTGCTGATTGCCACACAGGCTGGCTGGATCTTTTATGTGCTTCTGGCAATTATCGAAGCCACACTGACTTCATTGATCGTATGGTTCGCTACACGCTGGCCCAAACAAGGGCAGTGCTAAGCAATCGTCAATCCGACGGCCAGCCGCGCCGTCACAACCTGGCCGGAACAGAAACCATGAACGCGAAGACGATAGCGCGTGTGGCGGGTTTGGTGTACCTGGTTTGCATATTGGCCGGCATTTTCAGCCTGATGTACGTGCCATCGCAAATAAATGTTCGTGGCGATGCGGCGGCGGCAATCCACAACATCGTGGCGTCCGAAGGGTTGTTTCGGTTGGGAATTGCAGTCGGTTCGGTAGGCTACATTGCATTCCTGATTTTGCCCCTGGTGTTGTATCGACTGCTGGCTTCGGTCGACAGAAAGGCGGCGCTGCTCATGGTGGCATTTGCCGTCGTCTTCGTCCCGATGGATTTCATTGCGATTGCCAATCAGCTCGACATCCTGTCGAGCTTGAATGTTGCCGAGTCTCACCAAGTCTTGACTGTCGAACAGTTGCAAACAAGGGTAATGCCGCTTCTTGACGCCTACCACAACCGGATTCTCGTCTCCGAAATCTTCTGGGGACTTTGGTTGTTGCCTTTCGGATATCTGGTTTTCAAATCCGGGTTTCTTCCCAAAATTCTCGGCGTTCTGTTGATGATGGGTTGCTTCGGCTACTTGATTACGTTCTTCGGAGAAACGCTTTTTCCGCACCATTCGATCCCCGCGCTTGTCATGTTGCCCGCCAGTCTTGGAGAAATAGGCATCTGCTTGTGGTTTCTGGTCGTGGGTGTGCGTCAACCGGCATCGAGCGTCGGCTAACACGGTTACCCACTTCGATGCTATGGCGCACCTGCAGCCGCTCGTCACGGCGGGTTGTGTTCTCGCCTTGCTAACCAACTCAGCGCGTAGCCATCACCGCACCACCGCGTAATCGCGCGCATCTTCGCGCCACTTCGGCGTGCGTCGGATTTCCGGCAGCACGTCTTCGGGCCTGTCCACCAGCGACCACATCTGCGCGTGTTCGGGATTCATGAAGCGCTCGGCAATCACTTTTTGCATGAACGCCTGCAGCGGATCGTAGAAGCCGCCGGTGTTGAGCAGGATGATGGGATTGAAGTACAGGCCCAGGCGCTTGAGCGTGACCGCTTCGAACAATTCCTCCAGCGTGCCGCAGCCGCCGGGCAGGGCGACGACCGCGTCCGAGCCGGTCAGCAAGCGGTGCTTGCGTTCGCGCATGTCCTCGACCACTTCCAAGTTCTCGATGCCCGGATGCTGCCATTCCACGTCGGTCATGAAGCGCGGGATGATGCCGATGACCTTGCCGTCGCGGGCCAGCGCGCCGTTCGCGAGCGAGCCCATCAGGCCCACCGCACCGCCGCCATAGACGATGGTGCAGCCGGCGTCGGCCAGAGTCCCGCCCAGGCGCGTGGCCGCGGCGTGGTAGGACGCATCGCACATCTGGCTGGATGCACAGTAGACGCAGATTCGCATGGGGGCTCCCGAAAATGGCGGGAAAGTCTAATGGATTAACAAGTTTCCAACGAGCCGGATGATAGCGTCACGCCCTTCGCTGTCTGCCGGGGGGCGGGCTTTACCGGAGTTTCACGCGTGCGCAGACGGGGTTGTACGTTGCTGGCTACCGTATTTGCCGTACTGGCCGCCAACGCCTCGGCCGCGCTGCCGGCTCCGGGGGATGCGTGCGCGGCGCAGGCGTTGCAGGCGATGCTCGCGCCCTCCTTCCTCGATGAATTGGCGGCGCCGGATTGGCTGCCGCGCGAACCAGCCGGGTCCGACGCCCCGGTTCCCGCCAGCAACGCCGACCCGCGCCACCTGCTGGTCGATTTCGCCATGACCTTGCGCGACATCCGTTATCGCCGCGGCGGGCGCAGTCCGCACAGCGGATTCGATTGCAGCGGCTTCGTGCATTATGTGTTTGCGCAGGTGCTGGGCGTGGAGTTGCCCGGCAATTCCGCCGCGCAATTTCGCGATGGCCGGAAGATCGCGCGCGACGCACTGGAAGCTGGCGACCTGGTTTTCTTCCGTACGCGCGGCAAGCGCATCTCCCATGTCGGCATCTACGTCGGTGGCGGTCGCTTCATCCATTCGCCGACGACCGGCGAGCGGGTGCGCGTGGACCGGCTGGGTGAGAATTACTGGGCACGCCGCTTCGCCGGCGCGCGCCGGCCGGATGCCTTGATCTGATCGGCGCGCAACCGGGCGTGCCAGCACAAGGGGAGTCATCGCGATGATCGGCGTAGCCACGTTCCGTTGCAGGTCGCTGTGGGCGGTGTTGTTGACCCTGCCTTGTTTGGCCAGTGCCGCGGCTGCCGAATCGGTAGCGAAATCTGCCGCCAACGCGAAACCCGCTGCGGCGAACGAACCGGTATTCGCGCACACGCAGGCGTTGGATGGCTTGCTGCCGGTGCATGTGGACAAGCAGGCGGGCCGCATCCTCGTCACCCTGCCGGCCGCGCAGGCGGATGGCGTGTTGGCGCGATTGCTGTACACCGCGTCCTTGCGCACCGGGCTGGGTTCGGCGCCGACGTTCCTGGATCGCGGGCGCGTGAGCAACACGCAACTGCTGGCGTTCCGTCGTTACGGCAAGCAGATCGCCGCCGTGTTCGAGAATCCGCGCTTTCGCGGTGCCGCCACGGGCAGCGCTGCCAGCCCGGACTTCGCGACCTCGATCGCGTGGATGGGCGATGTCGCGGCGACCTTGCCCGATGGCCGTGTCGTGGTCGACCTGTCGAGCTTCCTCACCGCCGACACGATCGGCATCGTCGATTCGCTGGACCAGAGCACCGACACGTTCGGCGTCGGCGGCGGCCAGGGTGGCGGCAAGGGCTTCGCGCTGGATGCCAAGCTCAGCGCTGCCGATCCCGGATCGGTGAAAGTGTTTCCGGACAACCTCGAGATCGACGCGGTACAGACCTACGCCTCGAAGACGCCGGGCGCGGAGGTCGCCAACATCGCACCCGATCCGCAGCGCGTGAGCTTCACCGTGCATCACAGTTTCGTGAAGCTGCCCGGCCCGGGCTTTCATCCGCGCGATTTCGATCCGCGCGTGGGCGGATTCGCCACGCAAGTCGTGGACTTCGGCGCGCCGCTGGGCATGGACGTGGTGCGCGATGTCGCGAATCGTTTCCGCCTCGACAAGATCGATCCGGCCGCCGCGCGTTCGCGCGTCAAGAAGCCCATCGTCTATTACGTCGACTGGCGCGCGCCCGAGCCGATCCGTTCCGCGCTGATCGACGGCATCGGCTGGTGGTCGAAAGCCTTCGACGCGGCCGGTTACATCGACGCGTTCCAGGTGAAAGTCCTGCCCAAGGATGTCGATCCGATGGACGCGCGCTACAACGTCGTCAATTGGGTCGACCGCGCCACGCGCGGCTGGTCGTACGGACAGGAAATCGTCGATCCGCGCGATGGCGAAGTGGTCAAGGGCATGGTCGTGATCGGATCCTTGCGCGCACGCCAGGACATCCAGATCCTCGAGGGCATCGTCGGCGCCGACAAGGTCGGCACGGGCGGCCCGGGCGATCCGGTGCAGGCGGCGCTCGCGCGCATTCGCCAGCTCGGCGCGCACGAGGTCGGCCACACGCTCGGCTTCGCGCACAATTTTGCCGCAAGCACGCAGAATCGCGCCTCGGTGATGGATTATCCGCCACCGCGGATTCGCCTCGTCGATGGCCGGCTGGACTTGTCCGATGCCTACGCCGCCGGCATGGGCCAGTGGGACATGGATACCGTGCAATGGTTGTACGGCGAGCCGCCGCCGGGGCAGGATCCGGACGCCGCGGCGCGCGCGGAAGCCGACAAGATCATCGCCTCCGGCATGCGTTACATCGAGGATGCGAACGCGCGCGCGGACGATACCGCCCAGCCGTGGGCGTCGTTGTGGGACGACGGCGCGGACGCGACCGCCGAACTCAATCGCCTGATGCAGGTGCGCAAGGTCGCGATCGCGCATTTCGGCTTGAATGCGCTGGTTCCCGGCGAGCCGGTGGCCAATTTGCGCCGTCGTTTCGTGCCGGTGTGGCTGTTGCATCGCTACCAGACGGTCGCCGCGGCCAAGGCGATCGGCGGCGTGTACCTGGGTTACGCGACCAATGGCGGCGGTCACGAGGCTTCCGCGCCGGTGCCGCCGGCGCAGCAACGCGCGGCGCTGGATGCCGTACTTGCGACGCTTTCCCCGGATGTCCTGCGCGTACCCGTGCGCCTCGTGCCCCTGCTCTCGGCAGCGCGCAATGGCAGCGACAACCGGCAGTACGCCATCGAGCTTTTTTCCGGCTCGGGCGGCACGCCGTTCGATCCGCTCGTCGCCGCGGACGCCGCCGCCGAGTTGACCCTGGATGCCCTGCTCGCGCCGGCGCGCCTGGCGCGTGTGGAAGCGCAGCATGCCGTGGACGGCAATGCCCTGGGCGTGGGTGAATTGCTCGATCGCCTGCTCGCGGCGACGCTGCCCGACAAGACCGATGCGTTGTCGCGACGCATCGCCTGGCGCACCCTCGTCGTCATCGCGCAGAGTGCCTACAACCCCAGGACCACGCCCGGTGTCGCCGCGTTGCTGGATCAGCGCCTGCACGAAACGGCGCAGGCGCTTGCGCAGCGCAAGGGCGATGCCGCCGATCGCGCCTGGGGCGCCAGTGTGTCGCGGCAACTGCTCGATCCACGCGAACGCGACAAGCTCGTTGCCAGTCACGCGCGCGCGGTGCAGGTACCGCCCGGCGCGCCGATCGGCGATGCGGGCGACTGGTTGTCGTTGCCGGGCGACGAGTGAACCGCGTCGCGAACTGACGCACCACGTCGCTGGCTTGCGACGGATGCACGCAGCGGCAGCACATTTCGAGCAAGGCGCGCTTCGAATCCAGGCTGGCATGCGCCTTGCTTTACTCAGGAAACGTTGCAACGGCTGTCCGAAATGTTTGTCGTCACCCCCCTGGTTTCCGGTTCCGCATCACTGGCTCGCTGCAATCCTCACGGTTCCGGCCGCATCATCTGGCAGCAGCAATACGAAGGGATTGCCCACGTCGCGTATCGCGACGGCAAGGCGATTGCCGGCGTGTCCGGCCCCTGGTCGGACCGCTACGTGCTGATCTGGTGGAATGAGCGTCCGGCGCAATCCAACCCGCTCGAACTGTTCGAAACCGTCGAGGCCGCGATGCGCGCGGTCGAGGCCTGTGACGGGCAGGCGCTGGCGGAAATCAAGGCGGCGAACGAAGCGCATTTCCCGGCGCCGCGCAGCTGGTGGCGGCGCCTGTGGCCGCGTTCACGCCAGCACCGCGCCACGCCATCGCGTCGCGACTCGGGCTTCGACGACATCGACCTCACCGGACTGAATTTTTCGGCCCTGAGCTGACGCTGCCGCTGCCGCGGCTGCGGTGCTCGCCAGCGCCGGCGGCGACGACACGGCGCAAATGGCGCAAAATGCGCCATGCCCGATGCGATCTCCTCGCCACGCGCAGCCAATCTCGCCTGGTTCGCGCTGACGATCCTGTGCCTGGTGGCGGGTGGCCTTGCCTACCTGTCCGGGGCGTTCGCGTTCGCGCGGGGTGTCTGGGTCGCCGGAGCACTGCCCGTATTGATGGCGCTGGCGGTTTCGATTGTCCGCCGGCTGCTGCGGCGCGATTTCGGCGTCGATGTCATCGCGCTGCTCGCGATCGGCGGGGCCCTGCTGCTGGGCGAGTACCTGGCGGGAATGGTGATCTGCCTGATGTTCGCCACCGGCCAGGTCCTGGAAGACTACGCCGAGCGACGCGCGCAACGGGAGATGTCGGCGCTGCTGGGGCGCGCACCGCGAAGCGCCAGCCGCTACGAGGGTGATGGCCTGATGCAGGTCCCGGCGGAGGCGGTCGCGCCGGGAGATCGCTTGCTCGTGCGCGGCGGCGAAGTCGTCCCCGTCGATGGCTACGTCGATTCAGCCCTGGCCGTGCTCGACGAATCGGCGCTGACCGGCGAATCGTTGCCGGTCCGGCGCGCGCGCGGCGAACTGGTGCGTGGTGGCGTGATCAACGTCGCCGCCCCGTTCGACCTGGTGGCGCGCGCGTCGGCGGCCGACAGCGCCTATGCCGGCATCGTGCGCCTGGTCGCGGCCGCGCAGCGCGCGAAGGCGCCATCGACGCGACTTGCCGACCGCTATGCGCTGTTCTTCGTTCTCCTCACCCTGGCCGCCGCCGGTGCGGCCTGGGCCGTCTCCGGCGACGTCGTGCGCGCCTTGGCCGTGCTGGTCGTGGCGACGCCGTGTCCGCTCGTGCTGGCCGTGCCGATCGCGATCATCGCGGGCATGTCGCGCTGCGCGGCGCGCGGCATCGTGGTCAAGAGCGGCGGCATGCTCGAACGCCTTGCCCAGGGGCGCGTGCTGTTCTTCGACAAGACCGGCACGCTGACTTCCGGACGTGCCCGACTCGTTGCCCTGGAAGCGGCTGCGGACTTCGATCCCGCCGAGGTGCTGCGCCTGGCGGCTTCGCTCGAACAGGCCTCGCCGCATGTGCTGGCCGAGGCCATCGTGTCATTCGCGCGGCAACGGGGATTGCGTCTTGCGGTTCCTGCCGACATCCACGAAGAACACGGCGCCGGCCTGGTCGGCACGATCGGCAAGCGGCGTGTCGCGGTTGGCAGCCATGCCTACATTTGCGGTCACGCCGCATCTGCCGACTGGGTGGACGGGCTGCGCAAGCGGATGAGTTACGAAGGCGCGGCCGGCGTCTTCGTCGCCATCGACGGCAAGCTGGCCGGTGCGCTGCTGCTGGGCGACGAGGTCCGCCTGGAGACGCCGCATGCCTTGCGCCAGTTGCGCAAGGCCGGCATCGAGCGCGTGGTGATGGTGACCGGCGATCATCGCGATGTTGCCGACAGCATCGGCGATGCGCTGGGTGTGGACGTCGTGCTCGCCGAACAGGCGCCGGCGGACAAGCTGGCTGCCATCGAGGCGTCGCGGCGGCACGCGGTGACGATCATGGTTGGGGATGGCATCAATGATGCGCCGGCGCTGGCATCGGCCGACGTTGGCGTGGCGATGGGAGCGCGCGGCGCGGCGGCCTCGTCCGAAGCGGCCGGCATCGTCCTGCTCACCGATCGCCTGGATCGCCTCGCCGAGGCACTGGCCATCGCGCAGCGCACGCGCCGGATCGCGCTCGAATCAGCCGTCGCCGGAATGGCGATGTCGGCGGCGTGCATGATCGTTGCCGCATTCGGGTGGCTGGCGCCGCTGGCCGGTGCCATCGTGCAGGAAGGCATCGACGTGCTGGTGATCGTCAACGCGTTGCGTGCGCTGCGCGCGCCGCCCGCGGCCGCGGGGACGCCCGCGCGCCTGGATCCGGCGGATGCGTCGCGCCTGATGCACGAGCACAACGAATTGGGCTCCATCCTCGACCGCATCCGCGCCTGTGCGGACCGGCTGCCTGCGCTGGCCGATGCCGGCGCGAACATCGAGCTGGCCGAGGTCGACGCGCTCGTGCGCGAACGGCTGCTTGCGCATGAAGAAGACGACGAGCGCGTCCTGTATCCGCGGCTCGAACGGATTCTCGGCGGCGATGATCCGCTGGCCGCTTTGAACCGGACCCACCGCGAGATCCGCCGGCTCGCGCGCCTGTTTCACCGCCTCACCCGCGACGCGCAGTCGCTGCCCGTGCTGCCCGCGGACACGGTACGCGAACTGCAACGCATCCTCTACGGGCTGGACGCCATCCTGCGCCTGCACTTTGCGCAGGAGGAAGAGCTTTACCACACGCTGGCGGAGGTTGCCTGAGGGCGAACGGCCCGCGCTATTCGACAGTAACGCTCTTGGCCAGGTTGCGCGGCTGGTCCACGTCGGTGCCGCGCGCCACGGCGACATGGTAGGCGAGCAGTTGCAGCGGGATCGTGAACACGATCGGTGCGATCAGGTCGCCGCAGGCCGGCAGGGCGAGCAGGTGATCGTCACGCTGCGGCATGTTGCGCGCGACGTCGGCATCGGCCAGCACGAAAAGCTCGCCGCCGCGCGCACGCACTTCTTCCAGGTTCGATTTCAGCTTCTCCAGCAGATGGTCGTTCGGTGCCACCGCGATCACCGGCATGGCCTCGTCGACGAGGGCGAGCGGTCCGTGCTTGAGTTCGCCGGCCGGATACGCCTCGGCGTGGATGTAGGAGATTTCCTTGAGCTTGAGCGCGCCTTCCATCGCGATCGGGAATTGCGTGCCGCGCCCGAGGAACAGGGTGTGCTCCTTGGCGACGAAGCGTTCGGCCATCAACTGGATGCGCGCATCCAGCGCCAGCGTGTCGCGCACCGCGCCGGGCAGGGATTCCAGTTGCTGCACGAGCGCGGCATAGCGCGTGGCGTCGAGGCCGTGGTGGCGCGCCAGTTCGATCGCGAACAGGGCCAGCGCGGCCAGTTGCGTGGTAAAGGCCTTGGTCGAGGCGACGCCGATCTCGGGGCCCGCGCGCGTCATCAACGTGAGCGCGGATTCGCGCACGATCGAGGATTCGGGCACGTTGCAGATCGCGAGCGTCGCCAGGTATTTCTTCGACTTGGCGAGTTTGAGCGCTGCCAGCGTATCGGCGGTTTCGCCGGACTGGCTGATCGTGACGAACAGCGTGTCGGCCGGTACCACGGCGTGGCGATAGCGGTATTCGGAGGCGATCTCGACATTGCACGGCACGCCGGCGAGGGCTTCGATCCAGTAGCGCGCGACGAGCGCGGCGTGAAAGCTCGAACCGCAGGCGATGATGTGCACGCCGTGCGTGCGGCTGAGCAGTTCGCGCGCGCCGACGCCGAAAATCTCGGTAAGGATATGGCCGCCGGCGATGCGGCCTTCCAGCGTATCGGCCAAGGCCTGCGGTTGCTCGTGGATTTCCTTGAGCATGTAGTGGCGATACTCGCCGCGCTCGACCGCATCCGCGCCGAATTGCGCCTGCTTGACCGGGCGCTGCACGACGGTGCCGTGTTCGTCGTAGATCGTGATGCCGTCCACCGTCGCGTCGGCGATGTCGCCTTCGGCGAGGTAGATGAAGCGCTGCGTTACCGGCAGCAGGGCGTAAATGTCCGATGCGATGAACTGCTCGCCATCGGCCAGGCCCGCCACCATCGGGCTGCCGCGGCGCGCGCCGATCACGCGGCCGGGCTCGCGCTTGCTGATCGCGGCGATCGCATAGGCGCCGCGCAGTCGCGGCAGCACCTTGCGCACGGCGGCGAGCAGGTCGGCGCCAGCGCTTTGATGATGCTCAATAAGATGGGCAATGACCTCGGTGTCGGTGTCGGACGCGAACGCAAAGCCAAGCGCCTTCAATTCCGCGCGCAACTCCTCGTGGTTTTCGATGATGCCGTTGTGCACGACCGCGACGTTGCCACGCGACACCATCGGGTGCGCGTTGACCGTGTTCGGCACGCCGTGCGTGGCCCAGCGCGTGTGCGCAATTCCGGTGTTGCCGGCTATCGGCTGCGAGGCATGCAGGGTTTCAAGCTCCTGCACCTTGCCCTTGGTGCGCACGCGCTCCAGGCCCTGGTCGGTGAGCAGGGCGATGCCGGCCGAATCGTAGCCGCGGTATTCCAGCGCCTTGAGGCCCGCAATCAGCGTTGGGGTGACATCGCGCCGCGCGGCGGCGCCAACTATCCCGCACATGGACGAATCCTCGAAATCCGTTGCGTATTTTAGCCGTTGTCAGGCTTGATACGTGGCTATTTCGGTGATTTTTGCGGGCGTTTCCAGCCCGGAATCGTGCGCTGCGTCGCTCGCGCGACGGTCAGTTCGCCAGCCGGAGCGTCTGCACCAATGGTCGAGCCGGCGCCGATGGTGGCGCCCTTGCCGACGGTCACGGGCGCGACGAGGGCGGTATTGGAACCGATGAAGGCCCCGTCCTCGATCGTGGTGCGGTGCTTGTTCACGCCGTCATAATTGCAGGTGATGGTGCCGGCGCCGATGTTGACGTCGGCGCCGATACGTGCGTCTCCGAGGTAACTCAAATGACCTGCCTTGGAGTTCTCGCCTATCGTGGCGTTCTTGGCTTCGACGAAATTGCCGATGTGCGCACCGGCGGCCATTTCGGTCCCTGGCCGCAGCCGCGCGAATGGGCCGATGTCGCAGGCGCCGTGCGTGGTGACGCCATCCAGGTCGCAATGCGCGTGCACGATGGTACCCGCGGCGAGGGCAGAATCCCTGATCCGGCAGAACGGGCCGATGCGCACGCCATCGCCGAGTTCGACGCGGCCTTCGATGACGACGTCCGCGTCGATTTCGACATCGCTGCCGCAGGCGAGCTCGCCGCGCAGGTCGAAGCGCGCGGGGTCGGCGAGGCGCACGCCCTGTTCGCACAGCGTCCTTGCCTGGCGCTGCTGGAAATGGCGTTCGAGCTGCGCGAGTTGCCAGGGATCGTTGGCGCCGAAGGCCTCGCGCTCGTCACGGCAATTCAGGATCGCCGCCGGCATGCCTTCGGCGGCAGCCTGCGCGAAAACATCCGTAAGGTAAAACTCGCCTTGCGCATTGTGATCGTGCAGGTTGTGCGTCCACACGCGCAGGCGACGGGCGTCGGCCGCGAGGATGCCGGTGTTGACAGTAGTGATCGTGCGCTGGTCGGGGGTGCAATCCCGATCCTCGACCACGGCGCGCACCTGGCCCAAGCCGTCGCGAATCACGCGCCCGTAGCCGCGCGGATCGAACAATTCAGCGGCGAGCAGGGCGAGCGGCGCATCCGCGTCGCACAAGGGCTTGAGCGTGACACCGCGGATCAGCGGCACGTCGCCATACAGTACCAGCACGCGCGCGGCTTCGGCCACCAGCGCCAGCGCCAGTTGCATGGCGTGGCCGGTGCCGCGCTGCTGCGCCTGATGCACCCAGCCGAGGTCGGATTGATCGGCGAACGCCTCGCGCACCGCGTTGCCGCGATGACCGTAGACGATGTGGATTTGCGCCGGAGCCAGTTCGCGCGCCGTGGCCACGACGTGAGCGAGCATGGGCTTGCCGGCCAGCGGCAGCAGCACCTTGGGCAGCGCCGAATGCATGCGCTTGCCCTCGCCGGCGGCGAGGATGACGATGTGGAGGGGGTTCATGTGCCTACGATAGCGCACCCACGCGGCACAGATCGAGTTTTTTGCGGGCATTGCGCAGGCACAAACGAAAACGCCGGCAGACGCCGGCGTTGGAAGTTTGAAAGCGCGGCCACGGATGGCTGCTTTGTGATCTTCGCGATCAGGAATGATCGCAAAAATCAGTGCCGCGTGGCTTTGCGCAACTGCTCGATCGCGCGCAACTGCGCGATGGCCTGCATGAGCTCGGCCTGGGCCTGGGCGATCTCCACCGCGTCGGCACGGTTGGCGAGCAGGCGCTCGGCGTTTTCCTTGGCATGGCGCGCGGCGGCCTCGTCCAGATCCCTGGCACGGATCGCGGTGTCGGCCAGCACGGTCACGACTTGCGGTTGCACTTCGAGGATGCCGCCGGAAACGTAGAAGAACAATTCTTCGCCGTTTTCCATTTGCACGCGCACCTGTCCCGGTTTCAGGCGCGTGATCAGCGGCGCGTGGCGCGGCGCGATGCCGAGCTCGCCGGCCTCGCCGGTGGCGATGATCATCTTCGCCTCGCCGCGGAAGATCTCGGCTTCGGCACTGACGATGTCGCAGCGGATCGTGGTCATCATCGTGCCTTATGCCGCCTTCTTCTCGGTCATCTTCTTGGCCTTCTCGAAGGCCTCCTCGATGCCGCCGACCATGTAGAACGCCTGTTCCGGCAGGTGGTCGCATTCGCCGTCGCAAATCATCTTGAAGCCGCGGATGGTGTCCTTGAGCGACACGTACTTGCCCGGCGCGCCGGTGAACACCTCCGCAACGTG
>JAFEFP010000099.1 GCA_018240545.1 Pseudomonadota bacterium | reverse complement strand
CGTCCGGCGCGCGCGGGCAACCCCGACGAGTTGCAGGCGCAGCTCGCGAAGCAGACGCCGGACCTGCTGCTGGTCAATCTGGCCGCGCGCGGCCTCTCGCTCAAGGCCGCCGCCGCCGCCGCGAATGCCACCGGCAAGGATATCGCGGTGATCGCCGTTGCCGCCAAGGCCGACGAGGATACCGTCGCCAACGCCTTCACCGACGGTGCGCGCGCCTTGACCTTGCGCAATCGCGCCGAGCACGTGCAATCCATCGTGCGCCGCGAATTCGAGGCGCTGCTCATGCGCCGCAGCGTGCGCCGACTCGAAGCGGCGTTGCGCGAAACCGAACGCCGCTGCGAGGCGCTGCTGGATTCCTCGCGCGATCCCATCGCCTACGTGCACGAAGGCATGCACGTGCGCGCGAACAAGGCCTATCTCGAAATCTTCGGCTTCGAGGAATTCGAGGAGATCGAGGGCATGTCGATCCTGGATCTGGTCGCGTCGGACGACGCCGAGGATTTCAAGTCCTTGCTCAAGAAATTGTCCAAGGGCGAGAAGCCGCCGCAGAAACTGAATCTCAAGGCACAGCGCGCGGACGGCAGCACTTTCGACGCAACCATGGAATTCGCCGAGGCCAGCTACGAGGGTGAACCCTGCCAGCAGATCATCTTCCGCCAACAGACCATGAGCGCGGAACTGGCCAAGGAACTGGACGTGCTGCGCTCCAAGGACCTGGTCACCGACTTGTACAACCGCCAGTATTGCCTCGGCGAGCTCGAACGCATGGTCGGCGAGGCCGCCAAGGGCCGCAACGACCAGGCCCTGCTCCTGGTCGAACCGGACAACTTCAAGGCCCTGCTCGACACCGTGGGTCTGGGCAACGCCGACCTGCTGCTCGGCGACATGGCCAACTTGATGCGCCGGCACCTGCACGAAGCGGATATCGCCGGACGTTTTGGCGAGCATGCGTTCGGCATCCTCGTCGCGGGGCGCGGCGCGGATGAGGTGCACCAGCTCGGGCAGACCCTGCGCCACGCCTTCGAAGAACGCATCTTCGAAGTCGGCAAGCAGTCGGTGAACGCGAACGTCAGTATCGGCGGTACCTTGATCGGCGAGAAAAACGCGAACGCGCAGGTCGCGCTGAACCAGGCCACCACGGCGTTGCGCGCCGCGCAAACCGAAGGCGGCAACCGCGTCAACGTGTTTGATCCGGCCGCCAAGGACAAGGCCGACGAAGAGAAGAACAAGCATTGGCTGACCCTGGTCAAGGAGGCGCTCGCCAGCAACGGTTTCGTGTTGTTCTACCAACCGATCATCAGCCTGCATGGCGCGGAGGGCGAGTTCTACGAGATCCTGCTGCGCATGAACGGACCCAAGGGCGAGATCGGGCCGGCCTTCTTCATGCCCGTCGCCGAGCAAAACGGTTTGCTCACCGCGATCGACCGCTGGGTGATCGGCGCCGCAATCAAGGCCCTGGCCGAGCGCGAGAAGGCCGGCCACAAGACCACGTTTTTCGTCAAGCTCACCCCGCCGTCGCTGGACGATGCGACCCTGCTGCCGTGGATCGCGCAGCAGCTGAAGAACGTGCGCCTGCGCGGCGACGCGCTGGTGTTCGAGATGCCCGAGAGCAAGGTCGTGACGAGCCTGAAACCCGCGCGCGCGTTCGTCACCGGCCTCAAGCAGATCCATTGCGGCTTCGCCCTCGAACAGTTCGGCTCGGGCCTGAATTCGTTCCAGTTGCTCAAGCACGTGGATGCGAACTACCTGAAGATCGATCGCAACTTCATGGCCGAGCTGCCGAAGAACAAGGAACACCAGGAAAAAATCAAGGAACTGTGCGACCAGGCCCATCACGCCGGCAAGCTCACCGTCGCCGAATTCGTCGAGGACGCGGCGAGCATGTCGATCCTGTTCTCGTGCGGCGTGAACTTCGTGCAGGGCAATTTCCTGCAGGAACCCGAAAAAATCATGGCCTACGAGACCGCATAGCGCACCACGACTCGGCTACACTATGCGCGTTTTGCCCACCCGGAGCCTCGCGCATGCCCGCCGCACCCAAGTACAAGCGCATCCTCCTCAAGCTTTCCGGCGAAGCCCTGCTCGGCAAGGCCGACTACGGCATCGACCCGCAGGTTCTCAAGCGCCTGGCGCGCGAAACCCTCGACGTGCGCGAAGCCGGCGTGGAAGTCGGCGTGGTCATTGGTGGCGGCAACATCTTCCGCGGCGAGGGTCTGGCGGCGGCCGGCATGGATCGCGTCACCGGCGACCACATGGGCATGCTCGCCACGGTAATGAACGCGCTCGCCCTGCAGGACGCGCTGGAAAAACTCGGCGGTCGTGCGCGCGTGATGAGCGCAATCCCGATCCACGACGTGTGCGAGGACTTCATCCGCCGCCGCGCCATCCGGCACCTGGAAAAGGGCCGGATCGCGATCTTCGCCGCCGGCACCGGCAATCCGTTCTTCACCACCGATTCCGCCGCCGCCCTGCGCGCGATCGAGATCGGCGCCGACCTGCTGCTCAAGGCCACCAAGGTCGACGGCGTCTACAGCGCCGACCCGAAGAAGGACAAGACCGCCAAGCGCTTCGAGGAACTCACCTACGATCAGGTCATCGAGCGCAAACTCGCGGTAATGGACACCGCCGCCATCGCGTTGTGCCGCGATCACAAGATTCCGCTGCGCATATACGACATGGGTCGTGATGGCGACCTGATGCGCATCCTGCGCGGCGAGCGCATCGGTACGCTCGTGAGCTGAAGCCACGCGCCGGTAATTTCTCCCCGCAAATCCTGAATGGAAGGATTGAAGACGGTAGTCTTCAGCATCCGCAGGATGCGATGCCTTCTCGCCATGCCAGCCCGTTACCGGAAGACCTGCGGCAGGTTCTCACGAGGAGTCATGTCATGAAACGTTTCACGTCCATCGCCATCGCAGTGGGTATGCTCGCCACCACGAGTCTGGCCGGCGCCGCCGGAAACCAGCTCACGCCGGTCAAGGTCGAAGGCAGCACGCAACTGGCCGCGGCCTGCACGCCGCCGAACGACAGCGCCATCTGCTCGGCGTGGCACGCCGTGGTCCGCGCGAATTTCACGCCGCGTGAAATCGGCATGCTGTTCGGCGCGCGCACCAGCTACCCCAACTACGGTGCATCGTTCGATCGCATCCAGGCCCGCTACAACGTGCTGCAAGGCGAGTTCGCCGCCACGCACGCCATCGAAATGAACGCGGTCGCCGCCAAGTAAATCGTCGGATTTCGAGTCTCCAACGCTTCGCCCCGCGCCAGCGGGGCTTTTTTTGCCCGCGTGTAATCCCGGCCGCCATTTGCCGAAGATGCCAGCGCGGAGCCATGCGTCCCGGGCGCCGTTATGGCAGGATTCGCCGCGGGGGGCGCTTGACCGGAGGGTGCCCGGCATGAATCGGTTCCAGACGACCCAGTGGAGCTTGGTCCTGGGCGCCCGCGAAGCGCCGGAACGGGCCCGGCGTGCCCTCGAATCGCTGTGCCGCACGTATCGCCCGCCCGTGCATGCCTTCATTTGCGGGCATCATTACACCGCCGAGTCCGCCGAGGACCTGACCCAGGCCTTCTTCACGCGTTTCATCGAACAGGATCTGTACCTGAAGGCCGATCCGCAGCGTGGCCGGTTCCGCACCCTGTTGCTCACCGCGCTCAAGCGTTTTCTCGACGACGAACGGGACCGGGAGGGCGCGATCAAGCGCGGAGGCCGCGTGCAGATGCGTTCGCTCGACTCGCTGTCGGATGCGTCGAACGCGGAACCCGCCTTCGTCGACCGCCACTCGCCCGAATATGCATTCCACCGCGCCTGGGCGCATGCCGTCGTCAAGTCCGCGCTGCGCAACCTGCGGCTCGAGGCCCGGCAGGCCGGCAAGGCAGCGTTATTCGACGAATTGAGCGCTTTCATCGGCGAGCGTCCCGACGATGCGGATTATGCACGGATCGCGGAGAAATTCGCCGTCCGGCGCAATACGCTGGCCGTCGCCGTGCACCGGATGCGCCAACGCCTGCGCGAGCTGATCCGCGATGAACTGGCGGAAACCGCGATCAGCCCGGAAGATCTCGAGCACGAATTGCATGAACTGGGTCAGTCGTTTGACCTGGTCTTGCCCTGAGGCCGACAAGGCGCGCGCCGCCCATGCGGTAATTTTTCCCGCCAATTGCCGAATTCTGCTTCGAATCAAGGGTACGGGGAACACAAATGACGCCATCGCAAAATCTTTCCCGCAACGAGTTCTCCAATACGCGCTGGTCGGTCGTGCTGCGCCAGACGCCGGCCTCGCCGGAGGCACGCAATGCGTTGAGCGAACTGCTGCACCGCTACGGCTATCCGGTCTATGCCTGCATCCGCCGCTGTGGTCATGCGCCAAAGATCGCGCGCGAGATGTCGCACGCCTTCCTGCAGAACCTGCTCGGCGAATTCCAGCGAACGGACCACCAGCGACGCGCCACGCACTATCGCCAGTACCTGCTCGAGCGCCTGCACGATTTTCTCGCCGGCGAATGGCGCGATGCGGTCGGGAGCCAGCCGGCCGTCGCCCTGGCCGACTTGCCGGACATGGAACCGCGCTATGCGCGCGATCACGCCGCGCCGGGTTCGCCCGACCACGCCTTCCAGCGCAGCTTTGCCATCGAGGTGCTGTACCGCGCGATGCGCCGCTTGCGCGAGGAAGCGACCCAGACCGGCCACCTGGACATGTTCTCGGCGCTGGAGCCGTATCTGGCACGGGATCCGGAAGCCGGCGTCTGCGAGCAACTGGCAGGGCCATTGCACTTGCGCCCGATGGTGCTGATCATGGCGCTCAAGCGCCTGCGCCAGCGCCTGCGCGAACTGACCGCCGACGAGTTGGCCGATACCGTCGGCGGCGAAGACGACCTCGTGGCCGAACAGGAAAGCCTGCTGAGCGTCCTGCGCGAGCAAAACTGATGAGTCCCGACGACTCGCCACAGCACACGACGGCCTTCATCGACCCGTTGGTGAGCCTGTGCGTGGGCGTCTCGGCAGTGGCGGAGGTGGCGATGGGGCGCGCGCCGGCGAGCGCGCTGGGCGGACCACACCTGGCCATGCTCACCGCCGACACCCTCGAGCTGGACTTGTCCGACCCGGTCCAGCGCCAGTTCGGCAATTACGAATTGCTCGAAAAGATCGGCGAAGGCGGCATGGGCGTGGTCTATCGCGCGCGCCAGTCGAGTCTGGACCGGGACGTGGCGATCAAGCTGCTGGCCGCCGGACCGTGGGCATCGCGCGAGTTCATCGAACGCTTCCGGCGCGAGGCGCAGAATGCGGCGCGCATGCAGCACCCGAACATCGTGGCCATCTACGAGGTCGGCAGCCACGACGAATTGCATTTCTTCTCGATGCAGCTGATCTGCAGCGGCTCGCTCGCCGAACTGCTCAAACGCGAAGCGAAATTGCCGCCCCTGCGCGCCGCACAAATGCTGCGCACCATCGCCGAGGCGGTCGACTACGCCCATCGTTTGGGCGTCCTGCACCTGGATCTCAAGCCCGCCAACGTACTGCTCGACCCGAACGGCAACCCGCACGTGGCCGATTTCGGACTGGCACGCCGGCTCGAACAGGGCCTGGCCGCCGAAAACAACGAGATTTCCGGAACGCCCAGCTACATGGCCCCCGAACAGGCCACGGCCGGGCCGCAACGCATCACTCCGGCTACCGATATCTGGGGGCTTGGCGCGATCTTCTATGAGCTCGTGACCGGACAGCCGCCCTACCTCGGCAAGACGCCGCACGAAACGCTGAAGCTGGTCGTCGCGGGTCAACTGCGCAGTCCGCGCCGATACGCGCCGGAAATGCCGCGCGATCTGGAAGCGATCATCCTCAAGTGCATG
The DNA here is from genome assembly GCA_018240545.1 of Pseudomonadota bacterium. Lineage (GTDB taxonomy): Bacteria > Pseudomonadota > Gammaproteobacteria > Xanthomonadales > Rhodanobacteraceae > Rudaea. The sequence continues at coordinate 1,054 of JAFEFP010000099.1, read as the reverse complement.
GCTTGCGACACGGCACAACGTTACGCCAGTGCGCGCGACCTGGCCGAAGACCTGACGCGTTTCCTGAACGGCTACATGGTCACGGCGCGACCGCTCAACACGGTCCAGCGCAGCGCACGCTGGGCGAAGCGCGAACCAAAAATCGTGGTGACGGCGCTGCTCGCGCTGCTGGCACTGTTGATCGGCCTCATCGCGACCACCACGCAGTGGCGGCGCGCCAACGCCAACGCCCAGCGTGCCGAGGCCGAACGCACACTCGCCACGAAAAATGCTGAAGTTTCCAGCGAACGCCTCTGGGACGGCCGCCGCGATGCAGCCATGCGCCTGATGCGCGACGGCAAGGGCTTCGCAGCGCTGCGTCCGCTGATAGCGAACATCGCCGAGAAGGCTGCCGCCGGCAAGAGCGCCGAACTCGAGCGTCGCGACATCGGCATGATCGAACAACAGGGCGTGACGCTCATCGATCGCCTCATCATTCCCGAAGCCAATCCGATGGCCACCGCGCTGAGCCCCGACGGCAAACTGCTTGCGGTCACGCTCAACGATCTTTCCGTGCGCTGGTACGACACGGCCACGTTGACCGAACGCGGGCGCGTGGACCTGCTCAGTGACATGGATCCCGACCAGGTCCCGGTACTGCCGCGTTTCATCGACGATCACCGCCTGCTGGTTACCGGCGAATGGTTCGACTTCCTGCCCAACCCGAGCACCTCGGGCGTGCTCGTCGACCTGGATCGCAAGCAAGCGATCGCACCGCCCGCACAATTCAAGGATCTGGCGGACATCACCTGGAGCAGCGATGGCCGCCATGCGCTGCTGCACGACATGCACAACCATGTGCAACTGTGGCAGGTGGACCCCTGGCGACCGCTGTCGTCGCTGGCACCGATCAAGGAAACGAAAGGTATTCTCTGGGTGCTCGATCCGAACTTGCGCTATGCCGTGCAAATCGGCCCCAACATGAGCGAATTGCGCGAATTCGATCCCCGCCACCTGGATGCGGCGCACCCCCTGCCGCTGCCGCTGCACGAATCGTTCAGCGCCTGGGCCACCA
>JAFEFP010000098.1 GCA_018240545.1 Pseudomonadota bacterium | reverse complement strand
GATGGTGGTCGCCTGCCGCGCGTGTGGGTCTCGGCCACGCACGCGCTTGGCCTGGACCTTTTGCGCGACACGATCGCGCGTGCCCTGCAGGACGAGCGCGTGCACCGCTGGCTGCACCTGCCGGTCGACGCCGGTCGCCTGCGCGCGCGCCTGTTCGCGCAGGGCCTGGTGGCGAGCGAACGCCACGGCGAAGGCGGCTGGGAAATCGAGATCGATGCCCCTCGCGCCCTGCTTGAACCGTTGTTCGGTTTGCCCGCGGGCGAGGGCGATTGGCTGCGCGCGCAACTTGCCGCTGCGCAGGCGCCTTCCTACAATCCGCTGACGGCAACTGCTTGAGGCAACCATGGCGTGGAATGAACCTGGCAAGCGCGACCCCTGGCAGGGCAAGCCGCAGCCGCCCGACTTCGAGGCGCTGTTCAAGCGCCTGCGCGAAGGTTTCAACCGCCTGTTCCGCGGTGGCGGCGGCGTTGGCGGTGGCGGCCCGGGAGGCATTGCGCTGATCGTGCTGGCACTGGTGATCGGCTGGCTGGCGCTGGATTCGTGGACGGTGATCGACGCGCGCCAGATCGGCGTGGTGCTGCGCTTCGGCCAGTTCAACCGCGTGATGACGAGCGGCTTGAACCTGAAGTGGCCGGTTCCGGTCGAGCGCGTGATCCGGGTGGACGCGACCAACGTGCGCTCGGTGTCCGACGAGGTGCGCATGCTGACCCGCGACGAGAACATCGTGCTGATCGATTTCAACGTGCAATACCAGGTCACCGACGCGAAGAAGTACCTGTTCGACGCCAACCAGCCGGACGAGACGCTCAAGCAGGCGGCCGAGAGCGCGGTGCGCCAGGTCATCGGCCGCAGCGCGATGGATACGATCCTGTCCGGGCATGGCTCGGAAGTCGTCGGCGAAACCAAGAAGCTGCTGCAGCAGACGCTCGACGAATATGGCGTGGGCCTGCTCGTCACCGAGATCAATTTCCAGAAGATCCTGCCGCCGCCGGAAGTGAAAGAGGCATTCGACGATGCCAACAACGCCGGCAACAACCAGCAGCAGTTCGTCAACGAGGCCCAGGGCTACGCGGCCAAGGTCGTGCCGCTGGCACGCGGCGAGGCGGCGCGGATCCGCGCCGCGGCCGAAGGCTACAAGGCGGCCCAGATCGCCACGGCCACGGGCGAAGCGGAGCGCTTCCGGCTGATCGACGTCCAGTACAAGGCCGCGCCCGAGGTCACGCGCAAGCGCCTGTACCTGGAAACGATGCAGGAGGTGATGGCCGACAGCCTCAAGGTCATCGATTCGGGCAGCGGCAAGAACCTGATCTACCTGCCGCTGGACAAGCTCAAGTCGGAACTCGATGCGGCCGCCAGCGGCGCTGCCGCGGCAACGACGAGCGAGGACGCGCAGAAGAAAAGCAAGGAGGGCAGTCCATGAAACTCCTGCCTCCCGTCATCGCCTTGCTGCTGGTCGTGCTGATCGCCAACAGCGCCTTCATCGTGCCGGAAGGACAAAGCGCCCTCGTGCTGCAGTTCGGTCGCATCGAAGGGGTCGGCGCGGCCGCCGCCGAATACAAGCCCGGCCTGCATTTCAAGCTGCCGCTGATCCAGCAGGTGGTGCGCTACGACCGCCGCATCCTCAACCTGGAAGCGCAGCCGGAACGCTATTTCACCACCGAGAAGAAGGCGGTCAACGTCGATTTCTACGTGAAGTGGCGCATCGCCGACCCGGCGGCGTATTACCGCTCGTTCGGCGCGGATGAAACACAGACGCTGGCCAACCAGCGCCTCGCGCCGATCATCAAGGATGCGCTGCGCTTCGAATTCACCGCGCGCACGCTCAACGACCTGATCGCGAACGCGCGCTCGGACATCACCGAAAACGTGCGCAAGCAGGCCAACGAAGCCACCCAGGGCAAGCTCGGCATCCACGTCGTGGACGTGCGCATCAAGCGCATCGAATTCCCGGACGAGGTTCTTGCCTCGGTCTACAAGCGCATGAGTGCCGAACGCAACCGGCTGGCCAACGAGCAGCGCTCCAACGGCCAGGAGGAAGCGGCCAAGATCGAGGCCGACGCCGACCGCCAGGTGCAGGTGATCCAGGCCGAGGCCGAGCGCGATGCGCAGGAAGCGCGCGGCGAAGGCGACGCCAAGGCCGCGGAAATCTACGCGGCGGCATACGCCAGGGATCCGGATTTCTACGCGTTCTACCGCAGCCTCAAGGCGTACCGGACGGCATTCCGGAAGGGCGACGTGATCGTGGTCGATCCGAAGTCCGAGTTCATGCGCTATTTCGACGCGGGCAAGGCCGAGTCCAGGTAGCGCGCGACGCGTTGCAGCGCTTCGCGCGCCGGTGAGCGTCCTGCCAGGGATCGCGGGACCGGAAAGCACGACAGGAATCTTTGCCGGGACGATGTCGGAATGCCACACCTGTTCGCCGCCGCGCTGTGCCTGGTGCTCGTGCTCGAAGGCCTGTTCCTGTTCGCGGCACCGCAGGCGTGGCAGCACATGGCCGAACAGCTGCGGCGGCTCGATCCGCGCCAGTTGCGCCTGATCGGCGGCGCGATGGTTGCTTTCGGCCTGCTGTTGCTCAAACTCGTTGCCTGAACCGCGCCTGTGTGCGGCCCGCGCAGCCGCCCGCCACTGCGGCTTTTCGGGTATGATGGCGCGCCTTCGCGGCGGCCCATCCCGCGCCGCCGCGATGTTTCCCCTCCGGAGGTTTGCATGATCTTGCGTGGCATTTTGATGGCGGCAGCGACGCTGGCCGCGGGCGCGGCTTTCGCCCAAAGCAACGGTACCGGCGCTGCGGCGTCCGCGCAGGCGCAGCAGACGCCGCCGGCGCCGCTGACCGCGGCCGACAAACCGAACCTGTCGTATGCGATCGGTTACCAGATCGGTGCGGATTTCGTCGATCGCAAGATGGACATCGATCTCAATTCGGTCATCCGCGCGATCCAGGACGGTTACGCCAAGCGCACGCCGAGCGTGAGCGAAGACAAGATGCACGACCTGCTTGGTCGCATGCAGTACCAGATGTACACCAAGGCCAAGAGCGAGTTCGACAAGCTCGCGGGCGAGAACAAGGCCAAGAGCGAGAAATTCCTCGCCGAGAACAAGTCCAAGACCGGCATCAAGGTGCTGCCGTCCGGCGTGCAGTACCGCGTCATCGAAGAAGGTAGCGGCAGCCAGCATCCGACCCTCAACAGCGAAGTCACGGTGCACTACCGCGGTTCGCTGATGAACGGTCTGGAATTCGACAGTTCCTTCGCGCGCGGCGAGCCGGTGCATTTCAAGGTCGGCGACGTGATCAAGGGCTGGCAGGACGTGTTGCCGCTGATGCGCGTGGGCGACCACTGGCAGATCTTCGTGCCGCCGGCGCTGGCCTACGGTGAACGCGGCCAGCCGCCGCGCATCGGTCCGAACGAAGCGCTGGTGTTCGAGCTCAAGCTGATCGCCATCAAATGACCGCTTGACACGGTCCGGGAAAAAAACGCCGCCACGCGCGGCGTTTTTTTCGCCTAAACGGCGGCGGGGCGCGCCTGAAATCCGGCAATGAAGGTGGTGGCGGGCATGGGTCGGGCCAGATGGAAGCCCTGGCCGAGGCTGCAGCCCATCTCCTGCAACAGGCGCAGCGTGACCTCGTCCTCGATCCCTTCGGCGGTCGTTTCGAGGCCAAGGTGACGGGCGAAGCGGATGATCGATTCGACCAGTCGCGCCGCATCCGCGTCGGTTCCGATTGACGCGACCAGGGAGCGGTCGATCTTGAGGTCGGTGGCCGCGAACTTGCTCAGGTACGTGATCGAGGCGTAGCCGACACCGAAATCGTCGATCGCCACGCGCACGCCGTGGCCGCGCAGGCGTCGCAGCGCCTGCACGGCTGCATCCATGTCCCGGGCCTGGGCGGTTTCGGTGATTTCGGCGACGACCGACGTGGCCGGGATGCCCCAGATTTTCAACGCGTCGAGCAGCTGCTCGGCCGTGCCGCCGCGCGAGAGCGCGCGCGGCGACAGGTTGATCGCGAGCAGGAAATCGTGCGTGCGGGGCAGGGCGGACGCGTGGCGGAGGGTGGAATGGATGCTCCAGCGGGTGAGCGCGGAAATCAGGTGGTTCTGTTCGGCGAAGGTCACGAAATCGTCGGGTTCCACCGGTCCCAGCGTGGGGCTGGTCCAGCGCGCCAGCGACTCCACGCCGACGATGCGTCGCTGGGCGAGATTCCACAGTGGCTGGAAATAGGTGACCAGGCGGCTGGTCAGGATGCTGTCGCGCAGGTCGTGGTAGTCGATGCGCGCACGCATGTCGGCGGCATCGTGGAACGCGAACTGGTCGCCGCGGCGCTGCGCCTCGTCCGCCGCCGCCTGCGCGTTTTGCCACAAGGTGTCCGCGTCGGTCCCGTCTTCCGGAAACAGGGCAACGCCCAGGATCGCGCGCGTCTGCCACGGCGGGATATCGCCGGCGACGTTGAGCGGTTGTTCGAAGACGGCCGCCAGCCTGATGATGGCCAGCAGCACCTGGTTGCGGTTGTGCAGTTCCGGCAATACCACGACGAACGTCTCGTCGCCGGACTGGAACGCTTCGTCAACCGCCCGCAGCGTGTCCCGCAGCAACCGGCCGATGCTGTTTTCCGCCTCTTCGCCGAGCTGGCTGCCGAATCGCGTGGCGAGCAGGCGCAGGTCGCAGATGCGCATGGCCATGACCGCAAAGCCCTTGCTGCCGCGATCGCGCGCAGCGATCTGGCGCCCGATCGAAGCCTGGATCGCGGCGCGGTTCAGCACGGCATGCGTGTCCTGGTCATGCGGTGGCGAGGAATCCGGCGGTGTCGATGTCGTAATCGTCGATGGCGAGCGCGCGCGTGATCTCGATCCGGTCGTCCGCATCCGCCTGGTTGAGCAGATCGAGCACGCGGAATTTCTCCAGCGGTTGCTTGTCGGGCGTGCTGATCAGCAGGACCGACGGACGCAGCCGGCGCACCAGGTTCTGCTCCATGACGACAGCGACTTCGCCGGTACTGAGCTCGACCCGCGATCCGGTCGGATACACGCCCAGGCACACCTGGAATTGCTCGACCAGTTCGGCCTGGTACAGGGTGTCGCGGGCGCGGTAGATTTCGTGCATCGCCTTGTGCCGCGAGACCGCCGCGCGATGCGGACGGACACTGCACATCGCATCGTAGGAATCGATGATGGCGAGCAGGCGGCCGGCCATCGGGATCGCATCGCCGGCCAGGTGGTCGGGGTAGCCGCTGCCGTCGTAGCGTTCGTGGTGCGTGCGCACGGCATCGAGCACGTCGGGATCCTGGATGCCGCCGCCGCGGACGATGTCGAGTCCATGCGCAACGTGGCCGCGCACCACTTCCATTTCCTTCGGCCACAACGGCCCGACGTGCTTGAGCAGGCGCTCGGGCAGACGGGTCTTGCCGACATCCATCAGCAGGCCGCCGGTGGCCAGGCTCAGGATCGTGTCTTCGGGCAGGCCGAGGTGGCGGCCGAATGCCGCGGCGAGCGCACCGCAGCCGATCGCATGGCTGTAAGTGTAGTTGTCGTGCTGGCGCATGCCCTCCAGGAACAGGAAGGCGTCGGCGCTGCGCAGCACGCTCGCGACCAGCGGACGCACGACCTGTTCGACGTACTCGACCGACAGTTCGCGCCCGCTGGCGACATCGGCGTAGATCCGGTCGAGCAGTTCGCAGGTGGCCTGCAGGGCCACGCGTGCCTTCGGGACTTCTTCCGGGACGTGGACGGTGTCGGCGTAGGCTGCGCCACGCAGGAAGCGCTTCTCGCGACGATCGCCTTGGGCCAGGGTCAGCAGACGGCGGTGTCCGCCGGCCAGTTCCCGGCGCCGGTCGATGTAGACGAATTTGCACAGCTCGCGCAATGCGCGGATGTCTTCGTCGGTACGGACCTCGATGCCCTGCAACGGGTAAGGCGATTCTTCCCAGGGCCGATCCAGGCCGCAGACATACATGCCGACGACAAGGTCGGCCGTATCGACGCGGATCTGTTCGAGTTCGGTGGTCACCAGGCCCCCGTTGCACCGGTGCGTGGACGACGGCCAGTTTAGCGCCTCTGCGGTCGTCATGGCATAGCCCGCAAGCCATGCTCCGGGCAGACCCCGCGAGTCCCGGCGCGACGTTGGCGGTGGCCCGCCCTATTTCAGGACGGTATGGACACCCATCGCGCCGAGTTCCTCCAGGGCGCGTTCCATGTCGAGCTTGATCCGGTTCATCAGGCGCATGGTCGGGAGGTGACCCGGCACGGCGGCGGACTTTTCCAGCACGGTCGCCTCGGCGTCGGGAACGAACTGGGCCAGGTAGACGTAGCCGCGCGCCAGGCTTTCCCTGAGCACGGTGTGTTCGGGTTGCAGGTGCTGGAGTAACATGACGATGGCGTTGCGGATCTGCGATCTGGAATGCGGCAGCAGCGATTCGGGTACGCCTTGCAATCCCGGCTGCACCTGCGCCAGCACGCGGCCGTAATCGGTCACCACCTTGGTCGCCATTGCCAGCATCGCGCCGCCGCCGTGAAAGCAGCCGCGAATCTAGCAAGAATGACCCGTGATTCCCATACCGCTCCATGGTCTTGCCGGATGTGACGAAAAAAACCATGCCCACTGCCTGCATCGGCGTGTGCGAGCGCGACGCCGCCGGCTTGTGCGCGGGCCGCCGCCGCAGCGGCGGGGAAATCGCGTGCTGGCCGCATTTCACGCACGCGCAGCGCCGGCACCGGACGAACGTCGTGCTGCCGCGACGTGCACCGGCGGAGCCGCCGGCATGAGCGGCGCGCCGGAATTCTCCGGTCCCGGCCTCGAATCCCGCGTGCGCCGGGCCGTGCGGGCCCTGGACGATCCGCCGGTCGCGCCGGGCTGGAACCACGCCGAGATCGACGATCTGCTCGGGCCGGGTCCGCGCCGGGCCGCAGCCGTGCTG
>JAFEFP010000097.1 GCA_018240545.1 Pseudomonadota bacterium | reverse complement strand
CATCCCTCTTGGAGCATTGAGTCGCGTCTGTGCTCCTCGTCCAAGGCGACCGTCAGCAATGGCGGTCGCTTTGTCTTTTTTGGATTATCGGAAAACCGGGCATCCTGCCGCGGTTTCCGATCAAATTCTATTGATCGTCATGCCGGCATGGTCGAAGCTCGCGACAGCGGGCTGAGGGGCATCCAGACTGCATGGATGCCGTCCCTGGCAACTGGATTCCGGCAGTCCCTGCCGGAATGACAAGCTATGAATTTTCGGCGCGAATTCCGGATCGCGAAATTCGATTCGGGCTTGATTATCATGCGCTGCGGCCATATCCGTTAGGCAATCTTTTTGCGAGGGAATCCCATGACCGCCGCCGCTGAAACCCGCCCGTTCGAAGCCGAAGTCGCCCAGGTCCTGCATCTGGTCACGCATTCGTTGTATTCGCACAAGGAAATCTTCCTGCGCGAGCTCGTATCCAACGCTTCGGATGCTTGCGACAAGTTGCGCTTCGAGGCGCTGGGCAAGCCCGAGTTGCTGGCCGGCGATGCCGATTTCCACATCGATGTCGCCATCGACAAGGATGCACGCACCATCACCATCCACGACAACGGCATCGGCATGTCGCGCGAAGAAGTGATCGCCAACATCGGCACCATCGCCAGTTCCGGTACGCGCAAGTTCCTCGAGGCGCTGTCCGCCGACAAGAAGACCGACGCCAACCTGATCGGCCAGTTCGGCGTGGGTTTCTATTCGGCCTTCGTGGTCGCCGACAAGGTGACCCTGGTCACGCGCAAGGCCGGCGCGGCGGCGGGCGAGGGCGTGCGCTGGGAGTCGACCGGCACCGGCGAATACACGCTCGCCAGCGTGGACGCGACCGAGCGCGGCACGCAGGTCACCTTGCATCTGAAACCCGAGGAAGACGAATTCCTGAACGACTGGCAGGTGCGCAGCCTGATCGCGCGCTACTCGGATCACATCGGCTTTGCGATCCGCATGCCCAAGGCCGACAAGGACGGCAAGCCAACCGGAGACTGGGAGGTCGTCAACCAGGCATCGGCCTTGTGGACGCGGCCCAAGGCCGAACTCAAGGACGAGGAATATCAGGCCTTCTACAAGCATCTTTCGCACGACTTCAACGATGCGCTGGCGTGGACGCACAACCGCGTCGAGGGCAACCAGAATTTCACCTCGCTGCTGTACCTGCCCACGCAACCCCCATTCGACCTGATGCTGGGCGGGCGCGACGAGCGCAAAGGGCTCAAGCTCTACGTCAAGCGCGTCTTCATCATGGATGCGGCCGAGCAATTGTTGCCCGCCTACCTGCGCTTCGTGCGCGGCGTGGTCGATTCGGACGACCTGCCGCTCAACGTCAGCCGCGAAATCCTGCAGCACAACCGCAACCTGGAAAAACTCAAGAGCGCCTGCACGCGGCGCGTGCTCGACCTGCTCGACAAGCTCGCGAAGGACGAACCGGAGAAATTCGCCACCTTCTGGAAGGCGTTCGGCAATGTGCTCAAGGAAGGCCTGGCCGAGGACTTCGCCAACCGCGAGCGCATCGCCAGGTTGCTGCGCTTCGCTTCTACCCAATCCGACGGCGCGGCGCAAACGGTGTCGCTCGACGACTATATCGGCCGCATGAAGGCCGGCCAGGAAGTCATCTACTACATCACCGCCGACGGCTACGCCGCCGCGAAGGGTTCGCCGCAGCTCGAAGCGCTCAAGGCCAACGATGTCGAAGTCCTGTTGATGGTGGACCGCATCGACGACTGGATGATGGGTTACCTGAGCGAATACGCCGGCAAGAAGTTGCGCAACGTCGCCAAGGGCGATCTGGAACTCGACAAGCTCGGCGGCGCCAGCGCGGAGCAGCGCAAGGAAACCGAAAAGGCGGCCGAGGGCGTGGTGAAAAAGCTCAAGGGCATCCTCGGCGAGCGCGTGCGCGACGTGCGCGTATCCATGCGCCTGACCGATTCGCCGGCCTGCATCGTGCTCGACGAGCATGACATGGGCCTGGCCATGCAGCGCCTGCTCCGGCAGGCGGGGCAGGAAGTGCCGGTGTCCAAACCCGTGTTCGAAATCAATCCCGCGCATGCGCTCGTCAGGCGCCTCGACGCGGAGTCCGATTCCGCGCGCGCCACCGACTTGGCCCTGCTCCTGCTCGATCAGGCGCAACTGCTCGAAGGCGTGGCGCTGGAGGACCCGGCCGCCTACGTGCGCCGCGTCAACGCCCTGCTGACTGCGTGACGGCTGCATGAGCGCCGACGACCAGCGCGCGGCGCTCGAAGAGCTGCACAAGGGCGCGGCCCTGCATCGCGCCGGCCAATTGGGATTGGCACAAAGCCACTACCAGCGCGCCGCCAAGCTCGATCCGCAGAACGCCGACGCCTGGCACCTGCTCGGCGTCGCCGCCTTGCAGTCGGGCAATCCGGCGCTGGCCGCAAAACACCTGCGCGCCTGCATCAAGGGTCGGCCTGCGTTTGCCGAGGCGCACAACAACCTTGGCGTTGCGTTGCGCCAAAACGGCAAGCACGAGGAAGCAATCGCGGCGTTTCGACAGGCATTGTTGGTGCGCGGTGGCTACATCGATGCCATGTTCAACCTCGGCATTGCGTTCGAGGCCGCACAGAAACCCGCCGAGGCAGATCGCAGCTATCGGCAGGTGCTGGCGTGGCGCGCCGACCATGCCGATGCCGCGACGAACCTGGGCAATCTCCTGCGTCGGCACGGGCGCCTCGCCGAAGCATTGCCGTTCGCCGAACTCGCGCAACGCGTGGCGCCGGATCGCGCCCAGACCAATGGCAACCTTGCCCTGCTGTTGAGCGATTCTGGCCACCAGCACAACGCCTTGCGCTACGCGCGCGCGGCGGTCGCACAAGAACCCGAGCAAGCCTTGTGGTGGAAGACGCTCGGTGTCGCACAGCGCCTGCTGCACGATATCGACAATGCCATTCCCAGCCTGCGTCGCGCGCTGGAACTCGATCGCGACGACGCGGCGACGGCGCTGGAACTTGCGCTCGCGCTGAACGAGGCCGGCGAATCCGGCGCAGCGCAAAAATTGTTCGTGGCGACCACGCCGCCGCCGGGGTTTGGCGAGCGCGTGCGCTGGCTGCGCGCGCTGACCTTGCCTGCGATCTATCTTGATGACGCGGAAATCGAATCCGCGCGCCAACGCTTTGCCACGGGCCTTGACGATCTGCACGCAGGCCTGAAACTCGATTCGCCGGCACGCATCGCTGAAGCCGTGCACGCGGCGGCCAGCGTCGCGCCATTCCATTTGCACTACCAGCCACGTGACAATTCCGCGCTGCAATGCCGTTTCGGCGATCTCGCCGCGCGCGTGATGTCCGCCGCCGCGCCGGAATTGGCGCAACCTTGCGACTGGACGCCGCGCAAGCATGGCGGGCGCGTGCGCGTGGGCATCGTGGCCAGTCACCTGATGCAGCACACGGTGTCGCGCTATTTCACGCGCCTGATCGAGGGCCTCGACCGCGAGCGCTTCGATGTCCGCGTCTGGCACGGCGGCAGCGAGGATGCCAGCACGCGGCGCATCGCCGACCATGTTTCCGCATTTGCGCAGACCCAAGCCGATGCGCTCACGCTCGCGCGCGACCTGCGGCAAGCGCGGCTCGACGTGCTCGTCTACCCGGAAATCGGCATGGATCCGAAGCATCAGGCGCTGGCCGCGCTGCGCCTGGCACCGGCGCAGTGCGCGCTCTACGGGCATCCGGCGACAAGCGGTTCGTCCAACATCGACTATTTCCTCAGTGGCGCGGAACTCGAGCCGCCCGATGCCGATGCGCATTACCGCGAAAGACTGGTGCGTCTGCCCGGGCTCGGCACGCAACCCTTGCCGCCGCCGACTCCGGGCGATGGCGCCTGGTTCGATGCGCAGGCCGTGGGCACGCCGCTGATCTTGTGCCTGCAGAATTTCATCAAGCTGATTCCCGCATTCGACGCAACGCTGGCGCGCGTCGCAGCCGAAACCGGCGCGCGCATCGGCTTCTTCACCCGCAATCCGCCCCTGATGCGTGTGTTCCGCGCGCGCATCGAGGCAGCGTTTTTGGCACACAAACTCGATGCGTCGAAGCATCTGGTCTTTTTGCCCGTGCAAAATCATGCCGACTATCTGGCCGGCATCGCGCGCGCACCGCTGGTACTGGATTCGCCGTGGTTCTCCGGCGGCGGCACCAGCCTGGACGCCTTCAGCGTCGGCGCACCCGTGCTGGCCTGGGAAGGAACGCTGGCGCGCGGACGACAAACGTCGGCCATGTTGCGCATGCTGGAAATCCCGGAATGGATCGCGACCGGCGAGGACGACTACATCGCCAAAACCGTTTCGCTGATGCGCGACACCGCGTTACGCGAGTCCGTACGCGAGAAAATCCGCGTGCGTCGGTCGCGCCTGTTCGACGACGCGGCGGCCGTGCGCGCGTTCGCGGATTTCCTCGTCAGCCTTCGAGCTGCTTGAGCCGGTACAAGGCGTCGAGCGCCTGCTTGGGCGTCATCGCATCCGGATCCAGGTCGCGCAATGCGAGTTCGACGGCAGAAGGCGCGGGTGGCGCGAACAAACCCAGCTGCGGAGTCGCATCCGTGGCTGGCGACGTCGCGCGTTCGACGTCGGCATGGCGCCGTTCCAGTGCGGCGAGATGGCGACGCGCGTTGGCGATGACGTCCTTCGGCACGCCGGCGATGGCGGCGACATGCAGGCCAAAACTGCGGTTGGCGGGTCCTTCCTTCACGGCATGCATGAAAACGAGTTCATCCCCGTACTCGATGGCATCGAGGTGCACGTTGGCGATGCCATCGTACTGCGCGGCAAGATCGGTCAGCTCGAAGTAATGCGTGGCGAACAAGGTGAAGGCGCGATTGCGCGTGGCCAGTTCCACCGCGCAGGCCTGTGCCAGCGCGAGGCCGTCGTAGGTGCTGGTGCCGCGACCGATCTCGTCCATCAGCACCAATGAATTTTTCGTCGCATTGTGCAGGATTGCCGCCGTCTCGCTCATCTCGACCATGAACGTGGATTGCCCGCGCGACAGGTCGTCCCCGGCGCCGATGCGGGTGAAGATGCGGTCGATCGGACCGATCACGGCCGCGTCCGCCGGCACGAAGCTGCCGATGTGGGCGAGCAGCGCGATCAGCGCGCACTGGCGCATGTAAGTGGACTTGCCGCCCATGTTCGGGCCGGTCACGATGAGCATGCGCCGTGAATCGTCCAGCGCCAGATCGTTCGGCTCGAACGGCTCGCTGCGCACGCGCTCGACCACGGGATGCCGGCCGCGCACAATGCGGATGCCGTCGGAGTCGTCGAGCTGCGGCGCCTTCCAGTTCAGCGCGTCGGCGCGCTCGGCCAGGTTCGCGAGCACGTCGAGTTCGGCCATCGCGTTCGCGGCGCGCTTGAGCGGATCGAGGCGTGCGCCGAGGAAATCCAGCAACGCTTCGTACAGCGCACGCTCGCGCATCAGCGCGCGCTCGCGAGCCGAGAGCACCTTGTCCTCGAAGGCCTTGAGTTCCTCGGTGATGTAACGCTCCGCGCCCTTCAGCGTCTGCCGGCGCGTGTAATGCGTGGGCGCCTTGTCGGACTGGCCCTTGCTGATTTCGATGTAGTAGCCGTGCACGCTGTTGAAGCCGACCTTCAGCGTCGGGATGCCGGTCGCGGCCTTCTCGCGGGCTTCGAGGTCGATCAGGAATCGGTCGGCGTTCGTCGACAGCGCTCGCAGCTCGTCGAGTTCGGCGTCGAAACCGGGACGCATCACGCCGCCGTCGCGCAGCAGCGCCGGCGGTTGTTCGAGAATCGCCGCGGCCAGATGCTGAGCGGTGTCGGCGTGCTCGCCGAGCTGGCCGATCAAGTCGCGCAGAAGTGGGCTGTCACACGCGTTGATGGCTGCGTGCAATTTTGCAGTTGCCAGCAGTCCATCGCGCAGCGTCGACAAATCGCGCGGTCGCGCGCTGCGCAGGGCCACGCGCGCGAGGATGCGTTCCAGGTCGCCGATGCCGCGCAGCACCTCGCGCAGCGCCTCGAAGCGGCACGCATCGATCAAGGTTTCGATGGCCTGGTATCGGCGCCGCAGCAGGGCATGATCGCGCAAGGGCCGGTGCAGCCGGCGGCGCAATTCGCGCGCACCCATCGGCGTCACGGTTTCGTCGAGCACGCCGAGCAGGGTGTGCTCGATGTGGCCGGACGGGTGCGTGTCCAGCTCCAGGTTGCGGCGCGTGGCCGCGTCCAGCGCAATCGTCTCGCCGGCATTTTCCACCGCCAATCCCGACAGATGCGGCAGTGCGGATTTCTGCGTTTCCTCCACGTAGCCGAGCAAGGCGCCCGCCGCGGCGATCGCCAGCGGCATGCCGGCGCAACCAAATCCGGACAGGTCGCGCACCTTGAAGAACGCGCAGAGTTGGCGCTGCGCAGTGTCCGCATCGAAATGCCACGGTGCGCGCTTGCGCAGGCCGGTCAGGGCGGCGACGCACGCCGGCCAGGCGACTTCTTCGGCCACCAGAGTTTCCGCCGGCGCGAGCCGCGCAAGTTCGGAGGCGAGCGCTTCGGCATCGGCGGCTTCGCTGAGCAAAAAACGCCCGGCGGACAAATCGATCCAGGCAAGTGCGTAGCCTTGTTTGTCGGCAGCGATGGCGAGCAGCAGATTGTCGCGGCGCTCCTCGAGCAGCGCTTCGTCGGTGACGGTGCCGGGCGTGACCACGCGCACGACGCGGCGCTCGACCAGACCCTTGGCCAGCGCCGGGTCGCCGATCTGTTCGCAGATGGCGACTGACTCGCCGAGCTTGATCAAACGCGCGAGATAACCTTCCGCCGCGTGGTAGGGCACGCCCGCCATCGGAATCGGCGCGCCGGCCGACGCACCGCGCTGGGTCAGGGTGAGATCGAGCAGGCGTGCCGCGCGGCGCGCGTCGTCGTAGAACAATTCGTAGAAATCGCCCATGCGGAAGAACACCAGCGTGTCCGGATACTGCGCCTTCGCGGCGAAGTACTGGCGCATCAGGGGCGTGTGCTGGCTGAAATCGTCGCGGTTCATCGATACGGGGTGCAGACTCGAAGCGAACGCGCATTGTAGTGGATGCGACCGTCCTCGATGCGGATGCGCCACAGACAAACCGGTCAGACGGTTGTGGCAAGCGCGGCGGAAACAACACGTTCGGTCGCTGATCCGCGACCGG
>JAFEFP010000096.1 GCA_018240545.1 Pseudomonadota bacterium | reverse complement strand
TACGGCTCGCTGGTCACGTAGGTCATCGGCACCTTGTCGCGCAACTTGCGCTTGCGCAGGTCGGCATCGATGATCATGGCCGTTTCGTAGGCTGGGCCGAAACAACTCGCGCCCGGCGCGGCGCCGATCACGACCGGCCCCGGGTTGTCGAGGAATTTCTGGTAGCGCGCCCACGCGGCCTCGGCGTGCGGCGTGGTGCATACCGATTGGGTGTGGCCTTCCGGTCCCAGCCCGGGAATCTCGTCGAACGCCAACCGCGGACCCGTGGTGATGGCCAGGTAATCGTAGGCAAGGTTCTTGCCGTCGGCGGTTTCGACGCGGTTTTCGTCCGGATACACCCTCGTCGCCGGCACGCCGATGAATTCGATGCCGTGTCTTGCCAGCGCCGGCGCGGCCTCGATGCCGATGTCCGCCGCCTTGCGCCAGCCAACGGCTACCCAGGGGTTGGACGGGGTAAACGAGAACCGCGAACCGTCGCCGATTACCGTGATGCGGTGTCCGCGCCCCAACCGATGCCGCAATTCGTACGCCAGGCTCATGCCGCCAATGCCGGCGCCGAGGACCACGATCGTTGCCATGCCGATACCCTCCGTTTTGCGCTGGGCGCCCCGCACTGCGCGGGGCGTCGCCGATCCCATCTGCATCAACACTTGCTAATTTAGCATCTTCTAATTTAGAATTCAAGCAAGCGCTGTGCGATCATTCGGCACCGCGATGGTCCGCCCCGCGCGGAAGTGACGCCATGACTTCGATCAAATCCAGCCAAACCGGGAAACGTGCCGCCGCCATGGGGCCCCATGCAGACTCCGCCTCGCGCCTGCTCAAGTCGCTGGCCAATGCGCAGCGACTGCGCATCCTGTGTCTGCTCGCCACCGGCGAGCGCAGCGTGGGCGACTTGAACGACGTGCTCGACCTGAGCCAGTCGGCGCTGTCGCAGCACCTGGCGCGCTTGCGCGAGGACGGCCTCGTGGCGACGCGCCGCGAGGCGCAGACGATCCACTATCGGCTCGCGAGCGGGCCGGCCAAACGCCTGATCAAGACCTTGTACGGCATCTATTGCGCCGTGCCGCCGGTCGCCATCGGCGGCGATTGACGCCTAGGCCTCGCCGATCCGGTTGAGCGGAATCGTGAGGTAACGGACGCCATTGGCCTGCGGCGCCGGCAGCCGGCCGCCGCGGATATTGACCTGCAAGGCCGGCAGGATCAGCCGTGGCGCACCCAGGGTGGCGTCGCGCGCGCGGCGCCGGGCGATGAAATCGGATTCGTCGATGCCATCGCGCACGTAGGCATTGCCCGCGCGCTGCGCCGCAATCTCGCTGTGCGCCATCGGCCGGCGCGAGTCCGGCGGATAGTCGTGGCACAGGAACAGGCGGGTGTCCGGTGGCAGGGACAGGATCCGGTGGATGGAGCCGTACAGCGCCGCCGCATCGCCACCGGGAAAGTCCGTGCGCGCCGTGCCGGTGTCCGGCGCGAAGACGGTGTCGCCGACGAAGGCCGCGTCGCCAACGACATAGGTGAGGCTGTCCGCGGTATGCCCGGGCGTCGCCATGACGCGTCCGTGCAAGGCGCCGATTTCGAACGTATCGCCATCGTCGAACAGGCGGTCGAACTGACTGCCGTCGGCGGTGAATTCATCGCCCAGGCCGAACAGCTTTTTGAAATGCGCCTGCACGCCGACGATGCCGCGGCCGATGGCGAGCTTCGCGCCGAGCGCTTCGCGCAGATACGCACCCGCGCTCAGGTGATCCGCATGCGCGTGGGTTTCCAGGATCCACGCCGTGCGCAGATCGTGCAGCCGCACGAAGGCGGCAACCGCATCGGCGGAAACCGTCGATGTGCGCGCCGCGGCGGCATCGTAGTCGAGCACCGGGTCGATGATCGCGCACTCGCCGCCGTCGCGATCGTAGACGACGTGAGTGAACGTGGACGTGTCCTTGTCGAAAAAACTCTCGACGTGCGCTGCGGGATTGGCGACAGTCATGCGCAACTCCGGAAACCCAGAGCCGCATTGTGCCAAGAATCGCAAGGCGGCGCTTCAGTGGCCCAGCCTAGGCATCACCGGCTCGGCTGTCTCGTCGCCCTTCTTGCGTCGCGACTCCAGCGGCTTGCCGGTGACCGC
The DNA here is from genome assembly GCA_018240545.1 of Pseudomonadota bacterium. Lineage (GTDB taxonomy): Bacteria > Pseudomonadota > Gammaproteobacteria > Xanthomonadales > Rhodanobacteraceae > Rudaea. Next base: position 5,033 of record JAFEFP010000096.1, on the reverse strand, counting down.
GAACCAGACGTTCTCGGCGATGTTGGTGGCGTGGTCGCCGATGCGTTCGAGGTTCTTGGCCATGAACAACAGGTGCGTGCACGAAGTGATGCTGCGCGGGTCTTCCATCATGTAGGTGAGCAGTTCGCGGAACAGGCCCGTGTAGGCGTCGTCCAGTTCCACGTCTTCGTCCCAGACTTCGTGCGCCTTGTCCGCATCGCGATCGCGGCAGGCATCGAGCACCTTGCGCAATGCGGCCGCGGCAAGATCGGACAGCCGGCGCAGTCCGCGCGCCGACGCCACCGGCGCCACCATCGACAGCGGGATGGAACGCTTGGCCACGTTGGCGGCGTAGTCGCCGATGCGCTCGATGTCCGCGGCGATGCGCAGCGCCGCGAAGACCTCGCGCAAATCCCGCGCCATCGGCGCGCGCAGCGCGAGCAGGCGCACCACGTCGTGGCTGATCGCGTGCTCGAGGGCGTCGATGGCGTCGTCGTTCTCGACGACACGCAAGGCCGCGCGCCCGTCGCGGCGCTCGACCACGTCGATGGCCGCTTCGAGTTGCGTCGCGGCGAGTTCGCCCATGCGCACGATCTCACCGGTGAGGCGCGCAAGTTCGTCGTCGTAGCTCTTGATGGTGTGTTCGTTGGGCATGTGTTTTCCTCGATCAACCAAACCTGCCAGTAATGTAGTCTTCAGTCTGTTGCTTGTCCGGTTTGGTGAAGATCTTCTCGGTGTCGCCGAATTCGATCAATTCGCCCATGTACATGAACGCGGTGAAATCCGAAACACGCGCTGCCTGCTGCATGTTGTGGGTGACGATGACGATGGTGTAATCCTTCTTCAATTCCTCGATCAGTTGCTCGATGCGCCCGGTCGCGATGGGATCGAGCGCCGAGGTCGGCTCGTCCAGAAGCAGCACTTGCGGGCGCAGCGCGATGCCGCGCGCGATGCACAGGCGTTGCTGCTGGCCGCCGGACAATCCCAGCGCGCTGCGCTTGAGCTTGTCCTTGACCTCGTCCCACAGCGCTGCCGCGCGCAGCGCCTGTTCCACGCGCTCGTCCATGCGCGCGCGCGACAGCACCTCGTGATGGCGAATGCCATACGCCACGTTCTCGTAAATCGTCATCGGAAACGGCACCGGTTTCTGGAACACCATACCGACCTGACTGCGCAGGCGGTTGAGCGAGTAGCCGGGATCGAGGATGTTCTCGCCGTCCAGCAACACGTCGCCCTCGGCGCGCTGCTTCGGATAGATCGAATAGATGCGGTTGAAGACGCGCAGCAAGGTGGATTTGCCGCATCCGGACGGCCCGATGATCGCGGTGACGCGACGTTCGGGAATATCCATGCGGATTTTCCGCACCGCGTGGAAATCGTGATAGTGGAAATCCAGGTCGCGTACGGCGATCTTGTTGCGCGTGGTGTCGACCGGCGCAATCGGAGCGGCAACAGCGGCAAGATCAGTCATGGCTGGTCTTCTTTCGGGAGAACAGCGCCCGCGCAAGCAGGCTCAACGCAAGCACGAACAGGGTGATCAGCAGTGCTCCCGCCCAGGCGATGGCATGCATCGCCGGGTTGGGGTCGTTGGTGTATTGGTAGATTGCCGCCGGCACGCTGGCCATCTTCGCGAGCGGACTGTACGTCATGTAATTGTTGCCGAACGCGGTGAACAACAACGGCGCGGTTTCGCCGGCGAGCCGCGCCAGCGCAAGCAGCACGCCGGTGAGGATGCCGGAACCTGCGGCGCGCATGAGCACCTGCACGGTCAATTTCCATTGCGGGATGCCGAGCGACAGCGCCGCTTCGCGCAATGTCGACGGCACCAGTTGCAGCATCTCGTCGGTCGTGCGCACGATCACCGGCAAGCCGATCAGTGCCAGCGCGATGGAGCCGGCCAGCGCGGAAAAAGTCGTCGTGCCGTTCGTCAGCGCGGTCATCGGCAGCACGAAGATCACGTACACGAACAGGCCGAGCACGATGGACGGCGCGGACAGCAGGATGTCGTTGAGGAACCGGATCGTCTCGCCAAGCCGCGTGCCGCGTGCGTATTCGGCCAGGTGCGCACCGGCCAGCACGCCGACGGGCGCACACAGGGCAATGGCCATCAGATCCATGATCAGGCTGCCGACCATGGCATTGGCCAAACCGCCCTGATCGGCATAAGCGGTGATCCTGGTGAACAGCGGCACGCCGATCGCGTGCACGCCACGGCTGACCGTGACCCACAATATCCAGGCCAGGAAAACCAGCGCCAGCAGCGCGGCGGAACTGGCCAGAATCTGCGCGACGACGTTTTTGGTCTCACGGCGACGGTAGACGCTGGCGCTCATGCGTTGCCTTCCTTGCGCTTGAGCGAACGCAGCATCCAGCGCGCGATCAGCAGCACGACGAAGGTGACCACGAACAGCAGGAAGCCGAGTGCGATCAGCGCCGACCGGTGCAGGCCCACGGCTTCGTTGAATTCATTGGCGATGGACGAAGAAATCGACGTGCCCGGCATCAACAGCGACGTGGAGAAATCGTAGGCGTTGCCGAGCACGAACGTCACCGCCATCGTCTCGCCGAGTGCGCGCCCCAGCCCCAGGAAAATGCCGCCGATCACGGCCTGCCGCGTGTATGGCAGGATGATGTCCCAAACCACTTCCCAGGTCGTGGAGCCAAGCGCATACGCCGATTCCTTCAGGCGCGCGGGCACGGTCTGGAACACCTCGCGCATCACCGACGAGATGAACGGCACGATCATGATCGCGAGCACGATGCCGGCGGTGAGCAGGCCGAGTCCCAATGGCGGTCCCCGGAATAACGCACCGACCAGTGGCAGGCGGCCCAGGCTCGAGTCGAGCAAGGGATCGATGTGGTTGGCCATGAACGGCACGAACACGAACAATCCCCACATGCCGTAGATGATTGACGGAATCGCCGCGAGCAATTCGATGGCCGTGGCGACCGGCGTGCGCAGCCACAGCGGCGCGATCTCGGTGAGGAACAAGGCGATGCCGAAGCTCAACGGCACCGCGATGAGAATGGCGATGCACGAGGTGACGAGGGTGCCGTAGATCGGCGCCCAGGCGCCGTAGCGGTTTTCGACCGGATTCCACTGCGCGCTGGTCAGGAAATGCCAGCCATCGCCGAACAGCACCTCGCGGCCACCCCACAACGTGGACAAGGCCGCGCCCAGCAGCGCAGCCAGCACGAGCAAGGCGCACACCCGCAGCACGCCGCGGAACAGCTTGTCGTGCAGCGCGTCGGCGGCGTTGCGACGGCAGATGGTTTCGATGGCGATGGCAGTTGGCATTTTTGTTTGGTCCTGCGATTGGACTTGAACCACCCCTTTCCATGTCATTCCGGCAGGGATTGCCGGAATCCAGTTGCCAGGGATGGCATCCGTGCGGTCTGGATGCCGGCAATCCCTGCCGGCATGACGCCACTCAAATTCAAGCGCGGTACATCGTTTACATCCTTCCGGATCAGTGCTTGAACTGCGCCTGCCAGTAGGCCTCGATCTGCTTGACCAGCGCTGCGGGCAAGGCCACGTAATCGAGTTCCTGCGCCTGCGCCTGGCCGTTTTCCAGCGACCACTTGAAGAAGTCGAGCACCACCTTGGAATTGGCTGCGTTCTTCGGCTGCTTGACCATGATCACCCAGGTCGTTGCCGTGATCGGCCACGCGTCGGCGCCCGGCGCGTTGGTCATGATCAGGTTGAAGTCCTGCGCGTGCGCCCAGTCGGCCGTTGCGGCCGCAGCCTGAAAGCTGGCGTTGCCCGGCTTGACCGTCTTGCCGGCGGCGTTGTCCATCAGCGCGTAGCCGATGTTGTTTTTCAGCGCGTAGGCGTATTCGACGTAGCCGATCGAGTTCTTGACCTGCTTCACGTAGGCCGCCACACCCTCGTTGCCTTTGCCGCCGATGCCGGCCGGCCATCGCACGGCCGTGCCCTCGCCCACCTTGGTCTTCCATTCCGGACTGACCTTGGACAGGTAATTCGTGAAGTTGAACGAGGTACCCGAACCATCGGAACGGTGCACTACGGTGATCTTCGCGTCCGGTAATTTCACGCCCGGGTTGAGCCTGGCGATCGCGGCGTCGTTCCAGTGGGTGATGCTGCCGAGGAAGATGCCAGCGAGAACCTTGCCGTCGAGCACGAGCTTGCCGGAATCCACACCGTCGATGTTGTAGGCCGGGACGATGCCGCCGATGACGCTGGGAAACTGGCCGAGGCCGAACTTGGCCAGTTCCTCGGCATCCAGCGGCTTGTCGGAAGCGCCGAAATCGACGGTGTCGGCCTTGATCTGGGCGATGCCGCCGCCCGAGCCGATGGACTGGTAATTGACGTGGTTGCCGGTCTTCTCGGCAAACGTGGCCGACCATTTCGACAACACCGGGTAGACGAAGCTGGAACCGGCGCCGGTGACATCGGCAGCCGTGGCGTGAAGCGAGAGTCCCGCGGCGGCAACGCCGACGGCGAGTGCGATCTTGCGGAAATTGAACATGACAACTCCGTGCGTGGATGACTGGCGACTTTTTACCGGTCGCGTGTTGCGCACAGGTGTTGGAAATATTACGGATTTTTGACAGCGACCCGACTTGCGACAATCAGCGCGCTGCGTCGTCGTGTTCGATGAGGCGCGCGCGCTCGAACCGGCAGGTGAACGTCGAGCCCTTGCCCGGTTCGCTTTCGACGATCAGTTGCGCCTGGTGCAGGTTGAGCACGTGTTTGACGATGGACAGGCCCAGGCCCGTGCCGCCGGTGGCTCGCGAACGGCTCGACGACACGCGATAGAAGCGCTCAGTCAAGCGTGCGAGGTGCTCGGCGGGAATGCCGTAGCCGGTGTCGGTCACCGTGTATTCCGCTCCATCGCTCGTGCGTCGCCACCGAATCACGATCTCGCCGCCGCTCGGCGTGTAGCGCACGGCATTGCTCACAAGGTTTGAGAACGCGCTGTGCAAATCGTGCGGCGAACCGAGCAGGTCGCAATGCGCACCATCCTCGAGCGCGATGCGTTGGCGACCCTGGCTCAGGGCCTGCGCTTCCTTGAGAAGGGTCGCGAGCAGCG
>JAFEFP010000095.1 GCA_018240545.1 Pseudomonadota bacterium | reverse complement strand
ACCAGCGCGATCGGCGCGGCGATGATCGGCTGGTATGGCACGGCGATGCTGTGCTACGTCACACCCAAGGAACACCTGGGTCTTCCCGACAAGCAGGACGTGCGCGACGGCATCGTCACCTACAAGATCGCCGCGCATGCCGCCGATCTCGCCAAAGGCCATCCCGGGGCGCAGGCGCGCGACAACGCCTTGAGCAAGGCGCGTTTCGAGTTTCGCTGGGAGGACCAGTTCAACCTCGGGCTCGATCCGGAGAAGGCCAGGGAATTCCACGACGAAACGCTGCCCAAGGACGCGCACAAGACCGCGCATTTCTGCTCGATGTGCGGGCCGAAGTTCTGTTCGATGAAGATCACGCAGGATGTGCGCGACTACGCGAAGGAACATGGAGTCGGCGAAACGCAAGCACTCGCCGAAGGCATGGCCGCGAAGGCGCGCGAATTCCGCGAGCAGGGCGGCGAGGTCTATCGACCTCGGTAGGCATCGGCAATTTGCCGCGGGATGCGGCGCGCCGTGCGCGCGCCGGGCGTGAAACGGGACCGCTTACGGCTTGTTTGCGATCAGTGCCTGGGCCTGCTGCAGGGTATCGACCAGATGGATGCGCACGTCGCGCGTATTGCCCTTCCTGCCGGTTTCGAAGCGCACGGCAGCCGGCGTGCCGCCGGCGATGCCGGCTGGATTGCGCACGACGCGATGGGCAGCGCTGCTGCGCTTGTCGATCGTGTGCACCTGACCCTTGCGTGCGCTCAAGGTCTGACCATTGCCAAGCACGATGGTAACGGTCTTGTCCTGCACCACGTAACTGGTGATGGTTGTCGCTTCGGCATGGCGCGACTCCTGCCCTGCAGCGGCCTGCGCCGATTGCGGGGATGTCGCACACAGCGCCGCCGCGAGCACGAGGCCCGCCGTCGCGCCAAGATGGCGCCGCCGCCGCGCCACGGCGAGGCCAGCCAATCCGAGCAGGGCGCCAAGCCCGAGCTGACCGCCGAGACCAAGTCCGGGCGCGGGTACGGCGGCCGCGGCTGCGGCAGTGCCGAATTCGACCGCGCCGATGTCGACGCGGCCATTGATGATGCGCGGGAATCCCGCGCCGCGCTGGTCGGTGGCCAAACCGCTGAAGGCCGGATCGCCGGCGTCGATCAATGGACTGCCGGCCAGTGGCAACATGGTCAGCGTCGGCCCACCATTGCTCGCGAGCGCGCCGAGTTGCGGCGTCACGTTGAGCAGGTTGCCGCCGTTGTCGGTAATGGTGGCCGCGCCGGTATTGCCGATCAGGGAAAAGGCCGTGGCAATGCTGCCGCCGCTGGGAGTGCCGACGTCGGCATCGACCGTCGCGGTATTGCCGCCAACGGCCGTATTGGTCAGGGTGATCGCGCCATCGCTGGTCTCGGAAATGCCACCGCCGTAGCTGGCACTGTTGCCGGATACCGTGCTGTTGGCCAGCGTTGTGGAGTAAGTGTTCGAGGTATCGATGTGACCAATGACGCCGCCGCCATAGCGGGCGGAAGTATTGTTGGCAATGGTGCTGTTGCTGATCGTGGCCGACACATGCCGTGCATACACGCCACCGCCGCCCGAGTAGCCGTAATAGTTTGCGCCACTGGCGCTGTTTCCGGAAACCGTCGATGCGGTAACCGTCAATGCGTTGGAGTTGTCGTTGTGGATGAATACTCCACCGCCGGCGCTTGCCGAATTGCCCGACACCGAACTTTGCGTGACGGTAATGGCGGAACTGGTCGTGGCCATGCCGCCGCCAGCGTAATCCGCGGTGTTGTTGCTGATCGTGGAATTGCCCACCGTCAGCGACGCGTTGTCGCCATCGATGTAGATCCCGCCGCCGCTGTCATAGGCGTAATTGGCCGTAACCACGCAGTTGTCGACGGTCAGCGCCGTGTTGTAGGCAGCGATGCCGCCTCCATTCGTGGCACGGCCGCCGGTGATGGTAAGGCCGGAGATGGTGACCGACGAAGCCGCCAGCGTGGCGCCGGGGCGTCCTTGTCCGCCACTGCCGCCGCCATTGATGACGATATCGTTGCCATAAAAGCCGTAATTGGCCGGCTTGCTCGCGCGCGGCACCGACGCATTGCCGTCGATGGTGAGCACGCTGGCGCCGGGGCCCTGGATCGTCACGTCGTCGTTGATGACGAGGCTGCCGCTGGTCAGGGTGATGGTGCCCGTCACGTTGGACGCGAACGTGATCGTGTCCGCGCCGGGATTCGCATTCGCCTGTGCGATCGCATCGCGCAGGCTGCCCGCGCCGCTGTCGTTGAGGTTGCCGACCGCATAGGTCGCGGCGAACGCGGCGGGCGAGAGGACGAATCCAGCCGCGGCTGCTGCGAGCAGGCTCGGTTTGCCGATAGCGGAAGCGACGGCGCGCGCAAGCGGCCTGGACGCCAGATGGGCGTCGGTGCAGTGGTCGGTCACGAGACTCTCCCCTGATTTTGTGAACCCCGTCGCAATACTAGCCGACCGGATTCATGGCGGCAACCGCTGGTGGGAGGTAGGTGATCGTGGCGGGATCGGGTAATCTGCCGGTGGGGAGCCAGGATCGGGGTTTTCATGCAGTTGCCCACAGAGTTCATCCAGTTGCCGTTGCGTTTCGACGCGGTACGGCTGGCGGCGGAAATTGGCGCCGTGGGTGAAGTGGCCTGGCGGCCGCATCCGCAGGGATTCGCCGGCAACGATGCCATGCCCTTGATCGCCGCGAACGGCAATCCGGACGACGATGCCACCGCTGGGCCGATGGCGCCGACGCCGGCCTTGCGCGCCTGCCCGTACCTGCGCCAGGTGCTGGCCGGACTGGGGTCGACCATCGGGCGCACGCGCTTGATGCGCATCGTCGGCGATGGCGAGGTGCGCGCGCACGCCGACATCAGCTACTACTGGTGGGAGCGAGTGCGCGTCCATGTTCCGGTGATCACCTCGGCACAGGCGCGCTTCCAGTGCGGCGCGCGCGCGGTCAACATGGCCGCCGGAGAATGCTGGATCTTCGACACCTGGCGCGAACACCGGGTAAGCAATCCCCAGCCCGAGGCACGCATCCATCTGGTGATCGACACGCCCGGATCGGCGTACTTCTGGGCGCTGGCCGCAGCGGGGCGCGATCCATTCGCGGCACAGCCCATGCCATTCAATAGCAGAGCCATTTCATTTGATGCTGGAATCGAGCCGGCCTTGCGTTATGAGCGCGTCAATCGCCCGCGCATCATGTCGCCATGGGAACTGGCCACGATCGCCGCCTGGCTCGAAGCGGACATCGAACGCGAGGCAATCGGCAGCGAGGATATGCGCGTCGGGATTCGTGCAGCACTGGCGGCGCTGACCCAGGATTGGCGTTCGCTGTGGAGCGCATTCGGCGCCAGCGGCGAAGGCATCGGCGAGTATCGCGCGCTGCTTGATCGCCTGCTCGAACAGTTCGACGCGGCGGCCGCAGGCCTGCATTTCAGCAACAATGTCGCCCTGACCACGGCCGTGCGCTCGTTGATCGACGAGGCCGCTTTGGGCAAGGATGCGCAAGTGCTTGCCGCGCCGGAACAGCACCCGCCGATGCCGGGCGCGCGTCGACGCATGCGCCGCGCCGTGTTCATCGTGTGTCCGCCGCGGTCGGGATCGACCCTGTTGTTCGAAACCCTTGCGCAGGCACCGGGCCTGGCGACGATTGGCGACGAAAGCCATCGCCTGATCGAGGGCATCGATGGACTATCCCCGGCGGCGCGGCAGTGGTCATCCAACCGCCTGCTGGCCGCGGATGCCGATCGCACGACCGCGCGTGCGTTGGCTGCCGCGTTCGCCGCGCGCGCACGCTACCGCGATGGCGCGGCGCCGGACCCGGCGCGGCCTTTCCGCTTGCTGGAGAAGACGCCAAAGAATGCCTTGCGCGTGCCATTTCTGGCCGAGGTATTCGGCAATGCCACGTTTGTCTATCTGTATCGCGATCCGCGCGAAACACTCAGCAGCATGCTCGATGCCTGGCGCTGCGGCAGGTTCCGCACCTACCCGGCGCTGCCGGACTGGCCAGGCCCGCCGTGGTCGCTGCTGCTGACTCCGGGTTGGCGCGATCTGCGCGACCTGGATCTGGCGCAGATCGTGGCACGCCAGTGGATGACAACCGTCGAAACCCTGATCGGAGATCTGCAAAGACTTCCACCGGAACGCTGGTGTGTGGCCAGCTACAGCCAACTCGTCGCCAACCCGGAGGCTGAAATCCGGCGCCTGTGCCGTTTCCTCGGCCTGAAATGGGATCGTGTTCTGGGCGACCGGCTGCCGTTGTCACGCTACACGCTTGGCGCGCCGGATCCGGAGAAGTGGAAACGCAACGCGACGGAACTGGAGCGCATGTTGCCGATCGTCGAGCCCGTCGCGGCACGCGCGCGGGACCTGTTTGCGCTTGCGCCGGACCACGCGGGCGAGGCTCGAAGCGCGCGGCATTCCTGATCGGCCCGGCCTGCGCCTTGCGCGTGCGCGTGGCACAATGCGCGTCTTTTCCGGCGACAGCGATGCGAAGATGAGCGACAACTCCATTCCGCGGTTTTTTCGTGCGCTCGCTGCGGATGGAAGGTTGTGGTGGTGGTTGCTCCTGCTGCCGGTTGTGGCGTTCCTGCCGGCCTTGCCGATCGATGAGACGCGCTACCTCGCCGTCGCATGGGAGATGCGCCAGCATCTGGATTTTCTGGTGCCGCACCTCAACGGCGCGCCCTATTCGGACAAGCCGCCGCTGCTGTTCTGGCTGGTCAACGCGGGTTGGCTGGTTGCCGGCATGCACGTGTGGGCGGTTCGCCTGGGCATGCTGGCTGCCTCGTTCGCTTCGCTCGTGCTGTTCGAACGCCTGGTGTTGCGGCTGGAGCCGGATCCCGCGTTGGCGCGCCGCGCCGTGACCCTTCTTTTCGGCACGGTGTTTTTTGCGCTGTTTTCCGGCGCGATCATGTTCGACGTGCTGCTGGCGACGTGCGTATTGATCGCCCTGCACGGTGCATTGGATCTGGACGCGCAACGCTGGCGGCGTGGCTTCGTCCTGCTCGCGCTGGGCTTCGGTCTCGGCATCCTGACCAAGGGGCCGGTCGTGCTGCTGGATGCAGGGTTCGCGCTTTTGCTCGGGCCAGGGTGGAGCGACACCGCGCGCGCGAACAAGCGCCGCTGGTACGCGATGACGGGATTGGCCGTACTCGGCGGCGCGGCCATCGCGCTGGCTTGGGCGATTCCCGCCGCGATCATGGGCGGCGAGAAATACGCGGACGCGATTTTCTTGCGCCAGACGGTGGATCGCATGGCGAACAGTTTCGCCCATCGTCGTCCGCTGTGGTGGTACTTCATGGTCTTGCCGGCGATGGTGTTGCCGTGGACGCTGGCTGCACGCGCACCGTGGCGGGCATGGCGTGATTCCTTCCACGTATCCAAAAGCGCGCGCTTCGCCGTGGCCTGGGCGGTACCGGCGTTCGTGGCGTTCTGTTTCGTCAGCGGCAAGCAGCCGCATTACCTGCTGCCGTTGCTGCCGGCGCTGGCGCTGTACCTGGCCAAGGTCCTCGGCAGTGATGGCGCACGCGTGCGCGGCCGCCTGTTTGGCGTGCTGCTGCTGGCGGCTGGATTGCTGGTGGCGGCCTTGCCCTACCTTGCCACGCACGTGCAGGACATCGGCTTCCTCGCGCGGATGCTGGCCGAGGGACGCTTGACCGTGCAGTTCCTGCACGTGATTTCCGGCATCTGGCCGCTGTGGGGCGTGCTCGTGGCGGTGGTCGGCTTGTTCGTGTTGTGCGTGCCGCGAGCGCATTCATCGCTGCGCACACTCGCGCTGTCGAGTGTGGCGGCCGCGGCGCTGGGCCTGTTGGTGCTGGCACAGGGCATTGGTCCGTACGTAGACGTGAGTGCCGCCGCGGCGCGGATCCGGCAGGATCAGGACAGCGGTCGCCCGATTGCGCATCTGGCCTGGCATCATGGCTTGTATGAGTTCGCCGGGCGTCTTGCGCAGCCGCTGGAAAAGGTCGATTTCGGGGATTTGCGCGCCTGGTGCGCCGCGCATCCGGACGGTGAAGTCGTCACCTTCTACTCGAAGTATCCGATCACCGTGAAGCCCGATCTGGAATTGCCGTACCGCTTCGGCTTCATCCGTTTCTGGCGCGCGCAAGATCTGCTCGCGATGCCGTGGCCTGCGCAGGCGCCGCCGCCGGATCTCGACGAGACGCCGGAGGACTAGCGTCAGAACTTCGGCTTGTCCGGGCTGCGCTGGTAGCGCGCGATGCTGTCCAGGATCTCGCGTTTGGCCGCCGCGGCGTCGAGCCAGCCTTCGAGCTTGACCCACTTGCCCTTCTCCAGGTCCTTGTAGTGCTCGAAGAAGTGGCCGATGCGCTCCAGCCAGTGGCCGGAAACGTCGCCGATGTCGCCGATGTGCGCATAGCCGGCGAAGACCTTCGCATCCGGCACCACGACCAGTTTCTCGTCGGTGCCGGCCTCGTCGGTCATCTTCAGCATGCCGACCGGGCGGCAGCGGATGGCCGAGCCCGGCACCAGCGGCAGCGGCAGGATCACGAGCGCATCGAGCGGGTCGCCATCGCCGCCGAGCGTGTGCGGCACGTAGCCGTAGTTGCACGGATAGCGCATGGGCGTGGACAGCACGCGGTCGATGAAAATCGCGCCGGTGGCCTTGTCGACCTCGTACTTGACCGGCTCGGCGTCCTTCGGGATTTCGATGACGACGTTGATTTCGTGCGGCACGTCGCGGCCGGCGGGGACGAGGTCCAGGCCCATGCATGGCTTCCAGCGGATTTCAGGGGGCGCGCAGGATAAAGCAAACCTGCTGAACGCGCACGAAAAAAAGCCGGCACGGAACGGGATTTTTCGACCCGCCGTTGCCTGGGGCTACTTCAATTCATCCCACAGGAACGCGTAGGCCAACGCATGCATGTGCGCGGACCGCGCATTGTCCACGCGGCTTCGTTGGATCAATTCCCGCCGCTGGATTCGGCCGCGTCTGCCTTGCTTTTTGCATCGGTCTTCTCGGCAGCCTTCGCCGTTGGCTTGGCATGCGGATCGGCATGCGCGCCGGCCAGCATTTCCGGTGGCGTGGACCGCACTTCGCCATTGCGGAAGTGCTGCGAGCAGGCGGCGAGGGTGACGCAGGTGCCGAGCGCGATGAGTGCGGACTTCATGGGACTTCCTCTTGCGGCAGAAGCGGTTTCCCCTCACCCCTTGCCCTCTCCCGCGAGCGGGAGAGGGGGAGTGATCGTCGTTTTACAAGAGCGGAATCAGCAGCAGCGCGACGATGTTGATGATCTTGATCAGCGGGTTCACGGCCGGGCCGGCGGTGTCCTTGTACGGATCGCCGACGGTGT
>JAFEFP010000094.1 GCA_018240545.1 Pseudomonadota bacterium | reverse complement strand
TGTACTGGCTGTTCTGGCTTACCGGCACCACGTTCTCGATCATGGCGTCGATCGGCGTGCTGATCCTGATGGGCGTGGTCGTGAACAACGGCATCGTCATGATCGTGCACATCAACCAGTTGCGGTTGGAAGGACTTTCGCGCACCGAAGCGCTGGTGCGTGGCGCACGCGATCGCCTGCGTCCGATCCTGATGACCATGGGCACGGCGATCCTCGGCATGGTGCCACTGTGCATGAGCGACGCCACCATCGGCGGCGGCGACACGCCGTACTACCCGATGGCGCGTGCAATCGCCGGCGGCCTGATCTTCTCCACCATCGTCACCCTGGCGGCCCTGCCGGTCATTTACGCGCTGCTTGACGACGCGCGCCTGGCCACGCGCCGCGTGCTACGCGACGCGCGGGGCCGGGCGTTTCCGCGACTGGGGGCGTTGAAGACCTGATGCAAGACTACAGGATCTGGTGCAGGATGCGGATGCCCGCAGTCCACTCGCCGATCATCATGCCGATGTTGGTGAGCATGAACACGAGCAGGGTGCGCGAGACGCGGTTCTTCCACCAGCCGGTCCAGTGCATGACATCGTCGCGAAGGGTTTCGAAATCAGCCACGCGCGGATGGCGCAGCCACATTTCGACGCCCGCGCTGAATGCGCCCGAAGGCGCAAAGGGGCGAAACGGCTTCAGCGGCCCCGAAATCGCCGCGGCAAGCACGCTCAACGGGTGTCCGCCGGCAGCCAGCGCGCCCAGCGCGCAGCCGGATGCGGTGAACACGATCCAGTCTTCCAGCGCGCGCGCGCCATGGCCGTTGCCGCGACTGAAGGCATAGCCGATCGCAGCGGCGATGACGATGAGCAAACCCAGGCCAACCCATTTCGGCCAGCGCGAACCGATCGGCGCCACGTTCATCGGTGCCAGAATCGCAATCGGCGCCGTGGTCTGCGTGCCGAGTTCGCGTTCGATGCCGGCCAGGTGTCCGGCACCCACGACAGCCAGCACGTGCCGGACCGGACGCTTGCCGCTTTCCTCGCGCAGGCGTGCCGCCATGAATGCATCGCGTTCGCCGATCAGGCTGCGATACAGCGGCTCGGACTGCGCCGCGAATTCGCTGAACGCGCTTTGCAGCATGTCGCCCTGCTTGAGCTTCTCGATGTCTTCTTCGCTGACCTCACTGCGCTCGAACAGGCTCGCGCCAAGGCCACCGATGATGCCGAGGCGGTCGCGCCAGCGCACGCCGTGATACGCGCGCTTGAGCGTGAGGCTGATTTCGCGATCGATCAGCCACAGTGGCAGCCCGCGCTGGCTGGCAAGTTCGACCGCGGCCTTCAGTTCCGCCCCTGGTTCGATGCCGAACTGCTCGGCAAGGCGTCGCTGATAGGACGACAGCGCGAGATTCGCGGCCACCATGCCGGCCTTGCCATCCCGGATCACGCGCCACAGGTCGAGATTGCGCCAGGCTTCCGGATCGTGCATCGCCTTGTAACGCGACTCGCACAATTCCACCGCGATGGCATCGTAGGCGCCGGTTTCGATGGCCGCGCGCACCGCATCCACGCTCGCGCGCGAGACATGCGCGGTTCCCAGCAGCGTGTATTCGACGCCGTCGCGCGTTGCGCGCGCGATGGGTTGGTCGGCGAGAGGTTCGGCAGTATTGGTCATAAGACGTCGAAGTATGTCATTCCGGCAGGGACTGCCGGAATCCAGTCACATGGACGTGAACACTACGACAATCGACAAGTTGCCATCCTTGGCCGCTGGATTCCGGCAATCCATGCCGGAATGACGAGCGAAACATTCAATCGCGAAACCGTTTCAGCAGATCGCCATACGCATCGATGCGCCGATCGCGCAGAAACGGCCAGATGCGGCGCACGGCCTCGCTGCGCGCCATGTCGATATCGGCGACCAGCAGTTCGGGCTTGTCGACGGATGCCTGTGCCAGCATCTCGCCCTGCGGCCCGGCAACGAAGCTCGATCCCCAGAAGTCGATGCCGCGGCCATCGTCCGGCGCGCCTTCATGGCCGACGCGATTGCAGGCCAGCAAGGGCAGGCCGTTGGCCACGGCGTGGCCGCGCTGCACCGTGATCCAGGCCTCGCGCTGGCGCGATTTTTCCGCTGCGTCGTCGGCAGGATCCCAGCCAATCGCCGTGGGGTAGAGCAACACGTCCGCACCAGCCAGCGCCATCAGGCGCGCGGCTTCCGGATACCATTGGTCCCAGCAAACCAGCACGCCGAGTTTGCCCACCGAGGTCTGCACCGGCTCGAAACCGAGGTCGCCCGGCGTGAAATAGAATTTCTCGTAGAATGCCGGATCGTCCGGAATGTGCATTTTGCGGTATTTTCCACAGATCTCTTTTGCGCGATCGAAGACGACGGCGGTGTTGTGATACAGGCCGGCGGCACGGCGCTCGAACAGTGAAGCGACAACCACCAGTTTGAGTTCCGCAGTGAGCACACCGATACGCGCCGTGCTCGGTCCGGGAATCGGTTCGGCGCGGTCGAATTCGGCGGTACTTTCGTGTTGGCAAAAATATGGACCGTTGTGCAGCTCCTGCAGCAGCACCAGCTGGGCACCTTTCGCTGCCGCACTGCGCAGGCCGGCTTCGATCGCATCAAGGTTCGCGGCGACGCTGCCGTGGTTGCGCTCCTGCAACAGCGCGGCGCGCAAAATCTTGTTCATGCCAGGACTCCCGCGGGCAACTGCATGGTCAAACAATGCAGGCTGCCGTTTTGCCAGATCAGGGATCGGCAGGGTACCGCAATCACGGCGCGCCCGGGATGCGCGTCCGCGATGACGCGTGCGGCTTGCGCATCGGCGGGATCATCGTAGGCCGGGACCAGGACCGCGCCGTTGACGATCAGGTAATTCGCGTAGGACGCGGCCAGCCGGCGGCCGTCGTCGAAGATGGGCCTGGCCCAGGGCAGGGCATGCAGACGATACGGCTGGCCGTCCGTCGTGCGCAGCGCGGCCAGTTCCGCGCGCATCGCGGCGAGTTCGTCGTAGTGCGGATCGGACGCGTCGTCGCAAGCCTGGAACACGATGCCGTTATCCGGCGCGAAGCGGGCGAGAGTGTCGATGTGCGCGTCGGTATCGTCGCCTTGCAAATAGCCGCGTTCGAGCCACAGCACGCGCTGCGCGCCGAGTTTGTCGCCAAGCAGGCGACTCATCTGTTCGCGGCTTTGTTCGGGATGGCGCTGGTGCAGGCAGCGCCAGGTCGTGAGGATCGTGCCGGCGCCATCGGATTCGATCGCTCCACCTTCCAGCGCCCAGTCCACCCGACGATGATCGGCGTTGCGGAAGATCTCGCGCGCGGCAAGCCCTTCGATCAAGCGATCGTCACGGTTCGAGGCGAACTTTCCGCCCCAGCCGGTGAAACGGAAGTCCATCAGCCGGAATTCATCCGGTCCGCGCAAAGTGATCGGCCCGGAATCGCGCAGCCAGGTATCGTCGTACTCGATTTCGACGAAGCGACAATTTTTCGGACTCACGCCCGCATCGGCCAGGAGTTTCCACGCGCGATTGCGCACTTCGGCATCGGGAACGCAAATCAGCACTGGCTCATGGCGCGCGATCGCGCAGGCGAGGGCGACGAAGGTGGCTTCCGCGCCCGCCAGGCGCTGCGCCCAATCGGTCCGGGAGTGCGGCCAGGCCAGCAGCACGCCCGCCTGCGGCTCCCATTCCGCAGGAAGACGGAAAGCGGCAGAGGTCATCAAGCGTTACTGGGTCTTGGGGCCGAGTTCGCTCGGCGACGCGCGCACGGCCACGCTGTCGATGACGATGTTGCGCTCGAAATAGACGATGTAGCCGGGATATTCCCAGCGATGGATCACCGGATGCCGTGGCGAATCGCCGCCTGCCGGCGTGAGTTTGCTCCGCGGAGCGCCAAAGTGGCTTTCCACCTGGGCCATGCTCATGCCACGGTGTGGAGCATTCATGCCGCGTTCTTCGCGCACGCGCTTCATCAGCAGGGTTTCGGCATGCACCGGAATGCCTGCCGCAAAGGCGGCCAGTGCCACGCCACAGACGATCCCGAGAACACGGTGCTTCATGGCCGACTCCTCATGCGTGCGGCGATCGCCGTCACTTGGCGCTGTTTTAGCAGATTCCACCATGCAAATCCACGACTTGGGCGACAAAGCTCACCAATTGCGGCAGTACTGGGCATGGTTCTGGAAATGCAAAAGGCCGCACGCGGCGGCCTTCCGGCAACGCAATTCCGCGAGTCAGCGCTGGCGCGCTTTGAAGCGCGGGTTGCTCTTGCAGATCACGAAGACTTTGCCGCGGCGACGCACGATCTTGCAATCGCGGTGGCGGGACTTGGCGGACTTGAGCGAGGACAGGACTTTCATGGCGGTAACCGTATGCGGCGGTGGGTGATTGGAAGCCCGCTATTGTACCGGGTCGTGGTGAAAATCGGAACACAAACAATGTTCCGAGACTCGTCTCGAGACGAGTAACACGCCTTTGTATATTATGTAAAATCCAATGGCTATCGAACAATGTCAACGTCGGCTAGCAAAAAATCCCCGCAGCAGTTCGCCTGACTCCGCAGCCAGCAGACCACCCTGCACCTGCACCTTGTGGTTGTGTCGATCCGACAGCAATGTATCGAAGACACTGCCGGCAGCACCGGTCTTGGGGTCGGTGGCGGCGTACACGACGCGCGCAACACGCGCATGCACGATGGCGCCGGCGCACATCACGCAAGGTTCGAGAGTCGCGTACAACGTCGATCCGGGGAAACGGTAGTTGCCGAGCCTTTGCCCTGCATCGCGCAACGCAAGGATTTCCGCATGCGCGGTCGGATCGTTGCCGCCGATATTGTGGTTCCAGCCTTCGCCGACGATTTCGCCATCAATTACCAGCACCGCACCGACCGGAACCTCGGAGTGCGCATCGGCGGCATGATGCCCCAATTCCAGCGCGCGGCGCATGAAGCGCTCGTCGTCGGCGCTGAAGCGGGATTCGCTCACGTCATTCCCACTCGATCGTCGCAGGGGGCTTGCCACTCACATCGTAAACAACACGAGAAACACCGCGTAACTCATTGATGATACGGTTTGAAACCTTGCCGAGAAAATCGTACGGCAGGTGTGCCCAATGCGCGGTCATGAAATCGATGGTCTCGACCGCACGCAGTGCGATGACCCATTCGTAGGCACGCGCGTCGCCGACCACGCCGACGGATTTGACCGGCAGGAACACGGCGAAGGCCTGGCTGACCTTGTCATACAGGCCCGCGGCGCGCAGCTCACCGATAAAGATATCGTCGGCGCGCTGCAGCAGCTCGACGTACCCGGGCTTGACTTCGCCGAGCACGCGCACGCCAAGCCCCGGGCCCGGGAACGGATGCCGATGCACCATCTCGCGCGGCAGCCCGAGTTCGACGCCGATACGCCGCACTTCGTCCTTGAACAACTCGCGCAGCGGTTCCACCAGGCCGAGTTTCATCTTCTGCGGCAAGCCGCCGACATTGTGGTGCGACTTGATTACGTGCGCCTTGCCGGTCTTGCTGCCGGCCGATTCGATCACGTCCGGGTAGATCGTGCCTTGCGCCAGCCACTTCGCGGTGCTGAGCTTGCGCGATTGTTCGTCGAAGATTTCGACGAAGAGATTGCCGATCGCCTTGCGCTTGGCTTCCGGATCGCCGATGCCTTCGAGCCGCGCGAAATAGCGCTCGCTCGCATCCACGCGAATGACTTTCACGCCCATATGCTGCGCGAACATGGCCATGACCTGATCGCCCTCGTGCCAGCGCAGCAGGCCGGTATCCACGAACACGCACGTGAGTTGCTTGCCGATCGCGCGGTGCAGGAGCGCAGCAACCACGGACGAATCCACACCGCCGGACAAACCGAGGATGACTTCATCGGAACCCACCTGCGCGCGCACTCGCGCGACGGCGTCGTCGATGATATTGGCGGCTGTCCACATGGTTCCGCAGCCGCAGATGTCCACGACGAAGCGGCGCAGCAATTCGGCGCCGCGTTGCGTGTGCGTGACTTCGGGATGGAATTGCACGCCGTACCAGCGCCGCGCATCGTCGGCCATCGCCGCGATCGGCAGATCATGCGTGGCGGCGGTGACGGAAAATCCCGGAGGCACGTCGGTGACGCGGTCGCCATGCGACATCCACACGTCGACTGCGCTGCCCGCCTTCGCGAACCCCGCCCACAGTCCGCACGCCGCCGTCACCAACAATTGGGCATGGCCGAACTCGCGTGTGTGCCCTGCTTCGGTGCGGCCGCCGAGTTGCGCCGCCATGGTCTGCATGCCATAGCAGATGCCAAGCAGCGGCACGCCCGCAGCAAACGCGGCTTGCGGCGCGCGTGGCGCGTTTGCTTCGATCGTCGATTCGGGGCCGCCGGACAGGATGATGCCCTTGGGCGCGAACTTCGCAACTTCTGCCGGATCGTGATCCCAGGCCCAGATCTCGCAATACACGCCGATTTCGCGGATGCGCCGCGCGATCAGTTGCGTGTACTGTGCGCCGAAATCGAGGATCAGGATCTTGTCGGAATGGATGTTCTGCATGCGGCGCGATCAGTCCAGGCGATAGTTCGGCGCTTCCTTCGTGATCGCCACGTCATGCACGTGCGACTCGCGCATGCCGGCGGTTGTCACGCGCACGAATTGCGGCTTGCTGTGCATTTCGGCAACGGTCGCGCAGCCGACGTAACCCATGGACGCGCGCAGCCCGCCCGACAACTGGTGCAGGATGTTGCGCAAGGGTCCCCGATACGGCACGCGACCCTCGATGCCTTCGGGCACGAGCTTGTCGGCGTCGGCCTCGTCCTGGAAATAACGATCCTTGGAACCTTTCTGCATCGCGCCGAGCGAGCCCATGCCGCGATAGCTCTTGTACGAGCGGCCCTGGTACAACTCCACTTCGCCGGGCGCTTCCTCGGTGCCGGCGAACATGCCGCCGATCATCACGCAGTGCGCGCCCGCGGCGAGCGCCTTGGCGATGTCGCCGGAATAGCGGATGCCGCCATCCGCGATCAGGCAGGCGCCGCTGCCCTTGATCGCCTCGGCAACCATGTTGACCGCGGAAATCTGCGGCACGCCGACGCCGGCGACGACGCGCGTGGTGCAAATCGAACCAGGACCCACGCCGACCTTGACCGCATCCGCGCCCGCGTCGATCAGTGCCTTGGCTGCGTCGCCGGTCACGATGTTGCCCGCGATCAACGACAGCTTCGGATGATTCTTGCGCACCCAGCGCACGCGATCGATGACGCCCTGCGAATGGCCGTGCGCGGTGTCCACGACAATGACATCGACACCCGCCTCGACCAGCGCCGCGACACGCTGTTCGGTATCGCCGCCGACGCCGACCGCCGCGCCGACGCGCAGGCGTTCGTGGCTGTCCTTGGCCGAATGCGGATTGGCGCGCGCCTTC
>JAFEFP010000093.1 GCA_018240545.1 Pseudomonadota bacterium | reverse complement strand
TTCGTGAAAACCTCGCTGGAAATGGGCGGCAAGAATCCCACCCTCGTCTTCGCCGACTGGGAAGCGAGCGAGAAAAACTGGGCCACCCTTGTGCGCTCGGCATTTGCCAACCAGGGCCAGATCTGCCTGTGCGGCTCGCGCATCCTGGTCGAACGATCGATCTACGAGAAATTCAAATTGTCGTTCGTGGACAGGGTTCGCGCCTTGCGCGTGGGCGATCCCGGCGATCCCGCCAGCGATCTCGGCGCCCTGGTGTCGCGTGCGCACTTCGACAAGGTCATGGGCCATGTCGCGCTCGCGCGCGAGGAAGGCGGCACCGTCCTTTGCGGCGGCGAGGCGGTGCATCCGCAAGGCCGCTGCGCGCAGGGCTGGTTCATCGCGCCGACCCTGGTCGAAGGTCTCGGCGCGGAGTGCCGCACGAACCAGGAAGAAATCTTCGGCCCGGTCGCAACGCTCATCCCGTTCGATGGCGAGGACGAAGCGATCGCACTCGCCAATGCGACGAACTACGGTCTTGCCGCGTCGGTGTGGACGACGAACCTCGCGCGCGCGCACCGCGTCGGCGCGCGCCTGGAGTCCGGCATCGTCTGGATCAACTGCTGGCTCAAGCGCGATCTGCGCACGCCGTTCGGCGGTGTCAAGCAATCCGGCGTCGGCCGCGAAGGCGGGGTGGACGCGCTGCGCTTTTTCACCGAGCCGAAAAACGTCTGCATCAATCTGGAGTAACCATGCGCAGATTCTTTGGCCCATCGTGCCTGTTGTCGATCCTGGCCGCCGCCGGATTCGCGCAATCCGTTGCCGCGGACACCGAGCACACCACGCCCAGCGTCAGCGAAATGTCGCCGGCGGAATGGCGGCGCCTGCAATTGAAGGCGGCCGACCAGTCGGACAAGATCATGCGCGACGCGCGCAAGCAGCCCGGCCTGCTCGCCCAATACCTGTACATGCAGGCGCATTACGACGCCGACCACGACCGCGCATTCCAGCTCATCTTCGGTCAATACCTGTCGTGGTTCCAGACTTTCATCGGCGACTACGACGGCGCGGCGGCGAGTTTTTCCATTGCCCAGCCGAACCAGCCTGACGATGCGCGCACGCCACTTTCGGAAAATTGGCAGGCAAAGCCCGCCGCCGACGTGATCCTTGGTCTGGCGAAGACCCGCAAGGCCGTATTCTTCAATGAGGCGCACAGCGCGCCGGTGACGCGCACGCTCACCATCGAACTGCTGGCCAAACTGCGCGCCGAGGGTTTCAACTACTTCGCCGCCGAAACCTTGTACCGCAACGACAAGGAACTCAACCGGCGCGGCTACCCGACGCCGGACAGCGGCTTCTACATCGACGAGCCGCTGCTGGGCGAGATGGTGCGTACCGCGCTCAAGCTGGGCTACAAGGTCGTTGCCTACGACGTGGAGAATGCCGGCGCCGGTGATGCGCGCGAACTGGCCGGCGCGCAGAACCTGTATCACATCTTCAAGCAGGACGCGAACGCGCGCCTGGTCGTGGACGCGGGTTTTGCGCACATCCAGAAGAGCGGCAAATACCTTGGCGGCAGCAGCATGGCCGAATTCTTCCAGAAAATGTCCGGGATCGATCCGCTGTGCGTCGAGCAGACCATGATGATCCAGCACGCGCGGCCGGACCAGGATCATCCGTACTACACGGCCATCATCGACGCCGTGCACCCGGCGCA
Source organism: Pseudomonadota bacterium (assembly GCA_018240545.1). Taxonomy (GTDB): domain Bacteria; phylum Pseudomonadota; class Gammaproteobacteria; order Xanthomonadales; family Rhodanobacteraceae; genus Rudaea. The sequence goes on along the minus strand of JAFEFP010000093.1, from coordinate 5,746 downwards.
GGCGATTGTGTTCGTGGACGGCAGCAAGACCTGGACGCTCAAGCCCAAAGAATACGACCTGAGCGTGGTGTTGCCATCCGCACCGCAAACCGACCTGCGCCCGGACTGGTTGGCGCTGGATGGACTGCGCGTGCCCTATCCGGTCGGCGGCGAGATCTGCCGCGGGCACAGCCCCTGCCTGGTCCAGGCGAATTACGCGAACGAGGGCGACGACGCGGTAGCGGCCGACCGTGCCCTGATCAACGTCGTCGACCCGAAGGCGAGTCTCGCCAACCAGGTATTTTTCGACCACGGTTCCGCCAGGAGTCGACTGTTCCTGCGTCCCGGCAGGTACCGCGTCACCGCGACGGACCGGAGCAACCACGTCGTAACCACGCGCGACGTGACTATCCCGGCACTCGGCAAGGACGGAAACCCATGAGCGATGGCATCCGCACCGATACCGCGCCCAGGCCGGTCGGCGCCTACCCGCATGCCCGCCGCGTGGGCAACATGCTGTTCCTGTCGGGCGTTGGGCCACGTGATCCGGTCACCAACGCAATCCCCGGCAATGTCTACAATGGCGACGGCACGTTGGCCGCCTACGACATCGCCGCGCAATGCCGGCAGGTGTTCGCCAACGTGCGCGCCGTGCTCGAAGCCGCCGGCGCGCGCTGGGAAGACCTCGTCGACGTCACCGTGTTCCTGACCGACCTGGCGCGCGATTTCGCGGCGTACAACAAGGTCTACGCCGAATGCTTCACCAGCGCGCAACCGTGTCGCACGACGCTGGGCATCACCGCGCTGCCGACGCCGATCGCGATCGAGTTGAAGTGCATTGCCGCCCTCCCACCCGATTGCTGACCACCCTCACCCCAGCCCTCTCCCGCCAGCGGGAGAGGGGGAGACGAAAATGCTCACACCGCCCATCGACTTCAGGAAATGGATCGCCGAACACCGCCACCTGCTCAAGCCGCCGGTCGGCAACAAATGCATCGTCGACGGCGACTTCATCATCATGATCGTCGGCGGGCCGAACGCGCGCACCGATTACCACTGGGACGAAGGCCCGGAGTTCTTCCACCAGATCGAGGGCGAAATGGTACTGCGCGTGCAGGACGACGGTGCGCGCCGCGACATCCCGATCCGCGCCGGCGAGGTGTTCTACCTGCCGCCGCGCGTGCCGCACTCGCCGCAGCGCATGCCCGATTCCATTGGCCTCGTCATCGAACGCAAGCGCCTGCCGCACGAGCAGGACGGCCTGCTCTGGTTCTGCGAGCGCTGCAACCACAAGCTGTACGAGGAATTCTTCGCGCTCGGCAACATCGAGACCGATTTCCCCGCCGTGTTCGAGCGCTTCTACCGTTCCCGCGATGCACGCACCTGCAAGGCCTGCGGGCACCTGAATCCGGCACCGGAAAAGTATCGCGATTGACCAACCCTGCGCCGAATCCACGACTTCGGGAATGCCGGCGTGACGTGGATTCTGGTCCGGAGTAGAGTGCGCGGAATTTCACCCGGTCTCCCACAAGCGCATATCGGGGAATGCATGCAAACGATGGATTCGGGTTCCGCGGCGCGCATGCCACGCTGGCTGGCAACGACACTGGGCTTGCTCGCGCTCGCGGTGTTCATCAATTACATCGATCGCGGCAACCTTGCCACCGCCGCGCCGCTGATCAAGGACGAGTTGCACCTGTCCACGACCCAGCTCGGGTTCCTGCTCACCGCGTTCTTCATCACCTACATGCCGATGCAGGTCGCGGTCGGCTGGCTCACCGATCGCTTCGGCGCCGCGCGCGTCTTGCTGACGGGTTTCGTGGTGTGGTCGCTGGCAATGTCGCTCAGCGGCCTTGCTCACGATTTCATCACCCTGGTCTGGCTGCGCCTGGCACTCGGCATCGGCGAATCGGTGTTCTTTCCCACGTCGTCGGCCATCGTCGCTCGCTGCTTCCCGGAATCCAGCCGCGGCAGCGCCAATGCCGTGATCATGGCCGGCATGGCGTGCGGCCCGGCGTTCGGGGTTTTCGCGGGAGGCCTGCTGATCGCGGCGTTCGGCTGGCGCGCATTCTTCATCGCGTTCGGATTGGTCAGCCTGATATGGGTTCTGCCGTGGCTCGCGATCGCGCAGCAACGCCTGATCGAACGGCGTGCCGCATCCATCGGGGTCTCTCCTGGCACCCTCGCCATCCTGCGCGAGCGTTCGCTGTGGGGCGCAAGCCTCGGTCATTTCTGCAGCAACTACGCCTACTACTTCGTATTGTCCTGGATTCCCTATTACCTGGTGCACGAACGCGGCTGGTCGCTGGAGCAGATGGCCATGATCGGGGGCAGCGCCTACCTGCTGATGGCGCTGACAACCCTGATCACGGGCCGGATTTCGGATCGCCTGATCGCCACGGGCAGCTCGGCGACGCGCGTGCGCAAGACCTGTCTCGGCGCCGGCTGCGCCCTTTCCGCGATATTCGTCGTCGGTTGCGCGATGACGACCGCGCATACATCGGTACTTCTGCTGCTGCTGACCTGCGCGGCATTCGGACTGGTGACACCCAATATCTACGCAGTGGCACAGACGCTCGCTGGCACGGAAGCGGCGGGTCGCTGGGTCGGCATCCAGAATTGCCTGGGCAATGTCGCCGGGCTGCTCGCGCCGGTCCTGACCGGGATCCTGGCGGATCGGACCGGCAGCTTCATATTCGCCTTTCTCGTTGCCGGCATCGTGATGCTGGTGGGCGCCGTGGCTTGGGTATTGGTCGTCGGGCCGGTTGCACAGATCGACTGGGCGCGCCGCGACCGCGCATCCACCGCGCCGGCTCCCGCCATTGCAGGTGACCGGGCGTAAGGCCAGGCCGGACTGCCTGACCGCATGCAGCCGGCTGCCAGGGCGACGGTTGTCGAAGCAAGATCGGGTTCCGTGGCGAACACGGTATCCTGTGCCCGATGCTGAAATTCCTGCTCGAATTCAAGCCACGCGACGTGCCGTGGGTCGTCGGACTGCGCAACACCGCGGCAGTTGCCCTGCCGCTCGCTACCGGCGTCGCCAGCGGGCATCCGGGCATTGGTCTGGGCATATCGGCCGGCGCGCTCAACACCATGTTCTCGGACCAGCCCGGGCCGTATCGCCAGCGTCTGCGGCGCATGCTGCTGGCGGCCGGCGCGGCCGGGATGTCCGCCTTTGCCGGCTATGTGCTCGGCGGCAACGACGTGGCAATCATCGTCGCGGCGCTGGTGTGGGGAATCGCCGGCGGCTTGCTGGTTGCGCTCGGCCCGGATGCCGGGCGCCTGGGCTTGATCAGCATGATCTTGCTGGTGGTCACCTCGGCCGATCCGCGCACGCCGGCCGAAGCCGCGGGTCCGGCCCTGCTGATCTTCGCCGGCGGCGTGCTGCTGATGCTGTTCGCGATCGCCGCGTGGCCCTGGCAGCGTTACCGGCCCGAACGCACGGCGTTGGCGCAGACCTGCCGGCAACTGGCGGCCAGCGCACGGCGCCACGACGACCCGGCGCAGGCGCCGCCCGTGACCCAGGCGCTGACGGACGTGGAAAACCTGCTGCACGGCCGCGACCGCGCGCGCGGCGTGGCGATGGATGCGTTTCGCGTGCTCGCGGAACTGATCGAACGCATCCGCCTGGAACTGCTGGCGCTCGGCAACGCCAGCGCAAACGTCGATGCCACGAAACGCGCAACGATCGAGCGCCTGCGCGAATACGCCGCGCGCAGCCTCGATGCCATTTCCGCGGCACTTGACGCCGGCGCGCCGGCCTTGACCGCGAATGCCGCGCTGGAAGGTTTCGACGCCGCGCTGGATTCGCTCGACCAGGCCGAGCAAGGCGCCAGCGAGCTTGTCGTGCAGGCGCACGCGCGCGCGCTCGGCGGGCAGTTGCGCGCCGCCGTGCGCAACGCGGATTTCGCCGGCAGCCGCGGCGAGTTGCGCCTCGCCACGCGCGACGCGGCGCTGCCGCGCGTCCTGCGCCCGCGCAACCCGCTGGCGATCCTGCGCTCGAACCTGCACCTGTCCTCGGTCGCGTTCCGGCACGCGCTGCGCTGCGGTGTTTGCCTCGCCATCGCCATCGCCGGCGCGCGCATCGCGGGGATCGGCCACGGCTACTGGATTCCGATGACCTGCGCGATCGTGCTCAAGCCCGACTTCGCCGGCACGTTCCGCGTCGGCCTGTTGCGCGTCGCCGGCACCTTGCTCGGCCTCGTCCTCGCCACGGCACTGGTACACGTCGCCTTCGACAGCGAATGGGCACGCATCGTCCTGCTCGCGATCCTGTGCTTCGGCTTTCGGCAATTGACCACGATGCACTACGGCCTCGGCGTCATGCTGCTCACCGCCCTGATCGTGGTGCTGCTCAGCTTCGAGGGCATCGCGCCGGCGGACACCATGAGTGCGCGCGCGCTGGGCACCGGCGTCGGCAGCGCCCTCGCCCTGCTCGCCTACGCCGCATGGCCGACCTGGGAGCGCGGACGCGTGCGCGCGGCACTCGCCGATCTGCTCGATGCCTACCGGCAATATTTCATCGCCATCGTCGGCGAGGACGAGCGCGTGCGCGCCGACGTGCGCGCCGCCAGCCGGCGTGCACGCAGCAATGCGCAAGCCTCGCTCGATCGCCTGCGCGGCGAGCCACGCAGCACGGACCTGCTCGATCGTGCGGAAGCCGTCTTCGCCAACGCGAATCGTTTCCTGCGCGCGGCCATGGGCCTGGAAGCAATGCGCCAGCACGCCGCAGCGCTGGCCGATCGCACCGCAGTCGATGCATTTTCACAGCGCGTCGATGCGGCGCTGGCGGATCTCGCACACGCACTGCGCAATGCCGACCGGAACTGCGCGGATTTCGGCTTGCGCGATGCGCAGATTGCGCTGCGCGCCGTGTACAAGAAATCCGCTGCGCCAGCCGACGCGGTCTACGCAGCCGCCTGGATCGACGCCAGCGACCGCATCGCCGACATCGTCGACACCTTGCGGCACCTCGTCAGCCGCGACGCACGCGCAGGCAGCAGGTAGAATTCGCCCATGCTCAAGATCGACACCCACGCGCACATCCTGCCCGCGCAATGGCCGAACCTGGCCGAAAAATACGGCGACGAGCGCTTTCCGGCGATGGTGAACGCCGAGGGACGGCACCGCATCTACAAGGACGGCAGGTTCTTTCGCGAAGTCTGGGCCAATGCCTTCGACGCCGAATACCGCATCGCCGAGTATGCGAAGTTCGGCGTGCAGGCACAGGCGATCTCCACCGTGCCGGTGCTGTTCTCGTATTGGGCCAAGCCCCATCAGGCACTGGAGCTGCATCGCTTCCTCAACGACCACACCGCCGGCGTCTGCCGCGACCATCCGCGCCACTACGCCGGCATCGGCACGGTGCCGTTGCAGTCGCCAACGCTCGCGATCCAGGAAATGGAGCGCTGCGTGGAACAGCTCGGCCTGCAAGGCGTGCAGATCGGCTCGCACGTGGACGACTGGAATCTTGACGCGCCGGAACTGTTCCCGTTTTTCGAGGCGGCAGCGGACCTGGGTGCGGCGATCCTGGTGCATCCCTGGGACATGATGGGCCGCGAATCCATGCCCAAGTACTGGCTGCCGTGGCTGGTCGGCATGCCCGCCGAACAGGCGCGCGCGGCGTGCTGCCTCATCTTCGGCGGCGTGCTCGAACGCCTGCCCAAACTGCGCGTCGCCTTCGCCCACGGCGGCGGATCGTTTCCGTACACGATCGGCCGCATCGAGCACGGATTCCGCATGCGGCCGGATCTCGTCGCCACCGACA
>JAFEFP010000092.1 GCA_018240545.1 Pseudomonadota bacterium | reverse complement strand
GGACCCGGGAAAGCGTTTCATGCTGCTCGCGCCGGTGATCCGCGAGCGCAAGGGCGAGCACGTGCAGGTGTTCGAGCAATTGCGTGCGCAAGGCTTCGTTCGCGCGCGCGTGGACGGCACGCTGTACGAACTCGATGCCGTACCGGCGCTGGCGCTGCGCGTCAAGCACACCATCGAGGCGGTGATCGACCGCTTCCGGCCAGCGGCGGACCTCAAGCAACGCCTCGCCGAATCCTTCGAAACCGCGCTGCGGCTTGGCGACGGCATCGCCATCGTCGCGGACATGGACGATGCGGACGCAAAACCGGCGTTGTTCTCCTCGCGCTATTCCTGCCCGGTCTGTGAGTATTCGCTGCCCGAGCTCGAACCACGCCTGTTCTCGTTCAATTCGCCTGTTGGCGCCTGCGGCACCTGCGACGGCCTGGGCGTGACCCAGGTGTTCGACGCGGCGCGCGTGGTCGTGCATCCGAACCTGTCGCTGGCCGCCGGTGCGGTGCGCGGCTGGGACCGCCGCAACATGTACTACTTTCAGTTGATCCTGTCGCTGGCGCGACACTACAAGTTCGACATCGACACGCCGTGGGAACAACTGCCCGAAGGCATCCGCCATGCCGTGCTGCACGGCTCCGGCGACGAACAAATCGCATTTCGTTACCTGACCGAATCCGGCGGCAACGTCACCCGCAAGCACCGTTTCGAAGGCATCCTGCCGAACCTTGAACGCCGCTATCGCGAGACCGAATCGCCGACGGTACGCGAGGAACTGTCCAAGTTCATCAGCGAGCGGCCTTGCCCGGATTGCCACGGCGAGCGCCTGAACCGCAGCGCGCGTCATGTCTTTGTCGGCGAAAACAACCTGCCGACCCTGACCGCGTTGCCGATCGACCAGGCACTGGAATTCTTCCAGGCGCTCGCGCTGCCCGGCTGGCGCGGCGAGATCGCGGCGAAAATCGTCAAGGAAATCCGCGAGCGCCTGCGTTTCCTCGTCGACGTGGGCCTGGACTACCTTACGCTTGATCGCCAGGCCGATTCGCTTTCCGGTGGCGAAGCGCAGCGCATCCGGCTCGCCTCGCAGATCGGCGCGGGCCTGGTCGGCGTGATGTACGTCCTGGACGAGCCGTCCATCGGCCTGCATCAGCGCGACAATGAGCGCCTGCTCGGCACGCTCACGCGCCTGCGCGATCTCGGCAACACCGTGATCGTGGTCGAGCACGACGAAGATGCAATCCGTGCCGCCGACCACATCGTCGACATCGGGCCCGGCGCGGGCGTGCACGGCGGCGAGATCGTCGCCCAGGGCAAGCTCCGCGACGTGCTGGCAGCGCCGCGTTCGCTGACCGGGGATTTCCTTTCCGGACGGCGCTCGATCCCGGTACCGCGCCAGCGCCGCGCACCCGATCCGCAATTGACGCTGCGCGTGTTCGGCGCCTGCGGCAACAACCTCAAGGACGTGGACCTGGAAATTCCCGCCGGGCTGTTCGTGTGCGTCACCGGTGTTTCCGGTTCGGGCAAGTCCACCCTGATCAACGACACCCTGTTCCGCTACGCGGCGATGGAACTCAACGGCGCGAATGAGAAGCCCGCAGCGTTCCGCAAGGTCGAAGGCATCGAGCATTTCGACAAGGTGGTCGATATCGACCAGTCGCCGATCGGGCGCACGCCGCGTTCGAATCCTGCAACATACACCGGCCTGTTTACGCCGCTGCGCGAACTGTACGCGCAGGTGCCCGAGGCGCGCGCGCGCGGCTACCAGCCCGGGCGCTTTTCGTTCAACGTCAAGGGTGGCCGTTGCGAGGCCTGCGAGGGCGACGGGCTGATCAAGGTCGAGATGCACTTCCTGCCCGACGTCTACGTGCCCTGCGATGTCTGCCACGGCAAGCGTTACAACCGCGAGACGCTGGAAATCCTCTACAAGGGCCACACGATTTCCGACGTGCTGCAAATGACCGTCGAGGACGCGCTGAAACTCTTCGAACCCATTCCGGCGCTGGCGCGCAAGCTCGAGACCCTGGTCGATGTCGGCTTGAGCTACATCAAGCTGGGCCAAAGCGCGACCACGCTATCCGGAGGCGAAGCGCAGCGCGTGAAATTGTCGCGCGAGCTGTCCAAGCGCGACACCGGGCGCACGCTGTACATCCTCGACGAGCCGACCACCGGCCTGCACTTCCACGATATCGAGCAATTGCTGAAAGTACTGCACCGCCTGCGCGACGACGGCAATACCGTGGTCGTGATCGAACACAACCTCGACGTGATCAAGACCGCCGACTGGATCGTGGACCTCGGCCCCGAAGGCGGTGGCCGCGGCGGCAGCATCATCGCCACCGGCACGCCCGAGCAGATCGCCGCCGACAAGACCTCGCATACCGGGCATTTCCTCACCCGCGTGCTCGGCAACGGCAAGCGCAAGGCGGCCGCATGAGCGCGACTGCCTTGACCCAGGATGTTTTGATCCGATATCCGCATGTGCTGCGCTGGCGCGACCTGGATGCATTCGAGCACGTCAACAATTCGACTTTTCTGACCTACCTCGAGGAAACGCGCCTGCAATGGTTTGGTCGCATCGACGGCGAATGGATGGGCGAACATTTCATGCCAGTGGTTGCCGCGGTGCACGTCAACTACCGCGCCCAGCTCGGCTGGCCGGGCGAAGTCGTGGTCGAACTGACCTGCGAGCGCCTCGGCAATTCGTCCCTGACGCTCGCGCATCGCATTGTCGATGCGACGGATGAGAGCAAACTCTACAGCGACGGCAACGTGGTCATGGTCTGGGTCGACCCGGCCAACGGCACGCCGGTGGCACTACCCGAGGCGATTCGCAGGGCTTGCACCAAATAGATTTGCCATTCCGAAAGGGCCGAGTGTTGGCGATGGGTGGTCGAGGGGAATCCAAAAGCCTAGGATGGCGCACTCACCGTTTCACTCATCTGGACATCCAACCTGAGTAGTTCCCGCCGGCGGATCGCTTCGACACTCGCTTCTCGCTCGATTATCTTCGATCCGCCCCATCAACCAGCACCTCGCGCAGCGTCTCGATGAACGCCTGTGTGCGCTTGGGCAACAAGCGCCGGCCAGCGGTCACACACCATATGGACACATCCGGAGTGCGCCAATCCGGCAATACGTGCTGGAGCTGCCTCTGCTCCATGCCTGCGCGGGCATAGCGGTGGGACAACTCCACGATGCCCAAGCCGCGCGCGGCCAGGTCCTGTAGCAGGCCCAGCGAATTGGCGGCCAGCACGCTGCGGGGAAATCCATTCCATTGCTCGCTGCCACGCGAAAGGTGCCAAGGTTGTGGCGCGCCACGCACGGTGAGCACCAAACCGAAATGATCGAGCAGTGCGGCTGGCGTGTCGGGCGTGCCATGTCGTTCGAGATAGTAACGGCTGGCGTAAAGTCCGGCTTGCTGCGTGGTGATGCATCGTGCGACCAGAGTGCTGTCGTCGGGCAGGTGCGCGGCGGCGCGCACGGCCACGTCAAAGCGCTCGGCTACCAGATCCACGCGTCGCGCGGACAGATCGAGCTCAAGCCGGACGTCGGGGTAACGTTCCGCAAAGCGCGCAACGAGCTCGGCGACGGGCAGTTGGCGGTATCCGGGCGGCAGCGATACGCGCAATGTGCCCTTTGGCTCGGATTGCCGATTCAGGGCCAGCGCCGCAGCCTCTTCAGTCTCCTCGCCGAGGCGGCGCGCGTGCTCAAGCATGCGCTCGCCGAACTCGGTCAGGGTCATGCGCCGCGTACTGCGCTGAATCAGGCGTTCGCCAAAGGTGTCTTCCAGTCGCGCAAGCCGGCGTGACAATGTCGCCTTGGGATATCCGGTAAGTTCGGACGCGCGCGTGAAACTGCCTGCGTCGACAATGCGTGCGAAAAGGATCAAATCATTGGCTTGCAGCGCGGCGGCCATCATCGGAACGTATTGTTCCAAATTTGAAATTATCTTGGCTGATTATGCCCATTTTTCTTTTGATATTGGGCACCCATGCTATCGACTCTGGCCTCGGCGACGCGCGAAACCAAATCAAAGACATTCGCTGATCCCTGCCCCACCAACATCGATTCCAAGCGCATCCCACCCCAAGCAATCGCGCGATTACTGTTCCGACGACGAAGGAAACCACCATGAGTGTCAAACTGGCTGTTATCTATTACTCGACCTACGGCACCAACCACCAGATGGCATCCATCGCCAACGATGCCGCCAAGGCTGCCGGCGCCGAAGTGCGTTTGCTCAAGGCCGCCGAAACCGTGCCGCAGGAAATCGTCGCCTCGGTGGAAGGCTGGAAAGCCACCGCCGACAAGACCGCCGCCATCCCCGTGGCCACGCCCGCCGACATGGAATGGGCCGATGCGTTCCTGTTTTCGGCGCCGACGCGTTTTGGCGTGCAGTCGAGCCAGATGCGCGCCTTCATCGACACGCTCGGCGGCGTTTGGGCCAAGGGTGGCTTGGCCAACAAGGCGATTTCGGCGATGACCTCGGCGCAGAACGCGCACGGCGGCCAGGAACAGACCCTGATGTCGTTTTACGCCTCGGCCATCCACTGGGGCTGCATCATTGCAGCGCCCGGCTACACCGACCCCGCCATCTTCAAGACCGGCGGCAACCCCTACGGCTACAGCCACACCCAGGGCCAGCCGTTCATCGACGACGACAAGGCGTCCATTGGCCACCAGGTGCGGCGACTGGTGCAGGTGGCGGCGAAGCTCAAGGCGTGAACGCCTTGGCTTTGCCCGGGAACGCAGGGGCGGCCCTGGTGTATTCGTCCAGGTTCATGGATGCGACATCCACCACGGCCACTGCCTGACCAAGGTGATGATCCACGACCCGCGCGACGAAGCCGATCTTGCGATGGTCAAGCGGCTTGTCGATGCCACATTCGACTTCGCGCAGCCCGCGCCCGATACGCCGAGCCTTGTGTAAACGGCTGGGCTAAGGCATGCGGTAATCGACGGCGCGCAGACGGCCATCCGCATCAACTACGTTGGTTTCCATTCCGGGCGCGACATCCGAGTTGTGCGCGGTCGAACAACGCCGCAATGCCATCGGCATCGCGTCGGTTCCATGCCCGCGCGAAGGCAATCGGAATGTTTTCAGGCAGATCGAGCGGGGTGTAGTTCACGTGCGTCTCGCAGGCATTGCGGTCTGCCACACTCAGGGCGCGGCATCGCTCACCACGAATCTTGCATCCGCGCCGCCACCCGCTTTTGTGGCAATGTGGAATTCCACGCTGTCGCCGATCTTGAGGTCGCGCCGGGCACCCATCAGCATGAAGTGCTTGCCCCCCGGCGCGAATACGACGCTGGCACCGGGCGCGATCACGATATCGCCGAGGGCGCGCATGCGTTCCACGCCGCTCTGGTTCACGCTTTCGTGCAGCGAAACGTCGCCGAAGTCCGGGCTGCTCGCGCCGGTGACGACGACCGGCGCATCGCCGGTATTGCGCAACGTGGCATAGCCGGCGAGCATCATCGCTCCCGGCGGTGCGGCGCGGATCCAGGCATTTTCGACGACGAGCCGGCCCGCCGCGTGTGCATGGGCCACACAAGCGAGCGCCAACAATAACCCGAAATTCAAACGCATGTTTGCCTCGACGAAGTTTCGCTTATGATAGCTGTTTCCGCCTTGCAGCCACGCTCATGCTCGAATCCATCCGCCACGAAAACACCCTCGAACTGCGCCTGTCGCGGCCACCGGTCAACGCCTTGAATCCGGAGTTGGTGCGCCGCGTGCGAAAGGCAGTCGAAAATGCCGATGCGCAAGGCGCGCGCGGCATCGTCCTGTGTGGCCAGCCTGGCATGTTTTCGGCCGGCCTCGATGTTCCGGAATTGCTGCAACTGGATCGTCCCACCCTCATCGCGTTCTGGCAGGACTTTTTTGGGCTGTGTGCTGCGCTGGCGTGCTCGCCGATTCCCGTTGTCGCCGCCATCGGCGGCCATAGTCCCGCCGGTGGCGCGGTGCTGTCGATCTTCTGCGACTACCGCGTCATGGCGCGCAGCGTGGATCCGGAAAAACCTTTCCGCATCGGTTTGAACGAAGTGCAAGTCGGCCTGTCCGTTCCTGAGGTCATCCAGTGCGCGTTGCGCCGCCTCGTCGGCACCTACCGCGCCGAGCGCATGATGGTGGTCGGGCAAATGCTCGATCCCGAGCAGGCGCTGCAGATCGGCATGGTCGATGAATTGGCAAACGTCGATGGGGTAGTGCCGCGTGCGCTGGAATGGTTGCGCGGATTGCTCGCGCTGCCGCCGCAGGCGATGGCGACCACACGCTTGCTCGCGCGCTCGGACCTGATCGAACTGTTCGCCGATCCCACGCGCCTGTCGGTGGAGGAATTCGCCGACGGCTGGTTTGGCACGGAGACCCAGACCATGCTCAAGGCACTGGTTGCGAAACTCAAGAAATCCTAGATTTCTTCGGGCGCCAGCACTTCGTCGATCGAATACATCCGCGGTTCGCGGTGTGCAATCCAGATTGCCGCGGCCAGCGCGCCGCGCGCGAAGATGTCACGGCTGGTGGCGCGGTGCGCGATCTCCAGGCGCTCGCCTTCGGTGCTGAACAGCACGGTGTGCTCGCCGACCACATCGCCGCCGCGCAGTACCGCAAAACCGATTTCGCCCGACTTGCGCGGGCCGATTTGTCCGTGCCGCGCGAAGACCGCGCGCTCGTGCAGCGGCGCGCCATGCCCTTCGGCCACGGCCTGCCCGAGCGCGAGCGCGGTGCCGGAAGGCGCGTCCTGCTTGCGCGCGTGGTGCATTTCCACGATTTCGCAATCCCAGTCCGGCAGCGCCGCACCGATGCGCTTGGCCGCGCGCAGCAGCATGGCCACGCCCAGGCTGAAATTGGCCGCCCACAGCACCGGAATGGTGCGCGCCGCATGCGCCAGCGCGCCATGCTGTTCCTCGCGCAGGCCGGTGGTTCCGCTGACGAAGGCCGCGCGGCGTTGCACCGCCAGTGCCAGGGCCGCATCGAACGCGTGCGGGCCGCTGAAATCGACCAGTACGTCGCAGGGCGTGTCCGGATCGAGCGCCGTGGAAAAGTCGATCGCCCGCGGCAAGGAACCGAAAACCCGCTCCAACGGCTCACCCGCCAGCCCGGATCCGGGGCGCACCAGGGCACAGGCAAGCCGGGCTTTGTCGGATTCCAGGATCGCGCGGATCACCGCCTGGCCCATGCGGCCGGAAGCGCCAAAGACGACAATATTGGCATGCCCGTTCATGCGGCCATCCTAGCCGCAACGCGAGGATTCAGGAAGTCACGCGTTCGACGAAGCGCTTGACGCCATCGAACCAGGAACTGGCGCGCGGCGTGTGCTTGCCCGCATCGTCACCGAAGCTGGCTTCGAACTGTTGCAGCAATTCACGCTGCTGCTTGTTGAGCTTGACCGGCGTCTCCACGACCACGCGGCAGATCAGGTCGCCGACGTGACCGCTGCGCACGTTGCGCACGCCCTTGCCACGCAAACGGAACAGCGCGCCGGTCTGGGTCTCGGCGGGAATCTTGATGCTTGCCT
>JAFEFP010000091.1 GCA_018240545.1 Pseudomonadota bacterium | reverse complement strand
TACGACGAACGCTTCCGGCGCATGTGGCGGTTTTACCTGTCCGCCTCGGCGGCCGTGTTCCGTACCCGCCACGACCAGCTCTGGCAACTGGTGCTCAGCCCGCGTGGTGTTCCCGGCGGTTATCGTGCGCCGCGCTAGGACGCCCGCTCAATTCGAGGACAAGCCCAGCGCCTTCAGTGCGGCCACGATCCAGCGCAGTTGCACGCCGTCGCGCGTAGCGTAATTCGCTCCGGTGTAGCCGAACCAGTCCCAGCAACCCTTGGGATTCGCGGGCAGGCTGATGCGGGCTTGCGGATACAGCACGGCGACGCCGTACACGTCGGCCCAGCGATTGAAGCCCGCATCGCGCACGAAGGCTTCGCCCACGGTGGCGCTGTCCTGCATGCAGCCGTGCAAGGCGACGAGCACGCCGCATGCCTGGCCCTGCTGGCAGGCTGGTGGAATGTAAACGTAACCCTTCTCGGCAAGAAAAGCATCCTTGCCGTCCGGCCGCAGCCCATTCTGGTCGAACGGGCGCAACTCGCCGCCAACCGCGTTTGTCGGCTCGTGTGGCGGCGGTCCGTACAGCGCCGCGAACACAGCGCCGGCGGCATCGAATCCGCATTTGCCGATGAACGGCACGGCGACCGTGTCGCAGGCATTGCCCGCATCGAGCGTCGGCCAGGTGTGGGTGAAGTCGCGGTCGCCGTCGTAGGTCACCTGCAAGCTCGCCAGCGCAGGATCGGCCGCCTTCAGTGCGCCATAGAAATCCGCCGCGGCCTTGGCCACGCTTGCGGCGATCACCGGGTCCCGCTTGCCGTGCAGAACGTATACTTTTTCGCCCGCCAGTTTCGCCAGCGGGCCGATCTCGCCCTTGGCCGCGCGCGCCTGTGCAACCTTGGCCAATGCCTCGGCATCCGGCGCGGGTACGCCCTTCATGCAGGTGGTCACGGCGGTGGCGATGCTGCCCTGCGCGCAATCCCACGGACCGCCGGCTACGATCGCCGCGCCGTGGAAGATCTCCGGATACGCCAGGTGCAACTGCGTGGCCATGTAGGCGCCGGACGAAATTCCGGCGACATCGACGCGTGCCGGTTCCACGTGCAGGGACGGCAGCGCTGCCGATGGCGGGGTGCGTTGGGTGCAGGCGGACAGTACCACTGCGACGCCGACGACAATGGCCTGAAGCAGCCGAGTGCAATTGCGGGATTTCATTTCGATACGCCTCCACGACGGGATGGTCCGGCAACAAGAGCAACTTGCGTCAATCGACCCAATCCCGCTCGATATGGCGCGAGGCGAACCATAGCAACACGGCGGCGATCACATAGAATCCTAGGCCGATGAGGAAAGCGACCTTGATGGACTCCGCACCATACGCCGGCTTGAGCAGGTCCGAGAGCCAGCCGAAAAGATAGGGTCCGACGCCGAGGCCGATCAGATTGTTCACGAGCAGGAACAGCGCCGACATCGTGCTGCGCGACGCCGCCGGCGCAAGGTGCTGCACGGCGGCGAGCACCGGTCCCAGCCAGACCAGCGCCAGTGCATACGGCACCAGCAGCAGAGCGAAGGTCTGCGCCGGCGTGACGGCGAGTATCGCCAGCGCGAATAGCGGCGCCGAAGCGAGGAAGGCGACGGCGGGAACCCGCGCATAGCCGCGCTTGCTGCGCGCGCCGAGCCGGTCCGCGAGCCAGCCGCCACCACCCATGCCGATGACGCCGCCGATCAGGATTACCGCGGCGAGCAGTTCCGAGCGTGCGACGAGGTCCATGCCCAGCGAACGCGCAAGGAAGGTCGGCAACCAGTACATCAATCCATAAGCAACCAGCGATGAACTGCCGCAGCCGAATGCGAGCAACCAGAACGTGGGCTTGCGCGCGGCGAGCCGCGCCACGGCGTGAAGTGCCAGCGGCGCCCGCGTTGCGGAACTCGCACGGCGCGGCGGATCGCGCACCGTCAGCAGGAACGCCGGCACCAGCACGATGCCCACCGCCCCCAGCACGAGGAAGGCGAAACGCCAGTTGACCGCATGCGCGACGAGCCCGCCGAACAACACCCCGGCGGCGCTGCCCACCGGGATGCCGAACGAATACAGCGCCAGCGCGCGCGCCTGGAGTCCCGGCGGAAAATAATCGGCGATCAGGCTGTAGGCGGGCGCGACGCCACCGGCTTCGCCGACGCCCACGCCCATGCGCGCGACGAACAGCAGGGCGAATCCGGAAGCCAGGCCGCTCATGCCGGTGAAGCCAGACCACAGCAACAGACCGCCAGCGATCACCCAGGTGCGCGAGGTACGATCGGCGAGCCAGGCCGCGGGAATCGCGAGCACGGAGTAGAACAGCGCGAACGCGAATCCGCCGAGCAGGCCGAGTTGGGTATCGGACAGATGCAGTTCGGCGGCGATCGGTTCCTTGAGGATGCTCAGGATCTGGCGATCGACGAAATTCAGGGTGTAGACGACGATCAGCGCGATCAACGCAATCCAGCGCGCGCGCACTGCCGTGTCGCTTGTCGCTTGCAGCGCTGTGCCGTCTTGCATTCGCATGTCCCGGCCTCCCGGCGGCTGCCCTGACACAGCCGCCGGGAAGCGCAATCAGAACGTGTATTTCACGCTGCCGAACACCATGCGCGGGGCGCCGTAGAACCCGGTCAACACGCCCAGTGCCGGAATGTTGTACCCGTCGGTGCGGTACGACTTGTTCGCAAGGTTGCTGCCCTGCAAGGCAAAAGTCCAGTGCGCGTCGCGATTCCAGATCAGGGTTGCGCCAAGCAGGCCGTAAGGGCCTTGCGCGATCACGTGGCTGAGGTCGGTGGTCGGGAAAACCCTGGTCTGGTAGGTGTAGCCGACGCGTGCGCGCACGTTGCCGCCAAAGCTCACCGGCGTTGCATATTCAAGGTTGAGGCCAGCCTGTCCGTTCGGCGCGGCGGCAAAGCGTTGCTTGTCGGCGATGTTGATGCCATTGGTGAGGTACTCGTCGTACTGCGTATGCAGCCCGGCGACGTTGCCGATCACCGACCAGTTCTCGATCGGGCGCCAGGCGAATTCCGCTTCGATGCCGTAGGCGTGCGCCTTGCCGGCGTTGGTGAAGTCACCGTAGAAACCCGGCGTGCCGTTGGCCTGGGTGAACGAGGTGAACACCGACAACTGGATGTCGCGGTAGCGCGTGTAGAACACGTCGGCGTTGAGCGCGAAGCGGCCATCGTCAAAGCTCGATTTGCTGCCAAACTCGAAGGTATCCAGTACTTCGTCGGCGACCGGATGGTCCGCCACCGGCACCGCCAAGGTGTTGGCGCGGATGTTGTAGCTGCCCGACTTGAAACCGCGTGCAAGCGAGGCATACAGGTTCGTTTCGTCGTTGAGCTTGTACAGCAGCGAGAGGCGCGGCGAGAAATTGCTCGGTTGGCGCGAGCGGTCGAAATTGGCGGTGACCGCAACCGGAGCGCCGAAGCTCGCGTTCGCCGTGGTGTAGTTGTTGACGATGGCGTGCTTCTTTTCGTCGGTGAAGCGCGCGCCGGCGGACAGTTGCCAGCGCTCGGCCAGCGACCACGTCCAGTCGGTGTAGGCGGCGTAGCTGCGCGTATCCACCTTGCCGCCGGTCACGCCGAACAGCGCGTTGAAGAAATTGTTGTGGATCCAGCCGGCCGCGGTGCCGTCGAAATAGTAGAACCCGACAACGCCGCTGGTGCCGCCATTGCCCTGGTAGTTGGCCTGGAATTCCTGCGAGGTCTGGCTGTCGCGGTAGTACGCCTGCACGTCGGCTATGGGCAAGGGCGTGGTGTCGAAGTCGATGTTGGTCAGCGTGTTGGACTGGCGGTGTGCGGTGATCGACTTGAACGTCCACGCGTCGTTCGCGTAAAGGTTCACGCGGAACGACTCGCCGACCATGTGCGTGGGATTGATGCTGGGCATGCCGCTGCGCACGTCGTAATCGCTGTCCAGTGGCTGGTAGGTTGGCGTGAACTTGTTCGGCGCGAGCATGCGCGCGCCACGCGGGTTGGAATTGTCGTGCACGGTGTCGGCGCTGAACTGGAAATCCACCGGCACGTCCTTCGGAAAGAAGCCCGCGGAAATGCGTCCGGCATTGGTGTTCTGGTTGCTGACCGAATCGCCGGTGTTGAGGTTTTCGCCATAGCCGTCGTGGTGCAGGGAGGCGTAGGCCACGCGCGCGCGGAACTGGCCGTCGTCGGTGGCGCCGCCCAGGCCCAGCTTCAGGTTGGCACGGCCCTCGTTGCCGGCGTCGACTTGCGCATAGCCTTCGTCCTGCGTGGGCAGGTCGCGCGAAACGTATTTGATCGCGCCGCCGATCGTGTTCTTGCCGTACAAGGTGCCCTGCGGGCCGCGCAGCACTTCGATGCGCTGCACGTCGAACACGTCGAGCAATGCGCCCTGCGGTCGCGCGATGTAGACGTCGTCGAGGTAAATGCCAACGCCTGGATCCGAACCCCAGGTCGGATCGGACTGGCCGACGCCGCGGATATACGTGGTGATGGTCGAATTGCTGCCGCGCGCGTCGTGGATCACCAGATTGGGCACGTTGCCGGCGAGGTCGTTGAGGCTCTGGATGTTCTGCGTCTGGAGTGCCGTGGCGGACAACGCGGTGACCGCGATCGGCACGTCCTGCAGCAGTTCCGCGCGGCGCCGTGCGGTGACGGTGATGCTTTCCAGCGACGTGACCGAGTCGCTGCCTTTCGCGGTCGCGTTTTTCTTCGCTGCCGCGGCGTCCGTGGCATTCGGCGCCGTCGCGGCGGCATCGGCGGCAACCGCCGTGGCGGGATCGGCCGCGACCTGCGCCGCAGCGCTCGCGAGCAATGCGGCGATGACGAAACTCAATGGCTTCCTGTTCATTCTCGATTCTCCGGATGACATGTCGGGGGCAGCGTCGTGGTGCGGCGCAGATTGCATTATTTATTTATTGGTGAATAAACTAACAGCACCTTGGCAAAACGTGCAAGTCGCAATGCAGCAATGCAATGGAACGCGGATTGGGCCGGACTCAGCGGCACGCGCCGAGCGCGCGCAGGCCGGCCGCGCACCACGCCACGAGGCGTGGTTCGATCGCCGCATAGTCGTTGGCGCGGCAACGCCCGTGCGAAAGCCCCTCGATGCGCGCGTTGCGCGAATAGCTCAGGGTCAGCGCACCGGACAGGAACTGGTAACCCCAGTACAAGTCCTCCTCGCGCGCCTTGGGCAGGGCCAGGCGCAACAGGTCGACCAGGCGCTGCACCGCCGGATCGAAATACTCCTTCACCGTGCCGCCGCCCCACAACGCCGAGTTGTTCGCCAGCGCAATCAGCGCCGCGTAATTGTTGAAGCCGCGACCGCCCGTGCGCAGGCGCTCGAACACCGGCTGCATGTAGGCGCGGACGATGCCCTCGATGCTGGGCTTGCCGCCGGACTTGCGCGCGTAGTCGTCCATCGCCCTTTTCCGCGCCTCGTTGACATCGCCGGCGCGGCGCAGCATCACCGCCTCGTAGATGCCGTCCTTGTTCGCGAAGTGGTAGTGCAGCAGCGCGGTGTCGACGCCGGCACGATCGGCAATGTCGCGAATGCTCACGCCATAGATGCCGTGGTGCGAGAACAACTCTTCTGCCGCATCGAGGATGCGCGCCTGCGTGCGCCGGCTGCGCGCGGCCTTGCCCGAATCGGCAAGCGCAGCGTCGGGTGCAGCGCGGCGTTGCGGCGGACGCTTGCGCGCGGCGGCGGATTTCGGAACGGCGGGCGGCTTGGGCATGCACACGTTTCCAACACGACGGTCGCGCTATTCTCGCGAAATTCACGATTTGATCAATAACCCGATTCTGCCACGAGGGACAACGATGCCGGCTTACGCGGACACCTATCACGACAGCACCGACGGACTGCGCCTGTATGCGCGCGAGTATCCCGGCCCGCGCGCCGACGCCCCGGTGCTGCTGTGCCTGCCCGGACTGACGCGAAATTCGAAGGACTTCGAAGCGCTGGCCGAGGAACTCTCCCGCCGCTACCGCGTGCTCTGCCCCGACCTGCGCGGTCGCGGGCGCTCGGCGCGCGATCCGAATTCCGAAAACTACCGGCCGGACGTTTACGGCAGCGACATTTTCGGCTTGCTCGACGCACTCGGCATCGATACCTTCGGCGTGATCGGCACCTCGCTCGGCGCGCTGATGGCGATGGGCATGAACGCGCTGGCGCCGCAACGCGTGCTGCACGTCGTGCTCAACGATGCCGGCCCGGAACTGGATCCGCGCGGCATCGCCCGCATCGCCAGCTACACGGGCAAATCGGCCGCGCCGATGACGACGTGGGCCGAAGCCGCGCAACGCATGGCCGCGAACTACGCTACCGCCTACCCGGACTTCGGTCCCGCCGATTGGTCGTCCTACGCGCGGGCGAGTTGTTTCCGCGACAGCGACGGCGTTATCAAATTTGACTACGACCCCGGCATCGCGCGAGGACTGGCGAGCGGTTCGGCCACGCCCGACCTGTGGCCGGTATTCGACCTGCTCGCCGGCAAGCCCGTGCTCGTGCTGCGCGGTGAATTGTCCGACGTGCTCGCGGAAGCCACGGTGGCGAAGATGCGCGCACGCCTGCCGACGCTGCGCGCGGCGACGATTCCCGGACGCGGCCATGCGCCGACGCTGGACGAACCCGCCGCGCGCGCCGCGATCGCCGGTTATCTGTCCGCCTCCAACGGCGCACCTGCAACGTGACGCGAGCAACAAGCGCCCGCGCATGAACCGGCGCATGCTAGAGTCCCGGATCATCCACATCGGAGCGATTCCGTGGACGCATTCCTGCAAGCCGCCATCGACGAGGCCCGCCAGGGATTGAACGAAGGCGGCATCCCGATCGGCTCGGTCATCGTGCATGCCGGGCGCATCATCGGTCGCGGACACAATCGCCGCGTGCAGCGCGGCTCGACCGTGCTGCACGGCGAGATGGATGCGTTCGAGAACGCGGGTCGGCAACCGGCCAGGATTTATCGCGAGTGCGTGCTTTACACCACGCTGTCGCCCTGCCCCATGTGCAGCGGCACGATCCTGCTCTACGGCATACCCAGGGTCATCGTCGGCGAGAACCGTACCTTCATGGGCGACGAAGACCTGTTGCGCTCGCGCGGCGTTACCGTCGACGTGGTGCAGGACGAAACCTGCATCGCGATGATGCGCGAGTTCATCGCGGCGCGGCCTGAGTTGTGGAACGAGGATATCGGGGTTTGAACGGCATGCCCGGAAACGCTTGAGACACGCCGAAAGAATCCTGTCATACCGGCATGGATTGCCGGTATCCAGACTGCATGGATGCCATCCGTGGCCACTGGATTCCGGCAATCCCTGCCGGAATGACGAGAAAAAACTTACCTGATCAAGTTCGCGCCGCGCGCGCCTTTCCGGTAGTCACCTGCATCGCCCAATACGCCACCAGCGCGACGGCGAAGGTGAAGAACCAGCCGTAGGTGTACAGGCTATCGACGAAACCCGGGTTCGACACGACACCGCCCGGCGTGGTTGACGCCGCGATGAAGCCCGGGATGACCGGTACTACGGCAATGGCCATCGCGACGAACGCGGCCCAATTCCAGCGCGGATACTGGCCGTCCACGCGGTACAGGTCGGTGATGTCGAGCTGGCGCCGGCGCACGATCCAGTAATCGGCGACCATCACGCCCGCGATCGCGCC
>JAFEFP010000090.1 GCA_018240545.1 Pseudomonadota bacterium | reverse complement strand
AACAGTCGAATATCCGAGCAAGGCATTGTCATCGCTCCACAGCGGCGCCAGGCCCGCGCCGGTTGCCACCTCGCGTACGGTTTTGCGCATTGCCGAATTGATGAACCAGGTCAACGCGCCGCCCGAATATGCTCTGCCGAGTTCATTTTCCATCGCATTGAGCATCGCCGGAGTCGGCGCCGCGCCATTGATTCCTGCCGCATAAGCCGCGACGTCGGTATTTCCGATGATGCCCTGCGGCTCGCCGGTTCCGGCACCGGCGAGAATCAGGCGATCCAATTCGGCGAAGGCCATCTTTTGAAGATCGCCGGAAATGGCACTTTCCAGCATCGTGCCGAAGACGGATTGAACCGACAGCCGTCTGGATACTTTGATCGTCGCGGAAATTGTGAATGGTGTAATCACGCACTGGTCATTGGTCGGATCGCCGCCGGCAGCCATGCTACCGTCAGCAGTGACCGAAACCGTCGCGCCGGTAGCAATTCTCGGCAATGCAAACGCGCCGGCACTATTGACAGGAACGATGCGCGCACCCGATGCAATAACCGCAGATTGTGGCACCAGGCTCGGAATCATCGAAGCGTCGACATGCGTCGCAATGAGAGCGGCACCGGTCGATGCGTTTAGATCACGAGTTTGCGGCCGCGAAACGAGCGGCATCCAGAAACCGCCGTGCGGTGCATCACCGCACACTGCTGAAAGTTCATTGTGTTGGCGCAGCGCGAAATCAGCAGCCTTGCCGTCTATAAACTCTTCACCGACGCCGCGCCGCAAAAGTTGCGAGTAGGCGCGCGCGTTAGAATCCATAATCGAAGATCGCGCGATTTGGCGTTCGAAAATGGCGAACGCGGCGCGCTCGAACTGTTCATGATTCATGTCTTTCCTCGTTGCTGGGAGTTATCGCCAGCACAATCGTTCCACCAACTCACCCAAAAAACTCGGTCAATTTCATTGGGTGGCTATTTGGCGAGAATGATCCGGAACGCCTCGATGCAGTCCGGCATCGGTGCGCCGGTGCCGAATGCCCTGGCGAGAGCGACTTCCTCGCGACTGGCGGTTTGCGGGATACCGCTCGCAGCCCAGCGTCGACGACGCTGATTCGCGAATCGGCGCACATGCCCAAGCATCGCCCTTGCGCGCTCCCAGGTGCCCCCGGGAATCCCGGCGGCGGCATCGATCAGGTAATCGTCGCGCAACACCTTGCGCGCGCGCGTTGCGCTCGTCGGCAACCCTAGGCAGGCAGAAAGCTGCAGGTCCGAGCCTGGGCGCATCCATGCGGCGAGGCCCGCAGCGAGCCATACCGCGGCGGCGTCGTCGACCATGCGCGTCTCCAGCACGCGCTGCAGGTGACGTGCCACATCCGAATTCACGACCGCCGATCCTTCGGAAGCGGCGTGCAAGCGCCGAAACAGTCGGCTTGCCCGATCTGTTTCTTTTCGCTCCCCGCCCCGCTAGTGGAGGTGATGCCGCGCGTGTGGGAACGAAGTGGATTTGTATCGGACCCTGGTATCGCAAGGGAAGGATGCCGGAGCCGTGGGCTCCATACCGCCTTTTCGCATTTTCTCTGGAAAAAGTGGGTGATGAAGTACGTGTGTGTGCGCGCGCGCGTGCGCGCTGCGTGCGTGCACGTGCAAGGGGAGTAGTCTCGAAACCCGGTATATCCGGTAGAAGCCGCGCCGCGCTTGGCCTGCGGACCAATCGGGAACCCGGTATGAAACCCGGTATATACCGGCTTTGTCCGGTATATGAGGCTCACGCGGCGGCCTCGGTGTAGTCAGCGGTTGCCCGTTCGAACGCGACGACGCAACGGCCGAGCCATTCCGATTCGCTTTCGCCAACCGGCGCCTGAGCGAGCATAACAAAGGAACGCGCACTGCGCGACAGGTCGCCTTGAAGCTGGTAATACTTGCGAGCGGACGGCACGCGATGCTTGCGCTTGAGCTGCCCAAGCATCTTCGGCTGTGACGCCGGCCGCAGTCCGCAGCGTGCGCACCAGCATTTGTATACTTTGTAGAGTTCATCCGAAAGGGCGGCGATGAATGGTACCGTGCCGACATCGCCATCGCGCAGCGCGTAGTAGAAACGGGTGATGGTGTCCAAGCCGTCGTCGATCAGGTCGGCTTTTGCCTCGGTCTTCGGCGGCGGCGTGGCCTCATCGAAGTCGCCTAGGTCCAGGCCGAGCAAGTAGTCATGCAGGGCAGCAACGCCGCCGGCTGCGATCTCTTCCGCGACGGCGCGGTAGAACTCCGGCTCGCGCTTGTCTGGCGTGAAGATGACCGCATGGCGACGGTCGTCTTCATCGAGCGCGACTGGCATCGATTCGTTCGATAGAAAGACGATGTTGACGTGATTTTTTTCCTCGTAGGCCGGCATGCCCTTCGGATTTATCCGAATCCATTGTCCGGTAATGAAAGACTTCAGCCGGTTTTTCACGTGGAACAGGTCGCTTCGCGCGACCACTTCGTCGGCGATCAGGAATAGCTTGCGGCTGGCCCAATCGTTGAATTTGTCCTCAAGTGCGTGCTGATCGATGATTCCGGCGTAGCGTCCATAGATCGCCATGATGGCTTCGAAGAAAAGATTTTTTCCGGTGCCTTGGGGTCCATGCAGCACGAGGGCCGTCTTCATCTTGGCGCCGGGGTGCTGGATAGGGCAGGCGATCCAGTTCAACACCCATCGGTAGAGTCCGCGTTCGGACCGGTCGCCACCGCACATGTGCTGCAGGAGTTCGAGCAGCTTGCTGCATTCGCCGCGCTCGGGCTTGTTCGGCCAGCCTGCCCACAGGTTGCAGGTGATCATCGGATCGGTTTCGCCTGGATCGAACCCAACGGCGTCGGCGCGCACGATCCGGCGTTCGGGCGATTCGCAGAATGCACGCCATACTTCCTTGTGCACGCAGATATTGCGCACGTCGCTGTCGGCGATGAGGCATCGTTCCTCACTGTCGAAATGCGCGCCCTTCATCCCGTAGACAAGTGTGTAGCGCCGCAAGAGCTCGTCCGGCGTGTGAATCGGTTTCAGGGCCGCGTCCTGGGCGGTCTTTGCCGCCTGCACGGGTTTCCAGTCAAGCGCGGCGAGCTTGCGCTCGATCTGGTCGCGGACGACGTGCAGGCCATCAATCGCGTGCAGATCGTTGTAGTCAGTAAATTTGAGATGGCGCTTTTCAAAGGCTTCGCGCCGCGCCGCTTCGTCGGCGAATGCCGGTCGAGTCCACGCGCCGCCCACTTCGGCCGCCGCGGCGCTGCCATACGTCACGCCTGGGTTGCCTTCGGTAAACGCGTCGTCGTCGGCGCAGATCAGGATCCGCGATTTGTAGCGTTTGCGCAGCGCGACCGCGACCGGCGCGATGTTGTTGGCATAGAAGGCGACCGCGACAGGCAGCAGCGTCGCCTCGTGCAGGCTCGCAGCGGTGGCATATCCTTCGGCGACGAGCAGAACACCCATTGGCGCAGGGGTCCCGATCAGGAAGAAATGCCCCTTCGTCGCCAGGCCAGCCGGAAAGAATTCCTTCTCCGGCCGATGGGCATTCTTCGCGGCCTTCCGAGTGCGGACGACTTGCAGGCCGTGCACGTTGGCGAGAGTGTCGAGCAGGGGAATCACGAGCGCGCCGCTGGGAGAGAAGCGGACGCCGTGCGCGGCGACGCCCTTGCGCGCCAAGTATTCCGATTCGCCGGTCGGCGAGCAGCGCAGCCACACGGCGCGCGCGCGGTTTGTGGCGCGCTTGGCCTCAGCGGCGCGCTCGCGTTCGATGCGTGCGCGATCCTCGCGCGCCCGGGCTTTCATCGCGGACCGCTGTTCCGGCGTCAGTTCGGTCTTTCGCAGCTCGATCTTGCGCACACCGTTGTCGGCTCCGCGCCACACGCCGAAGCTGCCGAAGAGCAGCGTCGCGCCGCCGGAGGTGACAACATCATGCAGGGAATACCAGCCGCGGCGTTCGCGATCGCCTTCGACCTTGCATCGCTGTAGCTTGCCGACGATCAGGTCGGGGACTATCAGGCCGGCATCGCGCAGCTGGTCGAGCACATCGGCGTAGTTTGCGGCGACCGTCATGCAAATAGCCAAGTGATTTCAGTAATTTGCATGGTCACTATCTACGCGAAAAATGCGGTCTTCTTACCCGCATACCGAACTGCCAGGTAGTACCTTTGCACCGGCCCTGCTACTGAAATTCAGCACAGCCACGTCGTGCCGCGCCGTCTTCGCACCTGAGGGGCGCGGGGTCTTTCGCTTGAGGCGCCTGCGCCCGTCGGCCAGATCAATCACGCCAGGCGTATCGATGGGCGCGCAAGCGGGAACGCGTTTTGTTTTCTTCCGCGAAGGCACGCGCCGCCCGTCAGCAACGCGCAGCAAGTGGACAATGGTTTGCCCGAGCAGGAGCCACGGCTCACTCGCTGCCGCACGTGCCGTCTTTGGCGCTACCCCAAGCTGGCGTGCCGCAGCGGCGAAACCGCCACAGCGCCGCACTGTGGCGACGACGTAGGCCCGCACGCGCTCGACCTGTGCCTTAGTCGGCATCGATGCTTTCCGCGGATGGTTGTGCGATCAGCGTTCCCCGGGCAAGTAGTGGGGAGTCGGTAAACGTCCACAGCTGGACTTTCATTGTTCGGTCCGCGATTCAAGAATCTCGAACGAAGACATGAGCCGATGACCTCGCGCCAACGCTTCGATGTCGACGAATGTTCGAATCGGCTCCGGTTGCGTACCGTGGGCCGCTACTTCAACTATGCAATAGCGCCCCATTGTCCTGATGGCTTTACCGCGTGGCTTTACGAGCCGACAGCCTTTTGGTGCCAACTCCAGATTGATTCGCCGCTGCAGTTGTTTTTCGGAGACGCGGATAAAGTCGTCGATCATGGCGACACCGTGTCATTCGATTCGCGCGTTGCGGTCAGCGCGCGCTCGAATCTCTGCAGGCCTGCGGCTAGGCCGCCTAACAGCCGAACGGCCGTGAATAGATTCAGCGCCGTTTCTTTCGTGCGCAAAGACTGCGGATCGTCGGCGTCTTGCTCCAGGCAATCCAGGGCAACGATCTGCCCGGCGTGCGCCAGCGAATCGGCGATCGAGCGCAGATAAGCGCCATTCGCCTGCGCGACGACTGCATCCGGCGCGTTGCCCATGAAGCGCAGCGCGATCGAGCGCGCGCCGTCGAGGTCGATTTCGATCTCGGCGCTGATCGCGCCAGTCGCGGCGAGTTCGTGCAGTGAGGCGGGAGTGTTCATGCGCCCGCCTTTCCGGACTTCCGGCTTTGCTCGGCTGCGGCGATGCGCTCGGCAATCCAAGCCCGGACAGACATTTCTGACCATGCCGAGCAGCGCTCGGACAACTTGAGCGGCTGCGGGAATTGCCCTGACTTCGCCAGTGCGTACAACTGGGATTTGCGCAGGGACGTCAAGGCCATGACGTCCGGAAGGCGAAGAAGCCTTGTTTCCTTTTTGTGGACTTGCTTATTCATGCCCGCACCTCACTGGAATGGCGCGGACGATGAAGCCATTTTTCTGTGACTACCGCATCCCTATTTTTCGCGCTCAGATTTTTGGGGACGTTTTTCGATCACGTCGAGCGGCTTCATTTTCGACTGAATGAATCGAAGCTCTCGCCATTCTCCGTCGCGCAAGCGCTTCGCTATGCTGTATTGCCCTTCAATTGCCTTGGACCCAGATTGCAGCCAACGTTTCAGTTCACGGTCTTTCAGGAGTTCGCCCTGAATCGCACTGAGCGTTGCGACGCTGGTCTCTCTTGCATCGAGTATCCGAAGGAAAGCCGGGAGCAGATGCCGTGTCTTAACATCGCGGCGGAAGATCTTTGGCTTTTCGATGACTTCCTTGTCGATGAGTTCATGCTGTCTCGCCGCCGCGAGCCGATCGATGCATGCAATTTGATCGCGCAGCGATCCGCGCAAATCGATCCGCACGTCAAGGTGGTGGCGTTCTGATTTTGCGCCCGGCACCATTACGCGTTCGCCTGATAGTCCGAGCATGATAAAACTCTCGTTCGGGCTATCGAAAAATGATTGCAAGCGGCCATCGTAGGAGATCTCATTTCCGTCTCGCCACCAATGGCTGCTTCGCGGACTAAGATATCCCGGGTAGTGCATGCCCGTAGCTTCGTCGACAAAAACTTCCGGATTTCGAAATTGCTCTTCGAGCGCAAGCCAACACTTACGCGCCTGCTCGGAACGACGCCAGAATTCCCACATGAATGCCCACCTTGGCGCATCCCATGGTAGATACGCATTTGCATCCTTCCAGTCGGGGATACCCCAATCGGCGGCAGCATGTCTAGCGCGAGCCTTGTCAGAATTCACGGCTCGACTTTACTCAGAATCATGCGAATCATTCGCTCGGACAGACTATGCCGTAGTGCAAGGTGCGCGACGGGAACGTCGCGCTTGTGCGCATCACGAATTGCTGCGTCGCGCGCCGTAATGCAGGCGCGCGAACGGCTACCCGTTTTGGCGATATATGGCCTCTCGCCGCCCCAATAGCCACGCACTTCGACTTCAATCTTCGCCAGGTCGTCTTTGTTGATGCCAGTGACCCGCTGGACGCGGCGCAGGACATCTTCCACAAAGTCCGCCGCGCGCTTTGCTCCCGTTCGCGTGCGCATGTCAACCGGCCTTCCGCATGATCGGCGTCACCTTCGCACCTCTTCGTAGCTTGTCCAGATAGTCCGCCCAGGCCTGCATCATCTTGCGGCGCGGTTCCAGATAAGCGGCTTTGTTATATGTGTCGCGAATCTTGTCCGGGTCGCCATGCGCGAGCTGGCGCTCGACCCAATCAGATTCGTAGCCAAGCTCATTCAACGCCGTCGACACGAGATGGCGGAAGCCGTGTGCCGTCTGGCGACCCTTGAATCCCATCTTTGCCAGCGCCGAGTTTACGGCCGCATCGCTCATAGCCTGGCGCGGATCGTTGCGACCGATAAACACGTGTTCGAATGTGCCACTGGTGCGGTGCAGATCGCGCAACATCGTGACGGCTTGGCGGGGCAGTGGAGTCAGGTGCGCATACCCGCGCTTCATTCCCTCGCGCCCCTTCTCGACAGTCCACAGCGCGTTATCTAGGTCGAGTTCCGCCCACCGCAGGGTACGCGTAATGCCTGGCCGATTCGCAGTCCATAGCGCTAGCCGGATTGCGCCGACGGTGAGCGGCGAGCCCGTGTACTCATCGAGGGCGCGTAGCAGTTCCGGCAATTCGCCCTGCTGAAGGTGTGCATAGCTCTCGCTCGGGGGCAACGGTTGCGAGATGGCGCCCAAGTGTTCGGCAGGGTTGTCTTTTGTCAGTCCGCAGGCTATGGCAAAGCTGAAAATGGACTTGATCCACTGCCGGGCCTTTTTCGCAACGTTTGCCGCGTCGCGCGCTTCGATCTTTGCAATGGCATCGGCCAAGTCTGGCGGAGTCAGATTCGCGAGCGGGCGCTGGCGCAACGATGGCAGGATATCCTTGTCGAGATACTGCCTCACCTTTTCGGACGTGGCGGCCTTCCAACTTGGCAGACGGAATTGATACCACGCTTCGGCTGCGGCGCCGAAGGTGTTTGCGACGACGCGCCGCCGTTCCAGCTTCGCCATGCGTCGATGTTCAACGGGATCAATACCGTCGCGGAGCAGGCGGCGGGCATCGTCGGCTCGCCGATTCGCTTCGGCAAGCGTGACGGTCGGGTAACTGCCGAAGGAAATTGACCGTTCCTTCCCGCCGAACCT
>JAFEFP010000008.1 GCA_018240545.1 Pseudomonadota bacterium | reverse complement strand
CCAGTCCATCGCGCGCGCGACCAACCGCAAGTTCGTGCGCATGTCGCTGGGCGGCGTGCGCGACGAGGCCGAGATCCGCGGCCATCGCCGTACCTACATCGGTTCGATGCCCGGCCGCATCGTGCAGAACATGAACAAGGTCGGCACGCGCAACCCGCTGTTCATGCTCGACGAGATCGACAAGATGTCGATGGATTTCCGCGGCGATCCGTCCTCGGCGCTGCTCGAGGTGCTCGATCCGGAGCAGAATCATGCGTTCAACGACCATTACCTCGAGGTGGATTTCGACCTGTCCGAGGTCATGTTCATCGCCACGGCCAATTCGCTGAACATTCCCGGGCCCCTGCTCGACCGCATGGAAGTGATCCGTATCCCCGGCTACACCGAGGACGAGAAGATCCACATCGCGCAGCGCTATCTGTTGACCAAACAGGTCAAGGCGAACGGATTGCGCGACAGCGAGATCCATATCGCGGAGGCGGCACTGCGCGACATGGTGCGCTATTACACGCGCGAATCGGGCGTGCGCAATCTCGAGCGCGAGATTTCCAAGATCTGCCGCAAGGTGGTCAAGGAACTCACGCTGGCTGCCGACAAGGGCGCGAAGAAGCGCGGCAAGGTGTCGATCGCCTCGAAGAACCTCGAGCATTATCTCGGCGTGCGCAAGTTCACGTATGGCCGCGCCGAGCAAAAGAACGAATTCGGCCTCGTCACCGGTCTGGCCTGGACCGAAGTGGGCGGCGACCTGCTCAGCATCGAGGCGACCGTGGTGCCCGGCAAGGGCAAGTTGATCCACACCGGTCAACTCGGCGAGGTGATGCAGGAATCCATTCAGGCCGCGCTGTCGGTGGTGCGCGCGCGCGCCGAGCGCCTGGGCATCGATCCGGAATTCCACAACAAGTACGACATCCACGTGCACGTACCCGAGGGCGCCACGCCCAAGGACGGCCCCAGCGCCGGCATTGCCATGTGCACGGCGCTGGTTTCGGCGCTGACCCGCGACCCGGTGCGTTCGGTCGTGGCCATGACTGGCGAGATCACCCTGCGCGGCCGCGTGTTGCCGATCGGCGGTCTGAAGGAAAAGCTGCTGGCGGCGCACCGTGGCGGCATCGAGCTCGTGATCATCCCCGAGGAGAACCAGAAGGATCTCGCCGACATCCCGAAGAACGTTACCGGCTCGCTCACGATCAAGCCGGTGCGCTGGATCGACGAAGTTCTGGACCTGGCGCTCGAGCGGCCGCTGGCTCCCCTTCCGGCAAAAGTGGAAAATGCGGAAAAGTCCACTCTGGAGCCGGTACGCAAGGACGAGGCCGAGGACACGCATCCGCGTGCGCACTGAGCTTCTGCTGGCGGTGCATGCAACTTTCCGGCCTGCGTGTCAAGCGGAAAATTTCCGATTGATGGCGGTTTCCGCGCTTTTTTGAATTCCCGCAATCCCGCATGGCGGCTTGTGTTGCGCCCGTTC
The DNA here is from genome assembly GCA_018240545.1 of Pseudomonadota bacterium. GTDB lineage: Bacteria > Pseudomonadota > Gammaproteobacteria > Xanthomonadales > Rhodanobacteraceae > Rudaea. The sequence goes on along the minus strand of JAFEFP010000008.1, from coordinate 23,851 downwards.
GCGGGCGCTGGTATAAAGTCTGCGCCGCGATCCGGGAGACCACAAGTCCGGGCGGTCGCGGGGAAGCGTTGCGGGTGTTGGCATCCGGCGGCGGATCAGCATCGCATCGCGCAGACATCACACGTTGCGGCCATCAGAATCCGCTCGGGAGAGATAAATGAACAAAGCAGAATTTATTAGTGCTGTGTCCGATCATGCCGGCCTGACCAAGGTTGAAGGCGGCAAGGCGGTGGAAGCCGTCATCGAAGTCGTCAAGAAGGCGTTGAAGAAAGGCGAAACCGTGGCCCTGGTCGGGTTCGGCACCTTCGTCGTGCGCAAGCGCGCCGCGCGTACCGGACGCAATCCGCGCACCGGCCAGCAGATCAAGATCAAGGCGTCGAAGAATCCGTCATTCAAGGCTGGCAAAGCGCTCAAGGATGCCATAAACTAAGCGGCTTGCCCGAAAGGTATTCCGTAGGGGTGCTTAGCTCAGTGGTAGAGCGTCGCCCTTACAAGGCGAGGGTCGGGGGTTCGAACCCCTCAGCACCCACCAGTGCCTCGATGCGGATCATTCCGCAAGGGAATCCTGCAGCCCAGGCCGCAGGATTTTCGGAAACAACGCGGAGTGGTAGTTCAGCTGGTTAGAATACCGGCCTGTCACGCCGGGGGTCGCGGGTTCGAGTCCCGTCCACTCCGCCACGTTTTCACGAAGGGCGCCACTTGGCGCCCTTTATTTTGTCCTCACGGTGTCGCTTATGGCTCGCACGCTTCACGAAAGATTCTCCGGTCCGTTCGTCAAGGTCGTCCTTGGCATCATCGGCGTGGTGTTCGGCGGCTTCTTCGGCATCCAGCAGTATTTCAATCCGCGCAGCGAAACCTACGTCGCCAAGGTCAACGGCCATGAGATTTCGCAGGACGAGTTCCGCGACCGCTACAACAACTACCGCGCGCAGACGCAGCGCATGCTGGGCGCGCAGTTCGACGCGCAGGCCTTTGACACGCCCGAACGCAAGCGCGAACTGCTCGACCAGATGATCAGTGAACAACTGTTGCTGCAGGCCAACGACACGCTCGGCGCGGTCGTGCCGGTGAGTGCGGTGCGTGAGGAAATCATGAGCATTCCCGCGTTCCAGCTCGACGGCAAGTTCAGCCCGGACCAGTACCGCCTGTTGCTGGCCGCGCAGCGCAAGTCCCCGGAAGAATTCGAGCGCAGCGTGAGCCAGGACATTGCCTTGCGACAGCTTACCAGCCAGATTGCCCTGTCCAGCGTGGTCACCGCGACCGATGTCAACGAGTACCTGCGCCTGCGCGACCAGACCCGTGATTTCTGGTTCGTGAAATTGTCCCGGCCCGGTGCCACGGCGCCGGTGACCGATGCGGAGGTCGAAGCGTATTACCAGGCGCATGGCAAGGATTACATGACGCCGGAAGAGGTGTCGCTGGACTACGTCGAGATCGATGCCGCGAAGATGCAGGTCGATGCCAAGCCCGACGACGCCGCGCTGAAGCAGATGTACGACGCGCAAAAGTCCAGGTTCGTCAGCCCCGAACAGCGCGAGGCATCGCATATCCTCATCGCCGTCGGCAAGAATGCCGATGCGGCGGCACAGAAGGCTGCGCTCGCCAAGGCGGAATCGATCGAGAAGGAACTCAAGGCGGGCAAGGATTTCGCCACGCTGGCCAAGGCCGACTCCGACGACCTGGGTTCAAAAGTGCAGGGCGGCGATCTGGGCTGGCTGGAAAAGGGCGTGACCGATCCCGCGTTCGAGGCGGCGCTGTTTTCGCTGAAGAAGGGTGATGTGTCCGATCCGGTCAAGTCCGAAGACGGCTATCACATCATCTGGCTGCGCGACGTCAAGGCACAAGCCGTGCGCAGCTTCGACGAGGTCAAGGCCGAGTTGGCCAGCAAGTATGTCGACGAGCAACGCGAGCATGCCTATAGCGACATTTCGGGCAAGCTCACCGACGCCATCTACCAGGATCCCACTTCGCTGGCTCCGGCGGCAAAGGCGCTGGGCCTGGCCGTGCAGAAGACCGGGCTGTTTGCACGCAGCGGTGGCACCGGCATCGCCGCCAATCCCGCCGTGGTCAAGGCCGCGTTTTCCAACAACGTGCTGACCGAGGGCAACACGTCCGATCCGATCGAACTGGGCACCGATCACATCGTGGTCGTGCGCGTGGACCAGCACGCCAAGCCCGAACCCAAGCCGCTCGATGCGGTGCGCGAGCAAATTCGCGCCACGCTGACCGCGCAGCAGACCGCCAAGGCGGCCAAGGAGCGCGCCGACACGCTGTTCGCGCGTCTGCAGAAGGGCGAAGCGCTGGACAAGGTCGCCACGGAACTCAAGCTCGCGCCCGTCGAGGAGAAAGGCATCGGCCGCAATGCGGCCAACCTGGAAAAGCCGCTGATCGATGCGGTCTTCGCATTGCCGCCGCCCACGGTCGGCAAGTCGGAACCGGGCATGGTTGCGCTCCATGGCGATACGTACGCGTTGTTCCAGCTCGATGCGGTCAAGGATGGCGATCCATCCAGACTTGACCCGCGCACGCGCGAGGCGGCACTGAACCAGTTGCGCCAGGGACTGGGCTACGAAGCGGTGCGCGGCTTCGTCGACAGCCTGCGCAAGGCGGCAAAGATCGAAATTGCCGAGAACCGCCTGCCTTAGGCTCCGCGCCCAATCCTCGGGGGTTCCGGCAACTACAGACCGGTCATTCCGAGAATGTTGTAGCCGGAATCGACATAGGTCACCTCGCCGGTGATGCCCGAGGCCAGGTCCGAACACAGGAACGCGGCCGCATTGCCGACTTCCTCGGTGGTTACATTGCGACGCAGCGGCGCATTTTGCTCGACGTGGTCGAGCATCTTGCGGAAGTTGGCGACGCCGGCGGCGGCCAGGGTCTTGATCGGTCCGGCCGAAATCGCATTCACCCGCGTGCCTTCCGGTCCGAGATTGTAGGCAAGATAGCGCACGCCGGCTTCCAGGCTCGCCTTGGCCAGGCCCATCACGTTGTAGTTGGCCAGCGCGCGCTCGGCACCCAGATAGGTGAGCGTGAGGATGGCGCCATGGCGGCCTAGCATCAGTGGTCGCGCGGCCTTGGCCAGCGCCGGCAGGCTGTAGGCGGAAATGTCGTGCGCGATCTTGTAGTTCTCGCGCGTGAGGCCGTCGAGGAACTCGCCGGTCAGCGCTTCGCCCGGAGCAAAGCCGATCGAATGGATCAGGATGTCCAGACCATCCCAGCGCTTGCCGAGGTCCGCAAACAATTGCTCGATTTGCGCGTCGCTGGAAACATCGCATGGCAGAACGATGTCCGAGCCGAACGCCGCGGCTGCTTCATCGACGCGCGGCTTGAGCTTGTCATTCACGTAGGTAAAGGCCAGTTGCGCGCCTTCGCGATGCATGGCCTGAGCGATGCCCCAGGCGATGGATCGCTGGCTGATGATGCCGGTGACGAGTGCGCGCTTGCCCTGCAGGAATCCCATGATCGAATCCATTGGCTTGAACCAGACGCGGATTCTAGCCCAGCTCGACGGATGGCGTCAGTCCGGGCTGGCGATGGCGCGTGCCGTGTGGCTGTCCTGATCCGGCGCCTGCAGGCGCAGGCGTTGGCCGGGGCGCAAACGCGACTCGCGCGTCAGGTTGTTCCATTGCAGCAGGTCGGACACGGCGACGTGCGCCGTGCGGGCAATGCGCCAGAGCGTATCGCCGCTGCGAACGATGTGCGTTTCGGCATCGTCCACACCGCGTGTTCGGGCGGCGGCGGGTGCCGTCACCCTGTCGCCGCGTCCAGGTACGAGGACGCGCGTGCCCGCCATCAGGATTGCATCCACCGGCACCGCGTTCGCCATGGCGAATGCGCGGGCGTCAATGTCGTGAGCCTGCGCGAGCACAGCCAATGCTTCGGGTTGCTGCAAAGTGACTTCATGCCATTCGCGCCACAGCGGCGGCGGCAGCTCGGCCAGGGCCGCGGTCAGCATTTCGCCTTGCGCGTGAGGCAGGAGCAAGCGGAAGGGGCCCGTGGAAGGCATGCGTCCGCGCACGTAACCCGGGTTGAGCTGGCGCAGTCGCGCGGCATCCATGCCGGACAGGCGTGCGGCGAGTTGCAGATCCAGCGGCATGGTTACGGAAACGGTGGTCAGCCAATCGGCCGGGGCCGGCTCGGCAAGCTGCACATTGTAGCGCGATGGATCCGTCACGATGCAGGCGACGGCCAGCAGTTTGGCCAGATGGCGGTGCGTGTGCGCCGCGACGCGCAGGCGCCCGAGTTCGGCCGCGCCGTTCGGTACATCGGAGTCACCCAGCAGCCTGCCGATGCGATACGGGCCGGCATTGAACGCCATGTCGGCCACGCGCCAATCGCCGAAGCGATCGTAGTAGCGTTCGAGCAGGTCAAGCGCGGCAGCCGTGGACGCGACGACATCCAGGCGCCCATCGTAATCGGGTCGGATGCGCAAACCCGCTTCACGCGCGGTATCCGGCAGCAACTGCCAGATACCGGCGGCGCGATCGCCGCTGGAGGCGAGCGCGACGTAGTTGCTCTCGATGTAGGGCAGCAGGGCGAACTCGCCGGGCATGTCGCGCGCTTCGATTTGCCGGGCGACGAACGCCAGGAACGGAAGCGACTGCTTGAGCGATTCGGCGAATCCCGTCGGATCGGCGCTGAACCACCGGGCGAGACGCGACACGTCTGGGTTGTAATCGCAATCGGGCAAGGCGAAACGGCTGCGCAGCCGGGACCAGAATCCCAAAGCCGCAGGAGTGCTGGCAGGCGCGGGCGCTCGTGCCGGCGAGTTCGGCGGCAGGCGTGACGCCGGCGTCGATTGAATCGGCGCGGCGGGCGATGGTTTCGGCGGCGCGGCGCTGCAGGCTGCGAGCAGCAGGCACGCCACGCCGACGACGCTGCAACCGCTGCCCAGCGCCGCCCGGCGCCAAGCCCGCGCAGGCGCGGCGACGCGATTGCGCTGGCGCGCGGTTTCGGACCGGACTGCGCGGTGCGGCATCCGAGTTGCCCCTCCCCGGGCAAAAACGGGCGCGCACTATAGCAGCCAATGCGTAAGCGGAAGTTACCCGGCTTCGTGCATTGCAGCATGCGGGTTTACCGACACCCCCGATTTCGCGCACAATCACCGCTTGCTCGCTGCACGACGTTTTTCGATGCCCGACGCCTCCCCGTTCTATGCCAGCGTGCCGATGCAGGATCTGCTCGCGCGCGAAATGGCGGCGTTGGCGCCGCTGCTTGCCGGCGCATACGGAAATTGCGGATTGTTGCTGCGCGCGCGGCAGGGCGCGTGCGCATTGCCACCGCACCTGCTCGGGAAAATCGTCGAACTCGAGGTGGACGAAAGCGGACGCCTGGGCGGTGCGGCGCGATGTGCGCCGTGGGCACTGCCATTCGCCAGCGAAAGCTTCAAGGTGCTGGTCGCGCAGCATGCGCTGGAACAGATTGCCGACGCCGGCGGATGCATCGCGGAACTGGCACGCGTGCTCGCGCCCGAAGGCATCGCGCTCGTGCTCGGTTTCAATCCGCTCGGGACATGGAGGCCATGGTTGATGCAGCGTGCGCGGGGCTTGCACCTGCGCTCGGCGCGGGCCGTGAAGGCGCAACTCGTGCTCGAGCAGATCGATACCCTGCAAGTGCGCTTTCCCGGCCTGCTCTGGCCGCGTGCGCATGCGACGTCCACGCCCAACCCGGGGTCGGTGCCGCTGGCGCGCCTGGGCAGTTCCTGGCTGCTGATCGCGCGCAAGCGGCGCAGCACGTTGACACCGATCCGTTTGCGCAACCCGGGCCGTGAGGCGGCGCGGGCGCCGCAACTGGCGCCGGGCGCCCACCGGAATTGCGCGTGAGTGCCGCGCGCGTCGACGTCTTCACGGATGGCGCGTGCCTGGGCAATCCCGGACCGGGCGGGTGGGCCGCCCTGCTGCGCTACCGCACCGTCGAAAAGGAAATCTCCGGCGGTGAACGCGATACCACGAACAACCGCATGGAACTCACGGCGGCGATCCGCGCGCTGGAAGCATTGCGCCGGGGCACGAGCGTGCATCTGACCACCGATTCCCAATACGTCCTGCAAGGCGTCGAACTGTGGTTGCCACGTTGGCAGGCCAACGGTTGGCGCACGGCCGACCGCAAACCGGTGAAGAACCAGGACTTGTGGCAACGCCTGGCCGCCGCGTTGGCGCCGCATCGCGTGCACTGGCAATGGACGCGCGGGCATTGCGGACACCCGGAAAACGAACGCGTCGACGAATTGGCACGCGCTGCGGCGATTGCCGTGGCGCAGTCGCCATGAGGCAGGTCGTTCTGGATACGGAAACCACCGGCCTGGAGGCCGGCAAGGGCCATCGCATCATCGAGATCGGCTGCATCGAGCTGACCGAGCGGCGCCCCAGCGGCCGCCGCTTCCATCGTTACCTGAATCCGCAGCGCGCGGTCGATGACGGTGCGCGCGCGGTGCATGGCATCAGCGACGAATTCCTTGCCGACAAGCCGCTGTTTGCGGAGGTTGCGGAAGAATTCCTTGCGTTCATCGAGGGCGCCGAACTGGTCATCCACAATGCCGCCTTCGACGTTTCCTTCCTCGACGCGGAACTGACGCAGGCCGATCCCGCGCTGGGCTGCATCGCCGACCATGCCCGTGTGCTGGACACCCTGGCGCTGGCACGCGAAAAATATCCCGGGCAGCGCATCTCGCTCGACGCCCTGTGCAAGCGACTTGCCATCGACAACCGTCATCGCGAACTGCACGGTGCCTTGCTGGATGCGCAATTGCTGGTGGACGTGTATCTGGCCATGACCGGGGGCCAGGGCGACCTCGGCCTTGCCAGCGCTCCCGCGGCGACCCTGTCGGCGATGCCCGCCGCGGTGCAATCCGTCGGCCGGACGGCACTGCGGGTGCGCCGTGCCGACACGGACGAATCCGCGCGGCATGAAACGCGGCTGCACGGGATCGAGCAGGCAAGCCGTGGCCGCTGCCTGTGGCGCACCTGATAGCCTGACGGTATGATCGGATGGCCCGCTGGGCGCTCCCGGGGAGGAAGGCGATGAACACGACGACGACGCTGCTGGCGGGTCTGTTGCTGTGTGCCAACGGCGTGCACGCACAGACGGCGGTCGAGGCCATCGCCGCACACAAGCATATGGGTGTCGCCACCTGCAGCAGCAGCGTTTGCCATGGCGCCTCGCAGCCGTTCCGTGACTCCGACATCGCACAGAACGAATTCGCCATCTGGCAGGAATTCGATCCGCATGCCAAGGCATTCCAGGTTCTGGAACAGCCACGCTCGCAGGCGATCGCACGCAAGCTGGGATTGGGCGATGCGACCAAGGCCAAGGTCTGCCTGGATTGCCATGCCGACAATGTCGCGCCGACGAATCGGGGCGAGCGTTTCCAGATTTCCGATGGCGTCGGTTGCGAGGCCTGCCATGGGGGCGCGGAATTGTGGCTCAATTCGCATGCCGATCGCACGGTGAGCTACGCGGACGATCTGGCCAAGGGCATGTATCCCACCGCCGATCCGGTCAAGCGCGCGCAGTTGTGCCTGTCCTGCCACATGGGTGAAAAGGAACGGATGATCACGCACCGCATCATGGGCGCCGGCCACCCGCGCCTGTCGTTCCAGCTGGATACCTTCACCTGGCTGAACCCGCATTACAAGATCACGGCGAACTGGATCAAGCGCAAGGGCGATTGGAATGGCGTACGCGACTGGGCCGTGGGCCAGGGCGTGGCGGCGGAAAACCTGCTGGACCTGCTGCTGGATCCGAAAACCGGCTGGCAGGGGATTTTCCCCGAACTCGTGCTGTTCAATTGCCAAGCTTGCCACAAGTTGATGAAGGACAACAGCTGGGGACCGCGTCAGGGCACGGGGCTGGGTCCGGGCATGGTGCGCCTGAATGATGCGAATCTGGTCACGTTCCGCTATGCACTGGCGCCGGTGGACAAATCCGCGGCGCAGCGCGTGTTCGAGCAGACCCGCGCCCTGCATCAGGCAACGACGCAGAGCCGCGACGCCACGTTTGCTGCCGCGCGCGCCTTGCGCACAACGCTGGAATCCCTGCTGCCGAGAGTCGCCGCCTACGGGTACGACGCGACCAGCCTGAATGCCATCCTTGCCAGCATGCTTGCGGATGCCGAACAGGGCGAATTTCGCGATTACGCCGCCGCCGAGCAGGCGGCGATGGCATCCGAGTCGATCGTCATTGCGTTCGAAAACGATGGCAAGCTCGACCCGGCGCATGTGGCTGCGCTGAAATCCAGGCTCAATGGCGTCTACGAGGCGGTCAAGGACGAGGACACCTATTCGATGCCGCGTTTCGTGGCGGCGTTGAAGGAATTGCGCGCCGCGGCGCCGTGAGTTTCCTGCAATGACCGACAGCGTTCAGGTATCCGGCTACAAATTGGTGCAGAAAATCGGCGAAGGCGGCATGGCCACCGTGTACCTGGCCGTGCAGGAATCGCTCGATCGTGAAGTGGCTCTGAAGATCATGTCGCCGGCGCTGGCCGCGAACGAAACCTTTCGCGACCAGTTCCTGAAGGAAGGACGGATCGCGGCCAAGCTCACCCATCCGCACCTGATGACGGTGCATGACATCGGGTCGGACAACGGCGTTTATTACCTGGCCAGCGAATACCTGCCGGCCGGCACGTTGCGCGATCGCATGCAGCGCTTGAACACCGCCGAAGTGCTGGAAATCGTGCGCGATGTCGCTTCCGGGCTTTCCTACGCGCACGAAATGGGTTTCGTGCACAGGGACGTGAAACCCGGCAACATCATGTTCCGCAGCAACGGTTCGGCGGTATTGGCCGATTTCGGCATCGCCAAGGCGATCAAGTCGGTGAGCGCGGCAACCATGGCCGGCAACGCCATTGGGACGCCGGACTACATGAGTCCGGAGCAGGCGCAGGCGACCCCGGTGGACGGCCGCTCGGATCTGTACAGTCTGGGTGCGGTCCTGTTCGAATGCCTCGCCGGGCGCAAACCCTATCAGGCCAGCGACGCCTACGCCGTCGCGCTGATGCACGTCACCGAGCCGGTGCCGAAACTGCCGGAGAAGCTGGCCTGGTTGCAGCCGCTGATCGACGGCCTGATGGCCAAGCGGGTGGACGATCGATTCGCGAACGGCGATGCGTTCGTCGCCGCGTTGGACCGCTTGCTCGCGGCCAATCCGCAACTGGATGCAGTCCTGCGCGAATCGCGCAGCGCGCGGCGCCGGGCGGTGGCGGCGGCCGGTACCGTATCGGGCGCGGTCGCGCCGACCGGTTCCAGGAAATGGATTTTCGCGGGCGTCGGCATCGCGGTGGTGCTTGTCGCGTCGCTGGCGTGGAAGACCTGGCACGGCAAGACCACCGGCCCCATCGAATCGGCTACCCCAATCGCGCCGACCGAGACCGCGCCTGACTCGCCGTCGCCACCGCTGGTGATGGCCGAAAACGCGGCCGCCGACGCGAATCTGGCGAAAATGGATTTGCCGACACTGCTTTCCAGGGGCGATGAATATCTCGCGTACGGCGAGAAGAATTACGGCGAGAAACTCGATTTTCCACCGGGCGACAATGCCACCGACCTGTTCCTCGAGGCACGCAAGCGCGATCCGGAAAATGGGCGAGCGGCGAAGGGCCTGGAGCAAATCGCGGCATTCTTCGTGAACGCTGCCAATAGCGCACTCAAGAACGGCCTGTACACGGCCACCGATGAATTCATCAAGAAGGGCCTGCGGGCAGACCCGAAAAATGCCGCATTGCTGAAGCTAAAATCGCAACTCGCGAAGGCGGAAGCCGGCTGAGCGGCTCAGCGATTGCGGATCAGGATGACCGTCACGTTGTCGGAGCCGCCGCCATCCAGCGCAGCCAGGATCAGGTGATCGACGCATTCCTGCGCCGAAAGATCCTGGCGCGCGAGAACTGCTGCGATGTCCTTGTCGTCGACCTCCTCGGTCAGGCCATCCGAACACAACAGCACCTGCATGCCAGGCTGCAGACTGCCACGGATGGTTTCCACGCGCAGACTTTCCGGGTCGGTGACGCCCAGCGCCTGGGTGACGACGTTGCGGTGCGGGTGACTGCGCGCCTGCTCGTGCGTGATCGCGCCCTGCTGGATCAGTTCCTGCACGTAGGAATGATCGCGTGAGAGCTGTTTCAAATCGCCGTTCCAGAGGTAGACGCGGCTGTCGCCGACCCAGCAGATTTCGTATTCGTTCTCGTGCAGACGCATCGCCGCGATGGTGGTGCCCATCGGCAAGGCCTCGGCTTTGCGGCTGGAATGCTGGATGATCTCCTCGTCGGCGCGCTGCACCGCCTGCGCCAGCGGTGCGCCGGACCCGACCTCGCGCACCACGGCATCGCGCGCGATCGCACTGGCCACCTCGCCGTGCTCATGGCCGCCCATGCCGTCGGCAACCAGCCACAAACCGAGCTCGGCGTCGGCGTAGTACGTATCCTCGTTGTGCTCGCGGCGCAAGCCAACATGGGTGCTGTGGCCGAACTCGATCATGCTGGCGGTGTCATCCCCATGCGCTGGCCACGGCGGGCGTGGCCACTTGCGCGACGGCCATAGCATGCCGCGCCAACGCCGGCGCGCGCAAGTAGGGTCGTCGGCGGCCGGCGCACGTGTTCAGAACTCGATGCGGATGCCGAGCGACAACCGGTCTGCGTGCGCACCGGTGTACCCGGCCATGTGTTCGTAATACACATAGGCTGAACGCCCTTGCGCAAACACCGCGTTCAGGCCGAAACCGATGTTGAAGTAGTTCGAATCCGGTGCCTGGTCGGTCAGCGAAACTGGCGTTTGCGTGGGATCGGCTAGAAACCGCACCACCACCTCCTGCGGATCGTTGCGGAATTCGTGATTCCATTCCACGACTGCATTGGGTATCAGCACGCCCCAATCCGTGCTGACCGTGTAGCTCACGCGCGCGCCGGCGACGCCGAGCAGCGAATTCATCGACCGGCTCGCCACCGAGGTGCCGAGACCCGCGCCCGGTGCGTTCGGATCCGACATCGATTCGCTGAATCCGTCCAGGGACAGGCGCGAATAGACGCCACGCAGGTACGGGCTGAAGGTCCAGGCCTTGTTGTTGAAGTCCCGGCCTGCCGACATCGAGAACGAATTCTGGTTTCCGCTCGGCGATGCCGTTGCGGTCTGCGCGACGGTGGTCGTGCCACCGCCGGACAGACTGGCGATCTGATAGGCGATGTTGCGGGAGAGATCGTAATCGAGCTGGTCCAGGATCACCGATCCTTCGACGTACCAGTTGCCGTGGTACCAGCTGAAATAGCCGGTGAGGTTGTAACCGTCGACATCGGCCTTGCCGGCATTGGCGTCGTAGCTGGAATGGTTCTGGTTGTAGCCAAGCGCGACGCCCGCGACGAAGGAGTCGTTGAAGCGATAGTCCACGCCGGCGGTCAGTGAAGCGTTGCGGAAATCGAAGCCCGGGCCTGCTGCGGTTGCATCGAACCCCCCGCGCTCGATCATGCCGGTCGCAAAGAAGCCCCAGCGCGAGAAATCCTTGCCGACTTCGTCGTTGGCGGCCGGATCCTTGCGGAACAGGTCGCCCAACATGGCCAGCGGCAAGCCGCGGCCATCCTGATTGAACGTCAGCCCGCCGGCACTGAAGCCGGTGGCACCCTGGCGCAGTTCGGCAAATCGGGTGTTGAGGTTGTTGATCTGCCCCATCTGGACGCCCTGCGCCATGTTGCGCTGTGGCAAGGCCTTGTTGTTGAGCATCGCATCGAGCGCGCCGGGTACCTGTTGCGGGTTGGTGCCGGAGCCAACGACGAGTTCCGAACAGCGCTGCAGGAAATCCTGCTGCGGTGGCGTGAGCGGCGTGGTCGAGGTCGCCAGCGCAGGGCAGGCCTTGTCGATCGCGGCCGCCACACCGGCTTGGCCTGGCGACAAGCCGGGCAGATTTGCCACGCCATTGCCGAATTTGAACGTCAGGGGCGCAATGCTGCCGACACCGGCGAGTTGCGCCGATACGGTGTAATTGCCGGGCAGGACCACGGTCAGCGTGTTCTGCGAGGTCCCGTCGGTTCCGGTCGTCGTGGCCGGGCTGGCCAGCGAGCCGGTTGCACCGGTGACACTCCACTGGATCGCCGCGCCGGGAATCGGGGTTCCGTCGGATGCGGCCACTTTGACCACGAGCGGTTGTGATGGTTGTCCCGGCACAAGCGCCTGATTGTTGCCCGATACGATGCTGAAAACCGCGCCGCTGGCCTGCAAGTTCGGGGTCGCGATCGCAGTGAAGGTGATGCTGCCGCCACCCGCAACCGCCGCCTGCACGACATTGCTTCCGGGGTTCGGCCCCAGCGTCAGCGTGTTGCTGGTCTTGCCGCTGGCATCGGTGAGCGTTTGCGCGGCGGCAAGCGTGCCGCCGCCCTGAATGATGCTCCAATTGACGGCGACATTGGCGGGACCCGCCGTGCCGTCCGCACCGCCAATCTGAACCACGAAAGGTTGCAGCACACTGCCTACCGCTCCGCTTTGACTGCCGCCGCTGATGATCGTTGCGGTGGGTGAGTAGGCGGTTGCGCTGAAGGATATCTGGCTTGCTCCTACACTAGCACCGATCGTGATTGGACCGGCGCTCTGGCCGAAGGTGAAATTGACCGATGCGTTGCCGTTGCTGTCCGTGAGCGTGCTGGTCGCGCTCAATGTCGCGTGACCGCTGGTAACAGTCCACGAGACAGCTTGGTTTGCGACGGGAGTTCCGTTGGCGGTCAGTTGCACTGCCAATGGACGAATAGCCGATGTGTTGGTGGCCCCGGTTTGATTATTGCCAGAAACGACCCGCAGTGTTGGCTGAACGACGACAAGATGAAAATCCTGCAGGTAGTCGAGGCTGCCGGACTGCACGCAATCATCACAATAGGCACGTACCAAGACTGGGCCAGGCGTTGCACCCAGAAGGATGTGTATTGCGCTCGTCGTAGAGACCGCGTTGCCGACCGGCAGTGCGACCGTGTCGGTATAACTCGCGCCGCGACCCTCCTGGATGGTGGCGCTGCCCTTCAACACGGACCAGGTCACCGATACCGCTTGGCCATCGCCGGCCGCGGCGTCCAGATCGACGGTCAGCGGCTGTGGCAGAACGGCATTGGGCGCGCCGCTTTGGCCATCGCCGCTGTCGTAATACATCGAAACGCAGCCATAGTTATCGCTTCCGCACAGGGCATGCGCGGCGACAGACCAGCCGAAGGTGATCGCCAACAGGAACAGGCATCCGACGCGTTTTACACGCGATTTTGACGGACGCGGCGCTAGTTTGCCAGGCAGCTGACGCATGACGTTATCTCCCCGTAACCGGCCTATAATCCAGTATAGCGGGATTCTGAGAATGCGCCGCATTTCACTTCGGAGGTTGCGATGAATGCGAAAAGGTTTCCATTGCGGGGCGGCCTGCGGCCGCTGACCGTTGCGGCGGCCCTTGCGTGCGCCGTCGCGGGCGGGTGGCTGGCGCCGGTGCCCGCTGCCCATGCCACCGTCACCACGCGCAACCCCGAGGATCTGCTGATCGTGGATTGCCTGCTCCCCGGACAGGTACGCAAGCTCGGACGCTCGGCCACCTACATGAGTGCACGGCGGCCGATTCGGACCACCCAGGCCGATTGCGAGATCCGCGGCGGCGAATTTGTTTCCTACGATCGCGCCAATTATCAGACTGCGCTGAAGGTCTGGATGGGGCAGGCCGAATCCGGGGACGCCGAAGCACAGAACTATGTCGGCGAAATCTACCTGAAGGGCCTGGGCACGGAACCCGATTACGCCAAGGCGCGCGAATGGTTCGAGAAAGCGGCCGCACAGGGTGACAAGCGCGCGCGCATCAACCTGGGCTATCTGTACGAACAGGGGCTGGGCGTGCCCAGGGACATCGCCAGGGCGCTGAACCTGTACGGCGAAGCCTCCGGCATCGACAACGACAAGCTGGTGTTCGCTTCCACGGTCACCGCACAGGTGCAGGAAGCGAAGCACGAATCCGCCGCCCTGCGCGAGCAGCTGAGCGCCGAACAGCAGAAGTCCGCGCAGTTGCGAGCGCAGGTCGGCAAGCTGCAATCCGAGTTGCAGCAAAAACAGCAGAACTACCAGAAATCGCAGAGCGAGCTCGACAGCGTGCGGAAGAAACTCGACGCCGAGCAGGCGCGCGCGGGCATCGACCAGAACCCGGACTTCATCAAGTTGCGGAGCGCGACGCAAGCACGCGAGAAGGATCTGACCAAGCAACGCGACGTGCTCAAGACCCAGCAGGATGCCAGCGTCAGACAGCTTGCCGATGCCGAGGACCAGATTGCCAAACTCAAGGCGCGCGAGCAGGAACTGCTGGCGCGGCAATCCTCCCCGGACAACGACCAGGCCCTGGCCGCGTTGCGAGTTTCCGCGGCGCAAATGGACACGGCGCTGCGCGAGAGCCGCGAACGCATGCAACAGGTGCAGCAGCGGATGGCGCAGAACGACCAGCAACGCCAGGAAGCACAGGCAAGATTCGATCAGGCGCGCGCGCAACTCGCCCTTGAACATGCGCAGAACGAAAATGCGAAACAACTGCTCAAGCTGATGGAAGCGCAGTTGTCCGAAAAGCGTCAGGAACTCGCCAGCCAGCGTACGCAGATGGCGAGCTTGCAGAGCCAGATCGACAGCGCCAGGTACACATCGTTGCCGCCGGGATTCACGACCGCCAGTCTCAGCGGCGACCTGAAGGTGGAAATCCTGCAGCCGGCGCTTGCCGTCACGCGCGGCGCCAACAAGCCTGCGGCATCCGTGCCTCCGGCGCAGAACGGCATCGACGTGGTCGGGCGCGTGCAGGCGCCGGCGGGGCTGACCTCGGTCACGCTCAATGGCCAGACCGTGCAGGTCGATGCCGGCGGCGTGTTCAAGACGCATGTCGCCTTGAGCGGCGGCAACGACACGGCGGTGCGCGTGGCTGCGTCCGACAAGACCGGCGGCGAAGCGGTGCTCGACTTCATGCTCGTTCCCGGACCCGGCGGCAAGACCGTGCGCGAGACCGCGCCGAGCGGACAAGCGCTGCCGTCCGGCATTCGCCTGGGCAAGTACTACGCGCTGATCGTCGGCAACGACAGTTACGCCGCGTTTCCGGCGCTGGGCAGCGCGGCCGAGGACGCCAAGGCCGTTGCCGGTGTACTGCAAACGCGCTATGGCTACGAGGTGAAATTGCTCACCAACGCGAACCGGTTCGAAATCCTGTCCGCGCTCAACGACCTGCGCGAAGCGCTGACCGTCAAGGACAACCTGCTCGTTTACTACGCCGGTCACGGCGAGATCGACGCCTCGCGGCAAGGCTATTGGCTGCCGGTCGACGCGCAGCTCAACCAGCCCAACAGCTGGATATCCAACCGCGCGATCAGCGACATCCTCACCACCATGCAGGCGCGACATGTTCTGGTGATCGCCGACTCGTGCTACTCGGGCACGATGACGCGCTCGGCGCTGGCCACGTTTGGCGGCGGCATGGCCGACAGTGTCTGGGGCGACTGGGTCAAGACCATGGTTTCGGGGCGCTCGCGCACCGCGTTGACCTCCGGTGGCGTGCAGCCGGTAGCGGATGCCGCGAGCAAGGGCGGGCACTCGGTGTTCGCCACGGCGCTGCTGACCGTGCTGCGCGACAACAACCAGTTGCTCACGGGGCAGGAGCTGTTCCGCGAAATCGCCGCCGGCATGGCCCTGCGCAGCGCCAACGCGGGCTTGCAGCAGGCACCGGAATATGCGCCGATCCAGTTCGCCGGGCATGAGGCGGGCGAGTTCTTCCTGATGCCGGAGAAAACCGGGCGCAAGACCGCCGCGCTGGGCAAGGCGCGTGCCGACGGCGTCTAGACGCGCCGCGGCCTCGCCGGCCGTACCGTCGAAGCGGCGCGTTTGGCCGCCTTGCCAATGCCGGCGATCGCGCTCTTGGCGGCGATCAACGACCATGCGGCGATGCGACGCTCGTCGACGCCGGCCAGCGCGCGGATGGCCTCCGGCAAATCGCTGATCGATGCGCGCGGAGCTCGCGCCAGGGCCTGTGCACGCTTGCCGATGACGTAGGTCACCGACGTATTCGCGGCCGCCGACGAAACGACGGCCGCGACCGGAACCGCGCGTCGTGCAACCGCACCGCCGACACGCCGCAACAAGCCATGCAACAGGCCGCGGCCAAGCGCGTCCGTTGTCACGCTGGCCCCGGTACCGAACAATTGTACTTTGTGAACAAGTGTATTTTGCAGCGCAGGGGGCAGGTCCAGGCCGTACAGGCGGAAGACTTCCTCGATCAATTCGCGTTGCGTGACCGCAAGCATTTCGGCGTCGAGGACTTCACCGAACACCACGCCGAGCGCCTTGCCAAGCCCGGGCATGGATTCGGCCGCCGCCGTGCATCCGCCGATCAGGGCGGCATGCACGCATTTGCGCCGCAGCAGGGCGAGAAACGCAGCGGCGTGCGGGTCCGCGTTGCGCGTGGGCCGACGGAGGGCCGCCACATCACGGCTGCGGACGACAAGCGATTTCATGCACGCATGCTAACAGCTGGAATGCGCATCGGTTATCCTGCGCATCTTTGGAACCCCCCATGTCGTCGCTCGAACACCACGACACCATTCGTGCCGTCGTCTGGAACGATGGCGCGTTGCGCCTGCTCGATCAGCGCCGCCTGCCGTTGTCCGAATCCTGGCTGGATTGCCACAGCGCGAACGACGTCGCGACGGCGATTCGCGATCTGGTCGTGCGCGGCGCCCCGGCCATCGGTATTGCGGCGGCCTGGGGTATCGTGCTGGCAGCGCGACAAGGCGTCGACCTGGACGCCGCCATTGCACGCCTGCGTGCGGCGCGGCCGACCGCGGTAAACCTGATGTGGGCGCTGGATCGCATGCGTGCGCGCATCGCGGCGGGCACGGATGCGGCGGCGCTGGAACACGAGGCGCGCGCGATCCAGGCCGAGGATCTGGCCGCAAACCGGCGCATGGGCGAACTCGGTGCCGCGCTGATCGCACCGGGCGCGGGCGTGCTCACGCATTGCAATACCGGCTCGCTGGCCACCGCCGGGTATGGCACCGCACTGGGCGTGATCCGCGCCGGTTTCGCGGCCGGCAGGATCGCGCGGGTTTACGCGGGCGAAACCCGACCCTGGCTGCAGGGCGCGCGGCTGACGATGTGGGAACTGCTGCGCGATCGCATTCCGGCGAAATTGATCGCCGACTCGGCCGCATCGCACCTGATGAAGGCGGGCGCCGTGCAGTGGGCCATCGTCGGCGCCGACCGCATCGCCGCCAATGGCGACACCGCGAACAAGATCGGCACGTACCAGATCGCCATCGCCGCGCGGCATCACGGCGTGAAGTTCATGGTCGTGGCGCCGTCCTCGACGGTCGACATGCGCACGGCGACAGGCCGCGACATCGAAATCGAATTGCGCGATCCGGGCGAATTGTTCGCGCTTGGTGGGCAGCGCATCGTCGCCGCGGGCGCGCAGGCGTGGAATCCGGTGTTCGATGTCACGCCGCACGATTTGATCGATGTGCTCGTCACCGAACGGGGCGTGGTCGGGAATCCGGATGCCGACAAGATGCGTGCGGAATTCGGCGCATGAAGACGCACCTGCGTCGGCTGGCGATTTTCAGCCTTGTCGGCGTGGTCGGTTTCGTCGTCGATGCCGGGGTACTGCAATTGCTGGTGCTCGGCCTCGCCTGGGATCGCTACAGCGGGCGGCTGATCTCCTTCCTGTTCGCGGCCACCGCGACCTGGTTGCTCAACCGACGCTACACGTTCCGCGGTCCGCGCCGGCATTCCCTCGGCGTGGAATGGGCGCGCTACCTGCTGGCCATGAGCGGCGGTTTCGCCTGCAATTTCACCGCCTATTCGGCACTCGTATACTTTTTCAATATCGACCGGCAATGGCTGATCCTCGCCGTCGCCGCCGGTTCCGTTGCCGGTTTGGGTGTGAATTACACGGCCTCGCATTACTGGGTTTACCGGCACCAGCGGCGACCCGCGCCCGGCGCTGGCGACGGTGCCGGAAATTGACCCCGCGAAACGCCTGTTCTGGTCAGTAAAATCAAGGCTTTGCGGGGCGTTGTCGGGGGCCGGATTGTGGTAGAATTTCGAGGCTGAAAAACATCCTCTCGGGGCTTGCGCAAGGCGAGCCCTGAACCCCGAAAATTCCAGGGAAAAAACCTCAATGGCGGAGCTGGCCAAAGAAGTCATTCGCGTCAACATCGAAGACGAAATGCGGCAGAGTTACCTCGATTACGCGATGAGCGTGATCGTCGGCCGCGCCCTGCCGGACGTGCGCGATGGGCTCAAGCCGGTGCATCGGCGCGTACTGTTCGGCATGTACGAGGCGAACAACGTCTGGAACCGCTCCTATGTGAAATGCGCGCGCATCGTCGGCGACGTGATGGGCAAATTCCATCCGCATGGCGATTCCTCGATCTATGACGCGCTGGTGCGCATGGCGCAGGATTTTTCGCTGCGCTATCCGCTCGTCGACGGCCAGGGCAACTTCGGCTCGGTCGACGGCGACAACGCTGCGGCGATGCGCTATACCGAATGCCGCCTCGAGCGCCTGGCGTCGGACCTGCTCGCCGACATCGACAAGGAAACCGTCGACTTTCAGCCGAACTACGACGAAAAGGAATTCGAGCCCTCGGTGTTGCCGACGCGCGTGCCGAACCTGCTGGTGAACGGCTCGGCCGGCATCGCGGTCGGCATGGCGACGAACGTGCCGCCGCACAACCTCGGTGAAATCGTCGATGCGACGATCGCGGTGATCGACCATCCGGAGATTGCCTTCGAGGAATTGCTGCGCCTCGTGCCGGGTCCGGATTTCCCGACGCGCGGCATCATCAACGGCGCGGCCGGCATCGTCGAGGCCTACAAGACCGGCCGCGGCCGCATCTACGTGCGCGCCAAGGCGGACATCGAGACCGACGACAACGGCCGCGAGACGATCATCGTCACCGAGCTGCCGTACCAGGTGAACAAGAAGCGCCTGATCGAGGCGATCGCCGAGCTGCACAAGGAAAAGAAGATCGAGGGCATCTCGGAGCTGCGCGACGAATCCGACAAGGACGGCCTGCGCATCGTGTTCGAGGTGCGCAAGGACACCTTGGCCGACGTGTTGCTCAACAACCTGTACCAGCAGACGCAGATGCAGGTCACGTTCGGCATCAACATGGTCGCGCTGGTCGATGGCCAGCCGCAGTTGCTTACGCTCAAGCAGATCCTCGAAGCCTTCGTGCGCCATCGCCGCGAAGTCGTCACGCGGCGCACCTTGTTCGAATTGCGCGAGGCGCGCAAGCGTGCGCATGTGCTGGAAGGTCTCACCGTCGCGCTTGCCAATATCGACGAGATGATCGAGCTGATCAAGACGTCCGAGTCCGGCGAGGTTGCGAAAGAACGCATGCTGGCGAAGAAATGGGACGCGGGCCTCGTGCGCACGCTGCTGGCCGCCGCAGGCGCCGATGCGTCCAAACCCGAGGATCTGCCTGCCGGCGTCGGCTTGTCCGACGTGGGGTACCAGCTTTCCGAAGTGCAGGCGCAGCAGATCCTCGACATGCGCCTGGCCAAGCTCACCGGCCTGGAGCAGGAAAAGCTCACCGACGAATACAAGGAGCTGCTCGGCACGATCCAGACCCTGCTCGCGATCCTGATGGATGCGGACAAGCTGCTCGCGGTGATCCGCGAGGAACTCGCGCAGATCAAGGCGCAGTACGGCGATGCCCGCCGCACCGTGATCCAGGCCAGCCAGGAAGACCTCGACGTGCTTGACCTCATCGCCGCCGAAGACGTGGTCGTGACGCTCTCGCACGCCGGCTACGCCAAGCGCCAGCCGGTGACGATCTATCGTGCCCAAAGGCGCGGTGGCAAGGGTCGTTCGGCGACGAACATGAAGGAAGAGGATTTCGTCGAACGGCTGTGGATCGCGAACACGCACGACACCCTGCTCGCCTTCACCAGCGCGGGCCGCGTGCTGTGGCTGAAGGTCCACCAGATTCCGGATGCCAAACCCGGCGCGCGCGGCAAACCCATCGTCAACCTGCTGCCGCTGGAAGAGGGCGAGAGCGTTCAAAGCGTGTTGCCGGTGCGGGCTGATGTCGTCAAGGATGCACCGGACAACCGCTATGTGTTCTTCGCCACGCGCAAGGGCACGGTCAAGAAGACGCCGCTGTCGGACTATTCGCGGCCGCGCTCGACCGGCATCCGCGCAATCGACATCGAGGATGGCGACGGTCTCGTGGACGTGGCCATCACCGACGGTGCGCGCGACATCTTCCTGTTCGCGAGCAGCGGCAAGGCGGTTCGCTTCGCCGAGGACGAGGTGCGGCCGATGGGCCGCACCGCGCACGGCGTGCGCGGCATCCGTCTGACTGGCGACGCGCAGGTCGTGTCGATGATCGTCGCCGAAGGCGAGGGCGCGGATTCTGGCGGGGATATCCTCACCGCGACCGCGCGCGGTTACGGCAAGCGCACGGAACTGACCGAATACCCGCGCAAGGGCCGTGGCACGCAGGGCGTGATTGCGATCCAGTGCTCGGATCGCAATGGCGCATTGGTCGGCGCCGTGCAGCTCGACGATGCGCACGAACTGATGCTGATTTCCAACCAGGGCACGCTGGTGCGCACGCGTGCCGCCGAAGTCGCTCGGGTGGGGCGCAACACGCAGGGCGTTACCCTGATCCGGCTTCCCGACGAAGAAAACCTCGTCGGCGTGGTGCGCGTGGAAGCGCTCAACGGCGACGACAACGGCGACGCGGCCACGGACGAGGCGCCACAGCCGACGGCGTGATTGGCATCCGCCTCCCGCAGAGTGCGGGAGGCGTAATCCTCAGCCCAGCGTCGCCAACATCGCGTCGGCACTCGACACCTTGAACTCGCCCGGCGCTTCGATGTGCAGTTGCTTGACCACCCCATCCTCGGCGTAGAGGGCGAAGCGCTTGCCGCGCATGCCCAACCCGAACGCGCTGCCGTCCATTTCCAGGCCCAGCGATTTGGAGAACGTGCCGTTGCCGTCGGCGAGCATGAGCAGGTTCTCCGGCACCTTCTGGTTCTTCGCCCAGGCGTCCATCACGAACGCGTCGTTGACGGCAAGGCAGGCCACGTCGATCCCCTTGCGGGTGAATTGGGCGATGTTCTCCACGTAGCCCGGCAGGTGCTTGGCCGAGCAAGTCGGCGTGAACGCGCCGGGCACGGAAAACAGCACGACCTTCCGGCCCCTGAAGATTTCGTCCGTGTTGATGGCCTGCACGCCGTCCTTGAGGTAGTTGAGCGTGGCGTTGGGAATGCGGTCGCCGACCTTGATCGTCATGGTGTTTCCTCCTGGTTGCCGGATGCCTGCATCATAGTGCCTGTGCCGCTGTCGCGACACCCTTGAAAGCGATCGGCGTGGCCCTATCTTTTCGACATCCGGGCCGCAGGGCCCGCCATCACGTGGAGAAATCACATGACGATCGTGCGATATGCGCCGTGGGCGCAGGGCAACCGCTTCCAGGCCGAACTGAAGAACGTGTTCGACAACTTTTTCGGCGAAACCGACACGGACCAGTCCAGCGTCGTGACCAGCCAGTGGGCACCGCGCGTGGACATTCGCGAAGAAGACAAGCGCTTCGTGATCCTCGCCGACATTCCGGGCGTGGAGCCCAAGGACATCGAGGTGAGCATGGACAAGGGCGTGCTGTCGATCAAGGGCGAACGCAAGACTGAATTCAAGGAAGACCGCGCCAATGCGACGCGCGTAGAGCGTTCGTATGGTTCCTTCCACCGCCGGTTCGCCTTGCCGGACAGCGCGGACGCCGAGGGCATCAGCGCCAGCGGCAAGCACGGCGTGCTGGAAATCTCGATTCCGAAGAAGCCGGAATTGGCGCCGCGCAAGATCGCGGTCACGCACTGAAGCCAGCCTGCCATTGTTGATCTCGGACCGCGGTCGGCTATGCTGGCCGCGGCCCTTTGCATTCGGTCCATCCAACGATGCAATTCAAAGACTACTACGACATTCTCGGCGTAAAGCCCGATTCAAGCGAAGCGGAAATCAAGTCCGCCTATCGCAAGCTTGCGCGCAAGTACCATCCGGACGTGAGCAAGGAGGCGGGCGCCGAGGAGAAGTTCAAGGGCGTGAACGAAGCCTACGAGGCGCTCAAGGATCCGGCCAAGCGCTGTGCTTACGATCAGTTGCGCGCACAGGGTTATCGGCCCGGGCAGGAGTTCCATCCGCCGCCGAATTTCGGCGATGGGCAGGGCTTCGATTTTTCCGACCTCGGCGAGGGCGGTTTTTCCGATTTCTTCGAATCCCTGTTCGGCCAGGCGCGTGGACGCGGCGGTCCGGCGCGTCCGCGACGCGGGCGTGATGTGCAGGCGCGCATCGAAATTCCGCTCGCGACGGCGTTCAGCGGCGGGCGCGAACGCATCGCCTTGCGCGATGGCGGTGCGGAACGCATGCTGGAAGTGAAGATCCCGGCGGGCATCCTGCCGGGCCAGCAGATCCGGCTGGGCGGGCAGGGCCATCCCGGTTCGCATGGCGCCGCGGCGGGCGACTTGATGCTGGAGGTTGCGGTGCGCGAAGACGCGCGCTTCCGCCTCGACGGCCGCGACGTGCACTACACGCTGTCGTTGGCACCGTGGGACGCGGCACTGGGCGCTAGCGTGACCGTGCCGACGCTCGGCGGCGACGTGGAATTGAAGATTCCGGCGGGTTCGGACAGCGGCAAGCGCATGCGCCTGCGCGGTCGCGGCATGCCCGGGGCGACGCCGGGCGACCAATTCGTCACGCTGCAGATCCACGCGCCACCGGCGCAAACCGCCGAGCAGCGCAAGCTCTACGAACGCATGGCGGAAGTCTTCCGGAGCCGGGCTTCCGCGTAAGGCCCCGCCTCAGGCGGCGGGCAAATACTTGTTGATGGTGTCGACCAGTTCGCCCTCGTTCACCGGCTTGGTGACATAGGCCTTGGCGCCCTGGCGGATGCCCCAGACACGGTCGGTTTCCTGATCCTTGGTGGTGACGAGCACGATCGGGATATGGCTGGTCTTGGCATCCTTGGAAATGGTGCGCGTGGCCTGGAATCCGTTCAGGTTCGGCATGACCACGTCCATGAGGATGAGGTCGGGAACCTCGCGCTTGGCCGCTTCCACGCCAGCCGAACCGTCCTCGGCGGTGACGACCTGGTGCCCCAGCTTCTCGACAATGCGCTTGAGGCCGACCAGCTGCGAGGGCGAATCGTCCACGATGAGAATGCGCGCCATGGTTATCCCGTTTGTTCCATCCCGCACGTGCGGACACCGCATTCTAAGGTGCAGGATGGAGATTTTTCCAGCGGCATTCGTCGCGCGAAAAAATCTTGTTTCATTCCAGAACGTTGACGCATTTTCTTGATTGCAAATCGAGATCGGTTCTGCGTCATGTCCTGACGACGGTGCGGCCGAACGAGCCGCCGGCGAGCATGATGGGGAAAACGCCGGGCAGGTCGGGCAGGCCGATTTCGCGCGTGGCGATGCGTTCAAGGTGAGCAGGCTTCCAGTGGGAGCCCAGGTGCGCCCAGATCTCGTCGCGGATGCCACGCGCGGTTCCTGCCGATGCGACCCCGAGCAGGCTGACGCCGCGGATGATGAAGGGCATGACCGTGGTTTGCAGTTCCGGCGCGGCGGCAAGGCCGCAACTGGCGATATTGCCGTAGGGTTGGATCACGCGGGTCAGGCCCGAGAGCATGTCGCCGCCGACGTTGTCGATGGCGCCGGCCCAATGCGCCGATTCCAGCGGGCGCTGGCCCCAGTACAAATCCTTGCGCGAGATACATTGCTTGGCGCCAATGGCGATGAGGTCGTCGAAGTGATCGAGCTTGCCGCTGATCGCGTGCGCCTCGAAACCGGCGCGGGTGAGGATGTCGATGGCGAGCATGCCCACG
>JAFEFP010000089.1 GCA_018240545.1 Pseudomonadota bacterium | reverse complement strand
TTCGGCACCAGCGCGAAATGGATCGCCGCGGTGGAGAAAGCCGGCATCAAGCCGCGCGAATCGCACAAGCTACTGGCGCTCAAGACCATCCTGTCGACCGGCTCGCCGCTCGCCGACGAAAGCTTCGATTACGTCTACCGCGACGTGAAGGAGCGCGTGATGCTGTCGTCGATTTCCGGCGGCACCGACATCGTTTCCTGCTTCGCGCTTGGCTGCCCGCTGCTGCCCGTGTACCGCGGCGAACTGCAATGCCGCGGGCTGGGACTCGCGGTTGCAATTCTCGACGACGACGGCAAACCCGTGCGTGGCGAGAAGGGCGAACTCGCGTGTACCGCGCCGTTTCCGTGCATGCCGGTCGGTTTCTGGAATGACCCCGACGGCGCCAAGTATAAAAATGCCTATTTCAGCAAGGTGGAAAACGTCTGGTGCCACGGCGACCACGCCCTGCTGACCGAACACGACGGCATCGTCATCTACGGTCGCAGCGACGCCGTGCTCAATCCCGGTGGCGTGCGCATCGGCACCGCGGAAATCTACCGCCAGGTCGAGCACCTGCCCGAAGTGCTCGAATCCATCGCCGTCGGCCAGGAATGGCACGACGACGTGCGCGTGATCCTGTTCGTGCGCCTGCGCGAAGGACTCACGCTCGACGACGGCCTGCGCGACCGGATCAAAAAACAGATCCGCGACAACACCACGCCGCGCCATGTGCCGGCGAAGATCCTGCAGGTGACCGACATCCCGCGCACGATTTCCGGCAAGATCACCGAGATCGCCGTGCGCGAGACGATCCAT
Source organism: Pseudomonadota bacterium (assembly GCA_018240545.1). Taxonomy (GTDB): domain Bacteria; phylum Pseudomonadota; class Gammaproteobacteria; order Xanthomonadales; family Rhodanobacteraceae; genus Rudaea. The sequence goes on along the minus strand of JAFEFP010000089.1, from coordinate 6,909 downwards.
GGGCGGCCCGTGAAGAACACCGATGTGCTGGCGAATCCGGAGGCGCTGGAGCAGTTTCGCGAGCGGGTGGAGTTGCGGATGTGAGCGCATCCACGCTCCGCGCTTCGTCTTCTCGTAGACTGAAGATGTGCGTTGTTTGCTTGCGCGGCACCTCTGCCAGATGATCATTGGCAGCGGTCTGTTAGCGCGCTCTTTTGCACCATACGCCGGTGACCTTAGCAATGTGTGCATTTATGCAGCTGGCGTCTCCAATTCATCGTGTACCGACCAGCGCGAATTTTTTCGCGAGTACGAGCGGCTGACCACCGCGCTGCAAGGCGTTGAACCCGGGACCTTGTTCGTCTATTTGAGCACGTGCAGCATTGGCGACCCCGAAGCGAATTCAATGCCGTATGTACGCCACAAGCTGGCGATGGAAGAAGTCGCAAGACGGCATCAGCAACATCTCGTGCTGCGGCTGCCGCAACTCGCGGGATCCACTCCGAACCCGCATACCCTGCTCAATTATCTGTACGCCCGCATCGCGCGTTCCGAGCGCTTTCAGGTCTGGGGGGGCGCAAAACGGAATATCATCGACGTGGACGACGTTGTGCTGATTGCCCGCGCCTTGCTTCTCAATGAGCACGCAACCGGCGAAACGGTGAATGTTGCAAGCCCGCAGTGTCATACCATGTTCGAGATCATCAAGGCCATGGAGCTCGTGCTCGGAACCCCTGCGTTGTTCGATACCGTTGCGCGCGGCAACGCTTACACGATCGACACGCGCCGAATTGCCAATGCCGTGAAGCACAGTGGAGTCTGCTTCCCAGACACTTACCTGCAGCGCGTGATCCGCAAATATTATGGCCACGATGTTTGAGCCAGCAATCCTGATTTCGATCATAGTGCCGGTCTATCGGAGTGAACCCATTCTTCCGGAATTGGTGAGGCAGGTTGAAACCGCCATGCGCGCGGCCAAGATGCATGACCATTTCGAGCTTGTCCTCGTAGACGACTCGAGCCCGGACGATAGTTGGCGCGTCATCCGTGAATTGGCGAATCTGCACCCGTTCGTTCATGGCATTTCGTTGTCGCGGAATTTCGGACAACACAATGCAACCATGGCGGGCCTGCACCAAGCCAGAGGCGAGATCGTCGTGATCATGGACGACGACCTTCAGCATCCTCCGCAAACGATAATGTCGTTGGTGCGAGAAATCCAGGCCGGTTTCGATGCCTGTTACACCAATTACATCGGGCGCAAGCATGCGCTATGGAAGAGGATCGGTAGTGAAATCAACGACCGCGTCGCAACGTTCCTGCTCAAAAAGCCTTCCGGACTGTATCTATCATCCTACAAGGCCTTGCACCGCCGGATTGTCGATGCCATCGTGCAATATGATGGCCCGTACGCCTACATCGATGGCCTGATCCTGGATGCGACGCGTCGAATCACCAGCGTGCCAATCCAGCATCAGGAGCGCCTGGATGGCGAAGGAAACTACGGCTTGCGGCGTTCGATTTCGCTTTGGTTACGCATGGCAACGAGTTTTTCCGTCATTCCGCTGCGCCTCGCATCGATCGGCGGATTCATTCTTGCGGGCCTGAGTGCGGTCCTGGCCATCTTTGTCATCGCCGATAAGCTGCTGCATCCGGCCATTCCCGCCGGGTGGGCTTCCATGGCCACCTTGGTACTGTTCATGGGCGGTGTGCAACTCCTGTGTCTTGGCATCATTGGCGAATACATCGGCCGTGCCTATCTGAATCTCAACCGCAAGCCGCAGTTCGTCGTACGCGAGCGCACGAGCACGACGTCGAACCCACCATGAACCTGCCTCGCCTGCTCGCACGCTATTCGGTCGCCGGCGCGATCAACGGGATCGTCTGCTATGCCGTGGTGTTCGCCTGCATGGCAACCGGGATCGGCGCCGGTACAAGTAACGGACTTGGCTATCTCGCTGGACTCATCACGTCATTTCTGCAATCGCGCCACTGGGTGTTCCGCTCCACGGGTGGCGTCGTTGATGACTGGCTGCGCTTCCTCGTGGTGTTCGCCCTTGCCTACTGCATGAATTTCCTCGCCCTGCACGCATTGCTCAATCGTGGCGTCAATGCGTATCTTGCTCAGCTTGCCAGCTGTTCGGTCTATGTGGCGGTGAGTTTCGTGCTGAACTCATGCTGGGTATTTCGCAAGCGGGCGTCGGACAAAGGACGCTGAACCATGGCCGAAATTCGCAGTGGCTTGCGGCATCTGCTGGCAATCCCGGCGCTGTACGACGCCTTTCAGGCAGCAGTGGGCGCGTATGCCTGGCACCGCCGCGTGCTGCAGCGCCATGTATTGCCTGTGCTGCCGCACGGCGCCCGCGTACTGGACATCGGTTGCGGCACGGCGGAAGTGTTGCGCGACTTGCCAGAGCACGTTCGATACCATGGCGTCGATCGCAACGCAGCCTATATTGCGCGCGCACAACGTCGGTTTTCGTCGCGTCAAGCGCGTTTCAAGTGCGCGGAATTCCGCGGCCAACTACCCGATGACGATGGCCGTTATGATCTGATTCTCGCGATCGGACTTTTGCACCACCTTGGCGACGACGATGCCGGAGGCCTGATGGCGGGGGCACGCAACGTGCTCGCCGCCAATGGCGTCTTGCTGACACTGGACCCCGTTTTCACCGACAAACAGTCGGCCGCCGCACGGTTCCTGATCGCGCATGACCGTGGCCGCAATGTGCGTCAACGTGACGGCTACGCAAGGCTCGCCCGCGGCGCGTTCAAGCACGTCGAAGGGATACTGGACGAACGTCCAATGTACATTCCGTATACTGGTCTGATCATGATTTGCCGCTAGACCCGGCTTCGCCAATCGCACCTCGACAGCCCATGACGACGCATAACCCAGAACCCATTGCGCCCGAACTGATACGGCCAACATTGCTCCCTCTGAAGCGCTGGATGCCTCGCGACTTCTGGATACTGCTGCTGATTTTCTTTGCGCTCTACTTCTTCCGACTCGGCCAGTTCTCAATCTCGATCGATGACGAATTGGAGGCGATGGGGAACTACTCAAACGTGTGGATCCTCACTGGCCGGTGGGCGGGCTACGTTATCGATCGCTACCTGCTGGCCCGATCGACCATTCCCTTTCTGCCGATTTTTCTGTTCGGCATTGCCATGTGCATGGCTTATCTCCAGCTGCTGCGCGCTTTCGGCATTCAACGTGCGCGCGCGACCGATTTCCTGGCCTTCCCGTTTTTTGCGGCGCTGCCGACATGGGCCTTTCTGGCTGCCTTTGCAGCCAATATCGCCTCCGCGGGTCTCGGCTATCTGCTTGCCATGCGCGCACTTGCAAGGTACCGCTCGTGTCTTGACAGACTCGATGAATTCGGCGTACTGCACGCTCTTTTTTCGCCTGGCGCAGTCGCCGCCATGCTCTGGCTGGGCATCGCGATAGGGATTTATCAAGCGTTCCTATTCGCCTTCGTGACAGCCGCCTTGGCGCTGTTGATTCTCGCAAGCTCGCGCAAATCCTTCACCCTTCGAGAGCTTCAGCGTCAACTCTTCCTGCTGGCCGGAATCGTACTCGGAGCGCTGCTGCTGTACGTCGCCGTGGATGTGATGTTCCGCTCGATAACGGGCCTGTACAGCCGCTCGTATCTTGGCAGCATTCTGGACTGGAATAGCCTGCTTCACTCCCCTCTTGGGGTGACAAGCAAGGTGCTTGATTCAATGGGCGAAGCGTACGGTGGACGCGGGTCACTCTATGGCATTACTGCCTTCGGCTTTCCGCTGTTGATTGTTTGCGGTATCGGCACGATGATGATGCTTCCGGCACTTGGTTCGATGCAGCGCGCCGCGCTATGGATCCTTGGGCTGGCGATGTTCACCACGCCCTTCGGATTGCATTTCCTTGCGGGCGGCGCCATGCCTGCCCGGACGCTGGTCGCAGTCCCAATCGTATTCTGGTTCTGTGCCACCCTCGGCATGACGACCCGCCATTTCCGGCTGGCGGCAACTACGTTTGCCGTTGTCCTTGTAGCTATCTTGCAGATCTTTTATTCATCCACCCTGCTGCAAGCTTCCAATTTTTTCGTACGGGTGCACGATCAGGCGCTTGCGCAGGCCCTGTATGCGCGCATCGTCGAAGTCCAGCCAGACTCCGCAGATACACAAGCGCTGGTTGTCGATTTCTACGGTGCGAAAAGTTTCCAGACACAGTACCCTCGTTCATCAACAAGCGGATTTTCGTTTTTCGAATGGGATGGGGGTAATGAGGGTCGAATTCTGGCTTATATGCACTTGATCGGGTACACGAATCTGGTTACCGCATCAACAGAACAGCGCGAGCGTGATTTGGCTACGTTTGCGAAGATGGCGACTTGGCCAGCCCACGATTCCGTGCGCGTTGTCGGACAAACGACATTGATCAAGCTCGGCGACACGCCGGGTTACCCTTTCAACACTCGATAGGCCTCGTCAACTTCTGGACGGAACCGGGTCGGTGACAGGTCCCGGACTCAGCGGGAGTTTCTCCATATGGATCATCGGGTGCAGGTCGAAAAGCAGTCCTTAGCGACGCATTCTGCGTCCTTCATGGTGACCATAAGTCAAATAATGAATTGCCGCATCCATGCCTGCCGCCGCAACATCGGGATTGGCGAGCAAATATTCGCCAGCATCAAAGTCCGTGGGGAGTTCTGGTCGTCGGCCTTGGGTATCTAAACTGGTTTTTTCCAGGACAGCATAGAACTCGACTGAGCCGCGCAAGGTGGGATAGACGCGTTCGACACTGAATTGAGCCACGCCCAAGCCAGCGAGCAATTGCAGTATCTCCTTGAACGAATCCGGCACGAATTGCCACGCGTGCGTATCGAAATAGACGCCTCGGTTCCGCTCGTACGTGGATACCGCATCGGCCAAGCATCCGGGATTTGACCGAAACGCGCATTCGCCGTGATCGCGATTCCAGTGCCGAACCGGGTCGTTGTGCGTGGTCAGCGCCAAATGCGCGATGACATCAACTGCATCATGAAAGCGCCGCTGTCTCATGTGCGCGTCCAGTACTTCGGCAATGGTGCTTTCCGCGATGAAGTGATCAAAGCAATAGCGCTTGTCCGGAATGGCGAGGTAATAGCGCCCATGGGTCTTCAGGATTCTCGCCACGCCGGCCAAATGTTGGATCAGGTCGGGCTGATGTTCGATGGCATGGCTGCTGACCACGGCATCGAACTGCTCGGTCACCACGCTCAAGTCCCCGGACGCGGAAACGAAATCAATTGAGGGACACCGTGTGGCATCGTACCCGTGTGCCACCGCCCTGCGCTTGAGGGCTTCGGTCGGCAACACGTCGAAATACTTGACACCCGACCCACTCCGCATGGGGTTGGCGAGCGGTCCGATTTCGAGGATTGAGGGTATTCCCGCGAGGAGCCGCACGAAGTCTGTCCGTCCGGCAATCGTCGAAGCACAGCGCCCTTCCGATCGCCCGTACTCGTAATAGTGTGCTTCGAGTTCTGCCCCGTTCATGCGGCGCAAGTCCGCATATCGTGCCTTGTACAATTCGGCGTCGAATGCGGCCGGCAGAGTTCGGCAAGATTGACAGTCCAGCGTTTTCACGTGCATGTACGGCGGGTTTCGGAACGAAAACTGTACCAGCAAATACTGCCGACCCTGCATATTCTGCTGGCCCGGATTGGTATCATGGCCGTTGACCTGCACGACCGATGCAAGACGATTCGTCAGAAAATGAACCAATACAATTTGCCGTCCCCACCTGCAAGCCACCTCATCGACTTGACTTCCAGCGTCGGGGTATTTGTTCTCGGCATGCACCGCTCCGGCACTTCCGCGCTGGCGCGCGTGCTCGGGCTGATGGGCGCGGACGTGGGTCAGGCAGAAGAACTGTTGCCAGCGCATCCGGTCGACAATCCCAAGGGCTATTGGGAGCGTGCCGAGGTCAACGAAATCAACGATGCCTTGCTTGCGGCGAGCGGCCACAAATGGAACCAGGTATCGGGATTCGATCCGAGCACCATCGACGCCGAGGCTGCGCAGGCCGCGACGCAGCGCATCGGAAACCTGGCGACTCGGCTGAATTCGGGTGGCAAGCCATGGATCATCAAGGATCCTCGGCTTTGTCTCTTGTTACCCCAGTGGCTGGCGGCATCGAAGGGCGCGGCGTGCGTCGTCGCCGTGCGCGATCCGCGCGAGATCGCTGCCTCGCTGACCGCGAGCGCTCGCGGCACGTTTACGTCCGGCTTCGTGCTGGCGCTTTGGGAAAAGTACCTGCACACGCTGCTCATGGGCCTGGCCGGGCGTCGCGCCGTGTTCGTTTCCTATGCGGATCTGCTCGATCAGCCGGCAAGCCAATGCCGCCGACTGTTGGCGGCGCTGCGCAATGAAGGAGTCGAAGGACTGCGACCTCCGAACGAAACGGAATTGTCTGCATTCCTGGATCCGAACCTTCGCCACAACACGGTGCTATCCCACGTCCGTCTATCGGCAGATCAGGCGAATTTGGCGGGATGGCTCGATTCACAAGCATCCGCGAATGGAACGATCACGGTATCCGGCGCGCCGACGATTGCGCCACCGGACGCCGAACTCGCCGAATACGAAACATCGTTTGAATACCACATCAACCATGGCCGTTTCCTGTTCGGGAAGGAAACCTCGGAACGCTTGGCACGGGTTGAAGCGGCCTTGTCCGAACATCAGGCGGAGCGTGAGCGTGCCGCCGCGCAGCATGCAATCGAGTGCAAACGTGCCGATATCAGGCACGCGGACGATCGCGCACGGTGGGATCAGGAATCCATGGCCCTGCGCCGGGATTTCGAAACCAGGTTGCTGGTTGCACAGGAGGAACACATTCGCGAAGCAGGTCGCCTGCACGAGCGCAACGCAGAACTGGAGCGCCACGCAGCCGCCTTGGAT
>JAFEFP010000088.1 GCA_018240545.1 Pseudomonadota bacterium | reverse complement strand
GGCAAGTTCGACGACCTGTCCGACCAGGGCCGCGCGGTGCGCCACGAGACCTTCGAGGCGCTGGTGCTGGTGCTCAATCCGATCACGCCGCATGTCTGCCATGCGCTGTGGCAGGCGCTGGGACATCGTGAGAGCCTGATCGACGTGCCGTGGCCGAAAGTCGATCCGGCGGCCCTGGCCAAATCCGATGTCACGCTGGCCGTGCAGGTCAACGGCAAGCTGCGCGGAACCATCGACGTGCCGGTCGACGCGTCGCGCGATGTGGTGGAGAATGCAGCGCTGGCGCTCGCCGAGGTGGCGAAATTTGTTGGCAGCGCGGTGCCGAAAAAGATCGTGATCGTGCCGGGGAAGATCGTCAATGTCGTTGTTTGAATGGAATCCAGACATGAAGATGCTGCGTTTCGTGGCGCTGGTAGCCATCGTATTCGCGCTGTCCTCCTGCGGCTTCCGGATGCGCGGCGAGGCAAGACTGCCGGCGGACCTGCAGCGCGTGCATGTCGCGGCGTCCGATCCGTTCAGCCCGCTCCAGCGCGACGTCGAGGCGGCGCTGGCGCGTTCCGGTGCCGTCATCGAAAGCGCGCCGGGCAAGGACGTTGCGCAGGTCACGCTGGCCGCCATTTCGCTCGCGCCGATGGTGCGCTCGGTTGGCGCGAATGCGCTGGTCAACGAATTCTCGATGGTCTATCACGTCGAATTGAGCATCCAGGGTTCCGACGGCAAGACCCTGTTGGCGCCGCAAGTGATCGAGCATTCGCGCGACTACACCTTCGACCAGACCCAGGCCATCGGCAGCAATGCCGAGCAGGACGAAATCAAGAAGGGCATGGAGCGCGAAATGGTGCAAGCGATCATGTTCAAGGTTGGGTCTGTAGGACAGAAGTGACTCGGCTTTGTTGCTCGTCATTCCGGCATGGATTGCCGGAATCCAGATACCAAGGATGGCATCCATGCAGTCTGGATGCCGGCAATCCATGCCGGCATGACAGCTCTGTTTGAGTTGGACGGCATCATGTCTGCGACCCTTACCCAGCTTCACAAGCACCTCGCCGGTTCCGAACTCAAGCCGGTCTACCTGGTCGCAGGCGAGGAACATTTGCTCGTGATCGAGGCTGCCGACGCGCTGCGCGCGCGCGCGCGCGCGCTCGGTTACGGCGAGCGTGAAATCCTCGACGTGGATCAGCACTTCGATTGGGATGCGTTGGCGCGCGCCGGCGCGTCGATGTCGCTGTTCGCCGCGCGCCGCCTGATCGACCTGCGCCTGCCCACCGGCAAGGCGGGCAAGGAGGGCAGTACGGCCATCGCCGAGTACTGCGCCAATCCGCCACCGGACACCGTGTTGCTGATCACCGCGCTGCAATGGACGAAGAAGGACAACGAAGGCGCGGCCTGGGTCGGCGCCGTCGACAAGACCGGCCTGTACGTGCCGGTGTGGCCGATGAGGCTGGATGAATTTTCGACCTGGCTCGCGCAACGCATGGCCAGTCGTGGCCTGAATCCGGATCGCGGCGCCATTGCCGCGCTGACCGAACGCGTCGAGGGCAATTCGCTTGCCGCCGCGCAGGAAATCGACAAGCTCGCGCTGCTGCACGGGTCGGCGCCGCTGGATGCGGCGACGCTGGATGACCTCGTTGCCGACAGCGCGCGCTTCGACGCGATCAAGCTCGTCGATGCCGCACTCGCGGGTGATGCCGCACGCGCCTGCCGCGTGCTCGCCGGGTTGCGCGCCGAAGGGGATGCCGTGCCGGCGCTGATGGGCTTGGTCCTGTACCAGTTGCAGACGCTCGCACGCCTTGCCGCCGCGCCGAATCTCGCCAGCGCCTTTCGCGCCGAGCGCATGTGGGACGCACGCGAAAAATTCTTCCGCAAGGTCCTGGGTCGCGCCGCAGCGGGGCATTGGGAAGATTGCCTCGTGCAGGCCGCACGCGTGGATCGCCTGAGCAAGGGCCGCGGCATCGGCGACGCGTGGATCGAACTGGAACGGCTGCTGGTGATGATGGCGCGACCGCGTGCACTCCAGGTCGCAGGCTAGTCTACCCGTGGAGCCGATCGCGATCCTCGGCGGCACGTTCGATCCGGTGCACATCGGCCACTTGCGCGTGGCGCTGGAGGCATCCGAGGCCCTTGCCGTGCCGGTGTGCCTGATGCCTGCACACGTGCCGCCGCACCGCCCGGCGCCGGTGGCCAGCGCTGCGCAACGCGTGGCGATGCTGCGTGCGGCGCTCACGGGGCAGGATCGCCTGCTGCTCGACACGCGTGAACTGGAGCGCAGCGAGCCGTCGTACACGGTCGATACCCTGCGCGGCATGCGCGCGGAATTCGGTGCGGCACGTCCGCTGGTCCTGCTGCTCGGGCTGGATGCTTTTGCGGGCTTGCCGACCTGGCATGAATGGCGTGAATTGTTCAAGCTCGCGCATATCGCGGTGATGACCCGGCCGGGCCATTCGACCGTTTTGCCGGCGGACCTCGATGCCGAAGTCGCGCCGCGGCGCACTCAATCCGTTGCCGATCTGCACGCCGCGCCGTGCGGGAAGGCGCTGGACCTTGCGGTGACGCCGCTGGAGGTTTCCGCCAGCGCCGTACGCGCGGTGCTCGCGGCGGGCCGCGATCCGCGCTGGCTGGTCCCGGATGCGCTGCTGGCCGATCCCGACCTGCTTGCCGCCTATCGCGCCGCAGGTTGAAAATCGGCCTATACTCAATTCCACTCCGCACAGGCAATTTCCTGCGGAGCCGATCCACAACCAGGACCCCACCGCTTGGCCACTGCATCCAAAACCGCACGCAAATCCCGTTCCGCTTCCAGGGCCGCTCCGGCCAAATCCGCATCGGCGAAGAAGAAAGCGCCGCCGAAGAAATCCCCCACCGCTCCCGGCAGGTCCGCATCGGCAAAATCCGATCCGGTCGAGACCCTGCGCCGGCAGGTGCTGGCCGCTCTGGACGAACTCAAGGCCAAGGACGTGCACGAGATCGACGTGCGCGGCAAGACGTCGATCGCGGACATCCTGTTCATCGCCAGCGGCACCTCGACGCGACACGTCAAGTCGCTCGCCGACGAAGTCGTCAAGTTCGTCAAGAAGGCAGGCATGATGCCGCTTGGCGTGGAAGGCCAACGCGAAGCGGAATGGGTGCTGGTGGACCTGGGCGACATCATCGTGCACGTGATGCTGCCGCGCATCCGCGAGTTCTACGGCCTGGAGCGACTGTGGACGGTCGGTGATGAAATGCCATCCGTCGCCGCCAATTCCGACTGATCCTCGCCGGCTGTCGTGCGTGCCTTCCTGATTGCCGTCGGCGAACGCATGCCGGCGTGGGTACAAGGTGGCTACGCCGAATACGCCAAGCGCCTGTCGCGGGAATTGCCGCTCGAGTTGGTCGAGGTTTCAGCCAGGTCGCGCGATCCGGCGCGCGCGATGTCCGACGAAGGCGCGGCCCTGCTTGCCGCGATCCCGAAAGGCGCGCACGTCGTGGCGCTGGATGGTTGCGGCAAGCCATGGAGCAGCGAGGAACTTGCCGCGCAACTTGCGCGCTGGCGCACGCTCGGCAAGGACCTGGCGTTCCTGGTCGGAGGTGCGGATGGATTGGCTGCGCCTGTACGCGCGCGCGCCGACCAGCAATGGTCGCTCGGACCCTTGACCCTGCCGCACCCGCTGGTGCGCATCGTCGTGGCGGAGCAGCTTTACCGCGCAGCAAGCCAGCTCGCGGGACACCCCTACCATCGCGGCTGATTCGTGCGGATTTGGCCGATATGCTAGGCTTTGCCGGCTGCTGACCGGTAGAGGTTTTCCCGATGCCCGGCAAACAGTCGATGAGGATGTAGGTGTGACGGCCCAGGAACCTCGCGCCTATTGGGCAGCCTTGCCGCAGGCGCTGTTGCTGGGCCTCATCGCCGGGGCTTGCGCTTGGTTTTCCATTGCCTTCACGCGTGCTCCCGGCGGCTTGTCGACGCTCTGGATCCCCGGCGGCATCCTGTGCGGCATGTTGCTGACCACGCCCCGGAGCCGTTGGCCGGCGCAATGCATTTGCGTTTTTGCTGCCTTCATTGCCGCCAACGCAATCACCGGCGGCAAGCTGGTCCAGAGTTTGGCCTTGAGCGCGGCCGACACGCTCGAAGCGGTGATTGTGGCGCTGGCGGTAGGCGGGCGCATCGTGGATCTGGCGGATCCGGCGCATGCCAAGCGGGCGGCGAAGGTCGCCGCGGTTTCGGCGGTGATCGCGTGCGGCTTGACCGGATTTTTCGCCGCGCTGGTACTGGCTCCGGTGCTGCAGCCGCCGCTTGCGCTGCTTTACCGCAACTACGTGCTCTCGCACATTGTCGGCATGATGGTGTTTTGCACTTTCGCGGTGATCGCGCGAATCCTGGGCTGGCGCATGCTCGGCCACCGCGGCCGCCGCTTCGAACTCGGCGTGAATCTGGTATTGATCGCCTTGTGCACGCTCGTCGTGTTCGTCGTCGATGGATACGGCATGCCGTTCCTGATCTTTCCGGCCTTGCTGCTGGCAGTGTTCCGTCACCGTTTCGTCGGGTTCTCGCTGGGCGTCACGCTGGTCGCATTGATCGCTACCGCGGCTACGGTGCACGGGTACGGGCCCTTCGCACTGTTGCCCGATGGCGCTGCCGCGATGCGCACCCTGTGGTTGCAGGCCTTCATCGCGTTCACGGGCCTGCTCACGCTGCCGGTGGCCATCATCCTGACCGAGAGCAGCGAGTTGAACCGGCGCCGCACCGCCAGCGAGCGCGACTATCGGATGCTTGCCGACAACTCGCATGACATGGTCGTGCGCATGGCGCCCGACGACACGAACGTCTATGTGTCTCCGGCCGCGGAGGAAATGCTCGGCTGGCCGCTCGACCAGTTGCAGGCGGCGCGCTGGGACCTGGTGCATCCGGATGATCGGGCATCCCTGGGCAAGGCGGTGGCCGAATTGCGCAACAATGGCGGCCGGGCGGTAATTACTTTTCGTTTGCGCCACAAGGCGGGGCACTACGTCTGGATCGAGGCGCACGCGCGGCTGGTTCCGGCCATGCGGGCCGGCGATGCCGAGGACATCGTCTATTCCGGGCGCGATGTCACCGACCGCATGCTTGCCAAGCAGGCGCTGGAAGCGAACCAGCGCCGACTGCGTGCGATCACCGACAACCTGCCGGCCTTCATCATGCATGTGGACGCGTCCGAGCGATATACCTTCGCCAATGCCTACAGCCTGCGCACGCTGGGCCTGGACCATGGCGCCGTGGTCGGTCGGTCCGTGCGCGACATCATGGGCGCGGACATCTACCGCGAAGTCGAGCCGTTCATGTGCGCCGCGCTGCGCGGCGAAAACGTCGGCTTCGAGATCGAGCACCATTTCCATGGCCGCCGGCAGGTGTATCAGTCCAACTACGTGGCCGATGTCGGGGACGACGGCGCGGTCCACGGTTTCTACGCGGTCAGTTTCGACATCACCGAGCTCAAGCTGGCGCAGGCCGAGCTCCTGCACCTGGCGCGTTTCGATCCGCTGACGGGCGTTGCCAACCGCCTGCATTTCATCGAACGCCTCGAATTGGCGGTTGCACGCAGCCATCGCAACCGGCGCCCGGTCGCCCTGCTGTACCTGGACCTGGATCACTTCAAGGACATCAACGATACGCTCGGCCACGCCGCCGGCGACGAGGTCTTGCGGGAATTCGCGCGCCGCCTGCGCGAGAGCGTGCGCGATGTCGATCTGGTGGCACGCCTGGGTGGCGACGAGTTCGTGGTCGTGCTCGAGGAGATCGACACGCCGGAAATGGCGCAGTCGATTGCGGGCAAATTGATTGCACGCCTCGATGAGCCGGTCGCTCTCTCGGATACCGCGCCCATCCACATCAGCGCGAGCATTGGCATCGCTTTCGCGGAGCATCCGGTTGAAGACGCGGAAACCCTGCTGACGCGCGCCGATGCCGCCTTGTACGAGGCCAAGCGCGCCGGTCGAAGCCGCTGGCGCATGGCCGGCTGACCACGGCGCGCGGCACGTGCCGGGTACAATGCGCCGCCGCAGTCCGGTCCGGAGCCCATCGTGCTTTTCCTTGCCTCGCAATCCCCACGCCGACGCGAGTTGCTCGCGCGCCTCGGCGTCCGTTTCGAGATCGTCGACGTCGCCGTGCCGGAGGTGCGTGCACCGGGCGAGTCGCCTGTCGCCTATGTCGGCCGGGTGGCGCGCGAGAAGGCGATTGCGGGCTTGTTGAAATTGTCCGGCGAGGTCGGCGCGGTGGTACTTGGCGCCGATACCGAAGTCGTGCTCGACGACGCGGTTTTCGGCAAGCCGGCCGATGCGGCACAGGCGGCAGCCATGCTGCGGCGGTTGTCCGGTCGAACGCACCAGGTGCATTCGGCCGTCTGCTGCGTGGGCGCGGGCCGCGAAGAGTCGGCGTTCAGCCTGAGCGAAGTAGAATTCGCCGCGCTGGATGAGGCTCGGATAGCGGCCTATGCGGCCGGCGACGAATGGCGGGACAAGGCCGGGGCCTATGCGATCCAGGGCCGCGCCGAGGCATTTGTGACGCGGCTGTCCGGGAACTTCTCCGGGATCATGGGCCTGCCGCTGCACGCCACGGCTGTTCTGCTGCGTCGCTTTGGCCTGGCCGCCTGAAGGGCGCGGATTTTGATCGACAATCCGCGGTCACCCAGCTATAAACGATCTCAGGAAATATCTCCAAGTGGTTGTCGTGTCCGAAGAAATCCTCATCAACGTGACGCCGCGCGAAACCCGTGCCGCGGTGGTCGAAAACGGCATGCTGCAGGAAGTGCTGGTCGAGCGCGCCTTGCGTCGCGGCTATGTCGGCAACATCTACAAGGGCCGCGTGAGCCGGGTCATGCCCGGCATGCAGGCGGCGTTCGTGGAAATCGGGCTGGAGCGCGCGGCGTTCCTGCATGCCTCGGACATCCTGCGCAGCCTGCCGCCGTTGGCTGGCGACACCCAGGAAAGTCCTGCGTCGCTGCCGGCGCAGCCGATCGGCGAACTGGTCCGCGAGGGCCAGGAACTCGTCGTGCAGGTGATCAAGGACCCGATCGGCAGCAAGGGCGCGCGCCTGACCACCAACCTGTCCGTGCCCTCGCGCTATCTCGTGCTGTTGCCGTTGGCCCGGGCTGTCGGCGTCTCCGTGCGCATCGAGAATGAGGCCGAACGCACGCGCCTGAAGGAACTGCTGCAGGCCCGTGCCGCCGAGACCGGACACGGCTACATCGTGCGCACGAATGCAGAAGGCCAGGGCGCCGAGGCGTTGGCCGAGGATGTCGCCTACCTGACCCGGCTGTGGCAATCGGTGCAGGAAGCGATCGCGCGTGCCCGCGCCGGCGACCGCGTGTACGAAGACCTGTCGTTGCCGCTGCGTGCCTTGCGCGACCTGATGCGCAAGGACGTGGAAAAAGTGCGCGTGGATTCTCGCGAAACGCTCGAACGCATGCAGCGCTTCGCCGGCCAGTTCATGCCGGAGCTCGCCGAGCGCATCGAGCACTATCCCGGCGAGCGGCCGATCTTCGACCTGTACGGCGTCGAGGACGAGATCCAGCGCGCGCTCAAGAAGGAAGTGCCATTGAAGTCGGGCGGCTATCTCGTCGTCGACCAGACCGAGGCCATGACCACCATCGACGTCAACACCGGCGCTTTCCTCGGCCATCGCAACCTGGAGGAAACCGTCTATCGCACCAACCTGGAGGCGGCGCAGGCGGCCGCGCGCCAGCTGCGCCTGCGCAACCTCGGCGGCATCATCATCATCGACTTCATC
>JAFEFP010000087.1 GCA_018240545.1 Pseudomonadota bacterium | reverse complement strand
CAGCTGGCCGGCGCGGCCGAACGCCTTGCCGGCGCGCGCAAGCGCATGGGCATTCTCTTCAACGCCAATCCACGTCTGATCGATGCCATTCCCGGGCCCGCGGAAGTGCTGGGTCTCGCCCTGAGTCCGGACGGGCGGCATTTGGCCGCGGGTACCAGCGATCAAGACGTGCGCGTCTACGACGTCGCAAAAGGCAGCGAAACGTTCCGCGTGGCCGGGCGCGACAACGTCGTGCGGGGTGGGATCAGCAATGTCCAGCACCTGCAATTCACCGCGGACAGCAGCGCGATCGTTGTCACCGGCGTGACCGGCAATGTCGCTGTGCCGGAACCGCCCGCCGCCAGCATGCAGCGCATCGATGTCGGCAAGCGCGACTGGATCGCGCCACCCGCGCAGTTCGCGAACTTCCTCGACGCCAGTTACAGCTTCGACGGTCGCTACGCGGTGCTGACCAACCAGTCCGAACAGGCGCAGTTCTGGGCAACCGACCCGTGGCGGCCATTGAGCCCGTTGCGCACGCCGCCAGCGCAGGTCGGCGCCAGCTCGCGACTGGTAGCGCCGGATGGAAACCTGTTCGCACAGGACACGCAGGCGCACGCCGTGGTGCTGATCAACGCACGCTCGCTGACGGTTCGCGCTCGCGTGAACCTCGGCGATTTCGGCACCATTGCCGCCTGGGCATTCAGTCCGGACTCGCGCTGGCTTGCACTCGGCGATCTTGCCGGCGCGGTCGCCGTGGTCGATTGCCGCACGCTCGCCGTGCAGCGGCCCGCGCCGCAGCCGTATTTTCCGATCTTTTCCCTCGCCTTCAGCGCCGACGGCGGCTGGCTGGCTGCCGCCGCCACTGCCGGCGGTGTCTTCTTGTGGTCGTGGCCCGATGCGCAACTTGTCGCCCCGCCGTTCAGCGGCAGCGGCTCGCTTGCCGGGATACCGGATGCCCTGCATGCGGTGCCCGATCGTGCGCGCGGCCTCGTGCTGAGCAGCAGCGAGACCGACAGCACCGTGCTGTGGCAACTCGCCCCGGCAGCTTCGACCCTGGATCGCGCGGACGCCGTTCCCCTCACGGCGCGGCTCAACGCGACGCATGCCGTGCAATCCGAACAGATCGCCTGGGACGCCGCACGCGGCCTGCTGGCATTGCGTTCGGACCAGCGCATCATGTTGCAGCGCCTGCCGCCGCCCGCGCTGAAGCATGGTCGTGCGGCCAGGCTCATTCCGGACACGTTGCGTTTTGACGGTCGCCACCTCGTGGAAGTGGACGGTCGCAGCATTCGGATCGTCGACACCGCCTTCGAGCAGCCGGCCGGCGCGCGCGTGGAGCTGGCGCGGCCGGCGGACTTCGCCGAACTCTCGGCCGATGGCGCCACGCTTGCTGTCATCTGCGGGCGCATGTTGTACGCATTCGATGCTGTCAGCGGCGTGGCGCGGTTTGCGCCGACTGCGCTGGGTGGCTCGCCTTCGCACGCTGTGCTAAGCCCGGACGGCAAGCGCATTCTCATCGCCTGGTCGCACCATGGCGGCGAAGGTCCCATCGTGCGCAGCGACATGGCCGTCGTCCACGACCTGGCCACCGGCGCGCGCCTCGGCGGGCCGGCGGCGTTGACGGGTCAGGCGCACGAAATCACGTTCAGCGACGATGGCCGGCGCGTGATCGCCTGGACCCGGCTCATGCTGACGCTGCGCGATGGCTCGACCCTTGCGCAAGTGCCCGGACCGCTCGGGCTGTTCCTGCCCAATGGCACCAAAAACGACCTCAGCAAGGAAAGGCTCAAGGTTGCGCGCTTCGATGCCGCAGGCAACGTCGTCATGGCCTACGCCAGACCGGGAAGCGGAGAAGGTTCCGCATCGTGGTCGCTGCGCACGTGGACCGCCGACGGCAGTGTGCGCGAACAACCTTTGTCTTCGGTACTGCCGCTCGCGATCCTGCCGCTGCCGGATCATCGCACCGTTGTCGCCGGCACCGAGGGCGGCATGTCGATCGTCGCCGCCGACGGTTCGGGACAGGATCTGCCGGACCTTCCGGACGACAGCATGCGCATGCATTTCGCCGCCAGCGCGGACGGACATTGGCTGGGGCGCGCGCGCCGCGACGGCGTGGCCCTGTTCGACCTGCGCGGCGGCACCCTCATGGCAACGCTGCGCGTCGCGCTGCCGCGGCCGGACACGGTCTGGCAGCTCGCGTTCGCCCCGGACGGCAACAAGCTGCTGGGACGCAGCCTGCATGGCCGCCTGATGGTGTGGGATCTCACACCCGACGCGCGCGCGCCCGATGCCATCGCGCGCGATCTCGAGCTGCGCGACTTCAAGCCGCTGCGTTCCGGCAGCCGGATCTTTTCCGCGGATCCGAGTGCGGCCGAGCGCGCTGCCCTGCGCGCGAGCGATCCGGGTGCACCGCCGGCGCCGGCCGTGCCGGCGGCGTTGGAGACCGTGCGCATGTTGCCCGGCGGCGGCATTCCACCGCGCGATGCGTCGGCGCCGGACACTACGCTGGATTTGACGCCCTGGTACACCTTCGGCTTGCGCGAAGTCCTGCCGACCGTCGAGAACGGCGGCGCCGACTTCCACTGGCTGCCGCAGGGCGTCCAGCGCTTGCTGGACGTCGACTACGACATCCGCGGCGGCATTGGCCTGCATTCACCGTTGCGCGCGCGTTTCGACCTGCGCCGCGACATCGGTGCAGTCGATGTGTTGCTGCTCAGCGAAGCCAATATCAATGCAACCGGAAAGGACCATGTCGCCGACCTGCGCCTCGATTACGCCGACGGCACGCAGGCCACGCTACCCGCCGGCCTGCTGCACGACTCGTACTACATCTTCGGTGAGGCCGGCGCGCCGGCTTCGGCGCGGTTCGCCGGCTGGGGGACGGATGCACGCGTCGGCACCGATCGCCACATCATGCTGTTCGTGGCGCGCGTGGAGAATCCGCACCCGGAGAAAACCGTCGACGCGCTCACGCTCAGCGCACCGGGCAATGCGTCGGTGCAGTCGGCAATCATGGCGGTCTCCGTCGAAGCCGCACCCGCAGGCAAACCATCCGCGTCGAGAGAATAAGGGGTACCCCGTCATGCATCCCCGGAAAATGATCCAATCGCAGACCTTTCTGCTGTTCGCCCTGCCCGCACTCGCCATGGCCGAGCCAGCCGCGTCCGTCGACCAGTCGGCCACGCTCGGCGAAATCGTCGTCACCGGTTCCCACATCCGCACTATCGATGTCGAGACACAGCACCCGATCGTGGTGATCGACCACGCCGAGATCGAGCGTAGCGGCCTCAGCAACGTCGCCGAGATCGCGCAGCTCGTCGTCGCCAACGGCGAAACCCTGAACCGCAACATCAACAACGGCGGCAACGGCGAGCAACTCGTCGATCTGCGCAGCCTTGGCGCGAACCGCACGCTGGTACTGTTGAACGGCCAGCGCTTCGTCTCCGATATCGACGGCGCGGTGGACCTGAGCGCGATTCCACTCGCACTGGTCGACCGTATCGAGGTGCTGCTCGACGGCGCCTCGGCGATCTACGGCTCGGACGCGATCGCCGGCGTGGTCAATATCATCACACGACGCAACTACGAGGGCAGCGAACTGGACGCGTATTTCGGACAGAACGACCACGACGACGGCGAACGCCGTGCCTACGACCTGACCGTCGGCCGCACCGGCAACGGCTGGAGCGCCTCGGGAGGTGTCGAATGGAGCCGCGACAATCCCATTTTTGCCGGCAACCGCGCCATCTCGGCGGTACCGCTGTTTGGCCTGCCTCCCGGCGCGAGCGGATCGACCGCCACGCCGTACTCCTGGCTCACCCTGGATTCGGGCGAACGCGTGCGTCTGATCGACGGCCGCCCGGGTATCTCGCCGGATGATTTCCGGCCGGTGGATGGCGCTGCGGACCGTTACAACTTTGCTGCCTCGAATTACCTGCAGACGCCCCAGGAAACCCGAAGCGCGTTTGCCCAGCTGCGCTATGAGTTTACGCCGACGCTGGCCGTGAATTTCGATGCGCTCTACCACCAGCGGCGTTCCTCGCAGCAACTTGCTCCGTCGGTGCTGCGCCTCATCGCTCCCGACGTTCCGTATCCCGATGCGATCGCCATCTCGGCCGACAACATTTACAACCCCTTCGGCGAGCCCGTCGACATCACCGCGCGGCGCCTGGTCGAAGCCGGCCCGCGCGTGCAGCATCAGACCGACGACACGCGCCGGCTGCATGCGAGTCTGGACGGGCTGGTCACGGCGTTTGGCCGCGACTTCGCCTGGGGCGCCGACATCGTGGCCACGCGCACGCGCACGCGCGACGATGACGGACCCTACGGCGACAACCGCAAGCTCGCGCCCGCCGTGGGCCCCTCATTCCGCGACGCGAACGGCACGCCGCGCTGCGGCACGCCCAGCGCGCCGATCCCGGACTGCGTGCCGCTCGACTTGTTCGGTCCGCCCGGTTCGATCACGCCCGCCATGCTCGCCTACGCAACCGCGTTCGAAACCGGCCGCGCCGAAGGCGATTCGCACCTCGCCAGCCTGCACGCGAGTGCAGAGCGCGTTGTCGATCTGCCAGCAGGGCCCGTCGCGCTGGCCGCCGGACTCGAGCACCGCCGCGAAAGCGGTGCCGACCTGCCCGATGCGCTGCGCGCCAGCGGCAACGAGAACGGCAACGGCGGCACCTACGAAGCCACGCGCGGCGCGTACTCCGTCAGCGAGGCGTATCTGGAACTCAATGTGCCGCTGCTTGCGGACCGGGCATTCGCGCACCGGCTTGATCTTGTTGTCGGCACACGCTACTCGCATTACTCCAACTTCGGCAATACGACCAATTCACAGCTCGGCCTGAACTGGCGACCGACCGGGAACCTGCTTGTGCGCGCGAACTATGCCCAGGGATTCCGCGCGCCGGCGGTTTCGGAATTGTTCGCCGGTACTTCACACTTCCACGACCCACTGCTTGCCGATCCTTGCGATGCCTACTTCGGCCCGCCACCCGAGGTGCTTTCCCGCTGCGCGGCGCTCGGTGTCCCGGCAACCCTCGATTCCAGCACACAACTTGCTGGCGTGACCGCAAAGGGCAATCCCGGACTGCGGCCGGAAATCTCGCGCTCGCGCGGCGCCGGCTTCGTCTACGCGCCGAGTTGGCTGGACGGACTGGATCTCGGCATCGACTGGTACGACATCCGCCTGCGCAAGGCAATTGGCGACAATGGCGATCAGGCGATCGTCGATGGCTGCTACTACTATCACAACGACAGCGATTGCGCGCTGATCACGCGCAACCCTGGCGACGGCACGATTTCCAATGTGACCGACATGCCCGAGAACACGCCGGGTGGCTTGCAGGCGAGCGGCTACGACCTGGCCCTGCACTACCGCCACGACACAGCCATCGGCCGCGTACGCGTGGCGTGGAACGCGAACTACGTCGACTACATTGGCGAACTCGATCACCCGCGCCCCGGCAGCCCGCTGGCCGACGGCAGTGTGGCGTACGGCAACGTCGCGGGCTTGAGCGTCGGCGGCCTGTACCAGGCGACCTGGCGCTGGCGCTCCCGGCTGCAGCTGACGTGGGAGCGCGCGCCGTGGAGCGCATCGCTGACGCTGCGCTCATTCTCGGATTTGACCGAGAATTGCAGGGCGGTAACGCTAATTGCCGGTCGCGTGGGCGATCCTGCCTTGGCCGACCGGTGCTCCAATCCGGACCCGAATCTGCTCCTGGGCGACGCGCTTGTCGCCAGCAACCACGTCGGCAGCGTCACATTTACCGATCTCGAAGCGGCCTGGGAGACGCCATGGCGCGGACGTGTACGCGTGGGCCTGCGCAATGCGCTCGATCGCGATCCGCCGGTGGCTTACTCCGCATTCACCAACTCGTTTTTCCCGGACTACGACGTGCCCGGACGTTTCTACTACGCCAGCTACCGGCAGATGTTCTGATTCACCGCCGCTGGCCTATCTACCGCGCTGCTATACTCCGCGGCATTCGAAATGGACCGCGGAGTTGCGCATGCTCGCCAACATCAAACCCGACGCCCAGCAACGCATGGCCAAGAGCGTGGACGCGCTGCGCCACGAGTTGCAGCGCCTGCGCACCGGCCGCGCCAGCACGGCGCTGGTCGAGCACCTGAAGGTCAGCTACTACGGTTCGGACGTGCCGCTGAGCCAGGTGGCGAACATCATTGTTGCCGACGCGCGTTCGCTCACCATCACGCCGTGGGAAAAATCCATGGTGCAGCCGGTGGAAAAAGCCATCCTTGCGTCCGACCTCGGGCTCAACCCGACCACCGCCGGCACCACGATCCGCCTGAACATGCCGGCGCTCACCGAAGAACGCCGCCGCGACCTGGCCAGGCACGTCTCGCACGAGGGCGAAAACGCCAAGATCGCGATCCGCAACATCCGCCGCGACGCGCTGCACCAGATCAAGGAACTGCTCAAGGACAAGCAGATCACCGAAGACGAGGAGCGTCGCGCCGAAGACGAGATGCAGAAGATCACCGACAAGTCGATCAAGGACGTCGACGCGGTGGTCAAGGCGAAGGAAGACGAATTGATGGCGCTGTGAGCCGCGTGCCGTGGAGGGGAGCCTGACGTTGTCCGAACCCGCGCCTGCGCCAGCCGAAGTGGATATTTCCACTTTGTCGTTTCCACGCCATGTCGCCATCGTCATGGATGGCAACGGACGCTGGGCCAGGGCGCGCCACCGGCCGCGCCGCTTCGGCCACCATGCCGGGCAGAAGGCGGTGCGCGCGGCGATCGAATTCTGCTTGCGTCACGGCGTGCGCGCATTGACCCTGTTCGCGTTTTCCAGCGAAAACTGGCGGCGCCCGAAGGATGAGGTCGGCGCGCTGATGGAACTGTTCCTCAAGGCGCTGGACCGCGAGGTGGACGAACTGCACGGGCATGGCGTGCGCATTGCCTTCATCGGCGACTTGTCCGCTTTCGCACCTGCTCTGCGCGAGCGCATGCTCGCGGCGATGGAAAAAACCCGCCGCAACGACCGGCTTGCGCTGAATGTCGCGGTGAACTACGGCGGACGCTGGGACATCGCCCATGCCGCGAAGCAGGCCGCGTTGGCAGTACAACGCGGCGAGCTTGCCGCCGAGGCCATCGACGAGCACACGCTGGCGCGCTACTTCTGCCTTGCCGACCTGCCGCCGGTCGACCTTTTCATCCGCACCGGCGGCGAGCAGCGCATCAGCAATTTCCTGCTCTGGCAGACCGCTTACAGCGAGCTGTGTTTCAGCGACGTGCTGTGGCCGGATTTCGATGCCGCCTGCCTGCAGCGCGCGATCGCGGAGTTTGCGCGCCGCGAACGCCGCTATGGCGGGCTCGCCGCCACGCCGGGCGAGGCTCGGCGATGACGTCCGCGGCCCAACGCGTCGTTACCGCGCTGTTGCTGGCGCCACTGGCAGTCGCGATCGTGCTGCTGCTGCCCACGCCAGCCTTCGCCATCGTCATCGCCGGCCTGTGCCTGCTCGCCCTGTGGGAATGGACGCGGCTTTCCGGCCTGCGCGACCGCCGCCTGCGCGGCGCGTTGCTCGCACTTGCGGCCCTCGGCTTTGGTGCGCTGTGGGCAAATCGCGATGCGCCAATCGCGGTCGTCGTCATCGCCGCCGGTTGTGCATGGTGGTTGATCGCGCTGGCCTGGCTCAGGCGATTCACCTTTGCCGCCGCGCCCACCCGCGAAAATGCACTGTTGAAACTGGCCGCTGGCGCGCTGGCCGTCTTCCCGGCCTGGATCGCCTTGATGCGCATCCACGCCGCACCGGCACACGGTCACT
>JAFEFP010000086.1 GCA_018240545.1 Pseudomonadota bacterium | reverse complement strand
ACGGTCATTCCATACTTTTTGCGTTTTGTGCACAAATTCGCATCCTTGCGCGCACTTGCCGAAGCAACGCCGGACGATGTCCTGGCGCAGTGGTCGGGCCTGGGCTACTACAGCCGCGCGCGCAACCTGCGGCGCGCGGCGCAAATTTGCGTCGAACGCCATCGCGGCGCGTTGCCGCGCGATTTCGACGCCCTCACCGCCCTGCCCGGCGTCGGTCGCTCCACGGCCGGCGCGATACTCGCGCAAGCCCACGGTTTGCGTTTCCCGGTCCTGGACGGCAACGTCAAGCGCGTGCTCGCGCGCCATCACGGCGTGCGCGGCTGGCCCGGCGCGGCGACGGTGCAGAAACGACTCTGGCGGCTGGCCGAGGCGCACACGCCGCGCGTGCGCGTCGCCGACTACACGCAGGCAATCATGGACCTGGGCGCCACCGTGTGTGCGCGCGCCAAGCCGCGCTGCGCGCAATGCCCGCTCGCGCGCACCTGCCTCGCGCGCCGCGAGGGCGTCGTCGCGCAATTGCCGGAACGCAAGCCGGCGCGCGCGCTGCCGACGCGCAAGACCATCATGCTGCTGCTGCGCGACCCGGATGGCCGCATCCTGCTCGAACGGCGTCCGCCGACCGGGGTGTGGGCGCAGTTGTGGAGCCTGCCGGAAGCCATCGATGCGCGCTCCGCGCGACGCGGCTTGCCGGCGCGCATCGCATTGCGCGCGCTGCCGCGCTTCACGCACACGTTCAGCCACTACCGGCTCGAAGTCGAACCGCTGCACGCGAAGATCGCATCCATGCCGCACATCGCGGACGCACCGGATCGGCGCTGGCTGCATCCATGCGACGCCGTCGCATTGGGCCTGCCGGCTCCGGTGCGCAAACTCATCGCAGACTGTTTGGAGAAAAGCTGATGTCACGCACCGTGTTCTGCGCGAAGCTGAAGCGCGAAGCCGAGGGTCTCGCCTTCGCGCCCTATCCGGGCGAACTGGGCAAGCGCATCTTCGCGCAGATATCGCAGGAAGCCTGGCGCGCCTGGCTCGCGCACCAGACCATGCTGATCAACGAAAACCGCCTGTCGCCGCTCGACCCGAAAGCGCGCAAGTTCCTGGAAACCGAGATGGAAAAATTCCTGTTCGGCGAAGGCTCCGCCGCGCCGCCGGGCTACTCCGCGCCCGGGTCCTGAGCCTTGTTGGCCAGCGCGGCCTTCTCGTCGCGCAACAATGCCTTGTAATCGAGCGGCTGGATTTTCTCGATCCGGCAATTCTGGTGATCGAACACGATCGAATCGAACCTGGCGTCGACATGCATGGACGTATTTTGCGTGATGCCGATGCCGCGCGCCCAGTCGAGGTTGATGCATGGCTTGTACACCGTGACCAGGTACGCCGTGTTGATGGCCGACCAGACCACGACCTTTTCCTTGCCGACCACCTGCCACTGCCACAGGCTGACCATCGGGAAACGCGCGACCGGCGCCAGCGCGTATTTCTCGTAGCGCGCCAGTTGCTGCGCCATGTACGCGGCGGTGTCCGCATGCGCAGGCAGCGCGACACACAACGCGACGATTGCAAGCATGGGGATGTGGCGCATGTCGGCTCCCGGTGGGCGGATCATGCCGGATGGACGCTCGCACGCGCAATTTCGTCGCACGCACGGCGGTTTTTCTTGACTCGCCCGTGTCGAACCGCTGTAATACGCGCCCCTTCGCGGCGCCGTCCGGCCTCGCGCGCAAACCCCGGGGCCAGGTAGCTCAGTTGGTAGAGCAGGGGACTGAAAATCCCCGTGTCGGCGGTTCGATTCCGTCCCTGGCCACCATCCCCTTCGCGTTGAACCGGGAATCGAACCTGGCGGTTCGATGACTCGCACCCTCCCTGGCGCTCGCCCTGCGGGCCGGCTGCGCCGTTCGCGCGCGCTCCGGGCGCGCGCAGTCCGTCCCTGGCCACCATCCCCTTCGCGTTGAACATCGAACCTGGCGGTTCGATGCTTCGCTGGTTTGTTTCAGGGTGCGGCGCGAGAGTGCCCCCGCACTCCTCGCGCACGTGCCCTCACGGACTGCCGAAAGCGTCGCGGAAAATGCCTTCGTGGTATCCCGGACCGCCCTCGAACAGGATGCCGTTCGCTGACGCCGGGCGATAGCTGCCGAACTGGCCGTTGTCGAGCGTGAGCTGCCACGTATCCGCCGCGACTTGCGTAGTGCGTGAACGGAAATCGTACCAGTTCATCGTCGCCGGATCGCCCGGCGTGGACGGGCCATAGAAGCGCAGGCTGTAGCCGGCGCCGAAACTGGCGCCGTGGAACTTCAGCTTCACCGTCGCTTTCTGGCAGTCGAGGATCTCGAAGCGCGCGAGCTGGCGCGGATAATTGTAGTTGTCGCCATACGTGGAGACATCGTTGCCGTGATAGGCCGCGTATACCGATTGCACGTCCACCGCCTGCGCGCAGGTGCCGCTGACTGGCGTGATGTCGACCGTGAAGTACGAGCTTGCGTCCGGGCGCGCGGAACCTTCACGTCCGCCGGCCACCGCGCTGGTCAGCGAACCGACATTGGATTCCTCATCGTCCGGGATACCGTTGGCGTTGCCGTCGCCCCCGTTGGGTGCCGCATTCTCGACGGCGTCGGGTACGCCGTCGCCATCGGCATCCGGAACCTGCGTGATGGTCCAGACGCCGCTGATGGTGCCGGCGTACAGCACGCTCGAATCCACCGGATCGACCTGCAGCGCCAGCGCCGCATCCGCCGGCAGGCCGACGCTGATCGATTGCCAGTTGGCGCCGCTGTCCACGCTCTTGTACACACCGCCCGGATTGCCGGCGGTGCCGCCACTGGCGGCATACACGATGGCCGTATTCGCGGGATCGACGTACAGCGCACGGATGTCGGCGGACGTGATGCCGGTGCTGGAATCGCTCCAGTTGGCGCCGCTGTCCGTGGTGTGGAAGATGCGGCCGTTCCCGGTACTGTTGATGTTGATGACGGAGCACCACATTTCCGCCGGATTGGTCGGGTTGAGGGCGAGGCTCAGCACATCCAGCGCAGTGTCGGTCGAGCCCGGATAGTGCGGCAGGCCATTGCTGCGGAACGACCAGGTGGCGCCGCCATCGATACTCCGGAACACGCCGTTCTGCAGGGTTGGCGTGAGGCTGCTGGACCCCAGGGTGATGCCGGTGCCGACAAACAGCTCCTGCGGGTTCTGCGGGTTGATCACGATGGGGATTGGCAGCAGGATCTGCGCATCAAGGAAATCAGGCGACGTGCCGCCAATGGACTGCGGGATTCCCGTGTCGCTGCTCGACCAGGTATCTCCACCGTTGGTGCTCTTGATCACGCGGAATTGATACGATCCCGCGACGAAGCGTCCATTGGATGTGGCGTACAGAATCTGCAGTGGCCCACTCGTGCACGGACCCGACGGCGGCGGTAAAGCGCACGAGCGCGGATCGAGCACCATGCTGCGCACCGTGCCGACATTGGCAGCCAGTGGATTGCCGACGGTTGGCAGTCCGGCATCGATCGTGCTCCAGGTGCCGCCGCCGTCGAGGCTGCGATAGATGCCGCCATTGCGCGCATCCAGGCCGGGGATGTTTCCGGAGCGACCGCTCGCATAGATGCGCGTACCGCCGATGCCGCCTGCCGTGGTCGTCGGGTCGATGGTGATGGACCGGATCTGGTAGGCACCGAGATTGGTGTTGGACGGCGCCCACGAGGTGAAGGTGGCACCGGGCCCTGCGCTATTGCCGCGGTACAGTGCCGGCGAAGGCCGGAAGGCATCGCCATAACCCGCAAACAGGCGATGGGTGCTGAAATCGTTGAACATCGCCACCGCACGGATGGTGGTGGAGGCAAGGCCATCGTTCTGCGCCGTCCATGTCGCACCGTCGCTGGCGCTGAAGTAGACGCCGGCTTCGACGGTGCCGAGCCAGATCTGTGCGGTCGTCGGGTAGTTTGGATGTATTGCGATGCGCTGCACGGTAGCCGGTACGCCCGCAGTGACCACAAGACCGGTGTTGAGCGGCGTGCCGGTGGCACCGCCGTCGGTGGAGCGGGACACCCCCTTGTAACCGCCGGTCAACACGGTATTGGCGGTCGTCGGATCGGCCTGCACGGCTTGAACAAGGTAATCCCCGGCCGCCAAGGGTCCGTTCCAGTTCACACCATCGTCATCGCTGCGATAGAGCATGGAATCGACTGCGGCGTAGACCGTGCTGCCGGCGCCGAAGCTGATGTCGGTGGTCTGGCCGTAATACGGTGTGGTGCCACCCTGGACGAGCGTGCCCGTCCAGGTCGCGCCGCCGTCGGTGCTCAGGTAAAGCGATTCCGGATGCAACGGATCGAACGTATCGATATAACCGGTCCCGGCGATGATGCGTGCGGCATTGGTCGGGTCCACCGCCAGGTAGGTGATCGGCACGCCATTCGGAAGCCCGCTGCTGCTGGCAAGGAAACTCGAACCGCTGTTGACGCTGACCAGCACGCCATTCAGGTTCGTGGCGATGTAAAGCTTGCCGGTGCCGCCGCTTGCGTCGGCGATGCTGTTGACCGTGTCGCCTGCGGGAATGTCGTAGCCGGTCTGCGCCCAGTTGTCGCCGCCATCGGTGCTGCGATTGAAGTGGCCGAAACTGTCGACGACCCACAATGTGCCGGGCGCCTCGGCATCCATGCCCAGCGCATAGTTGTAGCTGACCGAGCCGGTCAGGCCCGCTTCCTTGCGCACCCAGCTCACGCCACCGTCGTTGCTGCGGAAGATGCCGCCGCGGGCACCCGCATACAGCACGCCCGGAACCGCAGGGTTCACGAACAACCGGTAGACCGCGCCGCCATAGGGCCCCTCGGAAGTCCATGCTCCCGCCCCCGCCATCAGCCTGCCGCTCATCAACGCGGCTGCCGCCATGACCACGACAACAGACAATTTCATTGCCCTTCTCCCCATCGATTGAGTAGCACCCCGGCGGGCCTCACAATACCACTACGCAATTGCGGGCAAGAACCTGTAGCGCGATCGTTTGCAGACCGCGGTTTGCCGGCCGATCGACGCCTGCGCGAATGGATCCGGGCAGCGCGCGATCGGTTAGGATGGCCACCCATGAACGCCGAAGCGCAGGGCCACTGGAACCGCGTCTACACGACCAAGGCCACCAATGCGGTGAGCTGGTACCAGGCGCAGCCGAAAATTTCATTGGAACTGATCGCGTCGGCGAACTTGCCTGCGGATGCACCCATCATCGACGTCGGTGGCGGCGCCTCGGTGCTGGCTGATCGCCTGCTCGAACAGGGGCGCACCGATCTGTGCGTGCTGGATATTTCCGCCGCCGCGCTGGCAGCTGCGCAGGCACGCCTGGGCGCGCACTCGCGCAGGGTGAACTGGATCGAAGCCGACGTGCGCGAATTCGCGCCACCGCAACGCTACGCCCTGTGGCACGATCGCGCGGTGTTCCATTTCCTGACCGATCCGGGCGATCGCGAAAAATACATGGCAACCCTGCGCCGCAGCCTGAGCCCGCGCGGCCACGTCGTCATCGCGACATTTGCGCCGGATGGCCCGGCGCGTTGCAGTGGCCTGGATGTCGCGCAATACGACGCAACTTCGCTGCACAGGGAATTCGGCGCGGCTTTCGAGTTGCTCGAGTCGCGCCGTGAAACGCACACGACGCCGACCGGCGCAGAGCAGCGCTTCACCTGGGTGCATCTGCAGTTGCGCTAGCATGCGCCGATGCACTTGCAAATACTCGACCTCGACGGAGCATTGGCTGCGCAGACGACGCTGCGCACGATCGCGCCATGGCAGTCCGTATCCACGGTCGATTTGCGCGATCTCGGCCCACGTCTGCGCCTGTGGAGCCGCGACCGTACCATCCGCTTCGCGCGTGAACGCATCGCCGCACGGGCGCCGGATGGCCCGACCCTGCACCTGCTTGGCTCGGGCGATTTCCATCACCTGGCCGCCGTTCTGATCGAACGCGCCCGCGCGCCGGTCACCGTCGTCCACATCGACAATCACCCGGACTGGGTGCGGCTGGCACCGCGCTGGCATTGCGGCTCATGGGTGAACCAGGCATTGCGTCTGCCGCAGGTCGAGCGCGTGATCACCCTGGGCGTGTGCAGCGACGATCTGGTCCGTCCCGACCTCAAGGGCGGCAATCTGCCGGCGCTGGCAAGCGGAAAGCTCGTGCTTTTCCCCTGGGAACACGCGCCCTCGCGGGTGTGGCGACGAATCCCGGACGGCCCCGGCCGGCGCTGGGAAAACGGCCATATCCATTGGAAAAACATGGCCGAATCCGGCGTCGAAAACGCCCTGAATGCTATAATTCCGCTGATTTGCACCGATGCGGTGTGGTTTTCCATCGACAAGGACGTGCTCGACGAGCGCGCGGCGCTGACGAACTGGGACCAGGGCCGCATGCCGTTGCCGGCGCTGCTCGATATCGTCGCGGCCGTCGGCGCGCGCAAGCGCATCGTGGGCGCGGACGTGTGCGGCGAATATTCGCCGATCGCGCACACGAACTGGTTCAAGCGCTGGGAAGCACGCGCCGACCAGCCGCAGCGCGAAGCGGATGCGGCGATGCTCGCGCGCAACGAGGCGACGAACAGGGAATTGCTGATGGCGATCGAAATGGCCGCGCGATGCTGATCTGGGCGCTGTTGCTCGGCACCGTGCTGTGCGATGTCGGCGGCCAGGTATGCTTCAAGCTTGGCGTCGGCCATGAAACGACGCCTGCGCCCGCCGGCGGCCTGCGCCGGTTTTTCGGCGCGCTGCTGGTTTCGCCGTGGATCGCCGCCGGGATCGGCGTCTATGCGGTCGAGATCACGCTGTGGTTCGCGGCACTGAGCATGACGCGCCTGAGCATCGCCTTCCCGTTCATGGCGCTGTCGTATTGCGGCGTGGTGATCGCCAGTCGCCTCATCCTCGGCGAGCGCGTGTCGCGGCAACGCTGGCTGGCCACCGGCGCGGTGGCGTTCGGCGTGGCATTGGCCTGCTGGCCGGGAATTTAAGGTATTCGTAAACAGAATCGCTGGATAATTGACGCATCGTACTTCCGGAAATTCCATGATCAAGAACGTCGAATTCCACATGCCCGGCGGCCGCGATGGCGTGCTGCTGATCCACGGCCTGACCGGGACGCCGACGGAGATGCGCTTCGTCGGCAAGGGCCTGAACCGCAACGGTTTCACCGTCTACGGCATGCAATTGGCCGGGCATTGCGGCGACGAGGCGGACCTGCTCGCCACGGGGCGATCGGATTGGTACCGCAGCGTGGTCGCTGCCGCGGAAAACCTGCGTGGCGGGGTCGATCGCCTGTTCGTCGCCGGCTTGTCGATGGGCGCCTTGCTCGCGCTCAAGCTTGCCGCGGACCGCCCGGACATGGTCGATGGCCTGGGCCTCTACGGCACCACTTTCGCCTACGACGGCTGGACGATCCCGTGGATCGGCAAGCTTTCGTTCCTGCTGCCGCTGGTGGTGAGCCTGGGCTTTGGCCGCCATCGCAAGTTCGACGAATGCTTCCCCTACGGCATCAAGGACGAACGCATCCGCCAGCGCATCGCCGGCAGCATGCTGTCGGGTGACAGTGCCGCCGGCGGGCTGCCGGGCAACCCGTGGCCGGTACTGGCCGAGTTCTATCGCCTGTCGTGGCGCGTGCGCCGCCTGCTGCCCGACATCACCACGCCGTGCCTCGTCATGCACGCCAAGGAAGACGACGTGGCAAGCCTGAAGAACGTGCAGGCGCTGGTGCGCGGTGTGCGCGGCCCGGTCGAAACCGTGCTGCTGGAAAACTCCTACCACATGATCACGGTCGATCAGGAACGCGACCTCGTCATCGAGCGCACGACGCGCTTTTTCAACGCCGTCGCCGCGACGCGTTTCGTGACCATGCCCGAGCATGCGCCGGCCATGGCCGTTGCCGATTGATGCAAGTCCACGTCGCCGCTTCCATCGAGGCCTTCGGCCGCGAGGAATGGAACCGGCTGTTCCCGCAGGAACTCGAAGACTGGAGCTAT
>JAFEFP010000085.1 GCA_018240545.1 Pseudomonadota bacterium | reverse complement strand
GACTACGACCCCAACGCCGTCGGCGACCTGCCGGAAGGGTTCAAGCGCCTGACCTATCAGATTGATGCAGTCAACTCCGGATACCGGTTGCTTGAGAAGCACAACGGTTTTTTCCTTGCCGACGTCGTGGGCTTGGGCAAGACCATCGTGGCGGCGCTCATCGCCAAGAAATTCTTTTTCAAGAACGGCTTTCCCGAGCACCGCTCACACACGCTGGTGGTGGTGCCACCTGCCCTGCAAGAGAGCTGGCGGGGCACGCTGGAGAAATTTCGCCTCGACAATTACCGGATTGTCACCAACGGCAGCTTGCACAAGCTCAAGCACGTCGAAAAGTTCAACCTCGTCATCGTTGACGAGGCACACAAGTTCCGCAACGACACCGCCGATGCTTTCGACGAGTTGCAGCGGATCTGCAAAACACCCACGCTGCACAGGCTTGCCGACGGTTCGTTCGCGGACAAGAAGGTGATACTGGTCTCCGCCACGCCGCTCAACAATCGGCCGGAGGACATCCGCAACCTGATTTCGCTGTTCCAGGACTTGAAGGATTCTACCCTCAGCGTCGCCAATCTCCAGCAGTTTTTCGCCCGCATGGAAAAGCAGTTCAGGGAGGCGCGCCGCGAGCACGACGTCGAGGCCGCGAGGCGGCGGGTCAAGGTGCTTTACGAGGACATCCGCAACAAGGTCGTCTCCGAAATCGTCGTGCGTCGTACCCGAACCGACCTGGCCGAACATGCGCAGTACAGCAGCGACCTTGAATCGCAGGGCATCGTTTTCCCGCGGATCGAGCCGCCGCGCCACATCCTGTATAAGCTGTCGCCCGCCCTCGAATCACTGTACGACCGTACGGTCAAACTGCTCTCGCAGCCACACGGCCTGACTTACAACCGCTACCGGGCGATACAGTTCCTCACACCGGAAAAGAAGGCCAAGTATCAGAACGCCGACCGCATTTCACAGCAACTCGCATCGATCATGCGAACCTTGTTGGTGAAGCGGCTCGACAGCAGCTTCCACGCCTTTCGGCAGTCGCTCACCCGCTTTCGCGACGCCACGCAGGTCATGGTGGACATGTTCGACAACGGCAGGGTCTACCTTGCGCCAAACCTGGGAGTCACCCAGTACTTGCTCGAAGGCCGCGAAGAAGAGTTGATCGCAAAGATCGCCGAGCGTCAGCCATCCGACCCGACCATCGACATCTGCACGCCCGACGATTTCCAGGAAGGTTTCGCCGATGGTGTCCGTAGCGATCTCGACCACTTGAAGGCGCTGTGCTCGGCCTGGGACGACGTTGCGGGGGATCCCAAGCTTGAAGCGTTTCTCGCTCGGCTACGCTCGGAATTCTTCGACAAGCGCATCAACTTCGAGGGCAAGCTGGTCGTCTTCTCCGAATCCAAGGAAACGATCGAGTATCTGCGCGAACAGCTCGCTGGGGCCGGCTACGTGCGCGTGCTGACCGTCGATTCCAGCACTCGCAAGGAGCGCATGGACCTGGTACGTGCCAATTTCGATGCCAACGCCGAAAGCCGTGCACACGATTACGACATCCTGCTCACCACCGAAGTATTGGCCGAAGGGGTGAACCTGCACCGTGCCAATGTCATCGTGAACTACGACACGCCGTGGAACTCGACGCGCTTGATGCAGCGCATCGGCCGCGTGAACCGGATCGGCACGGTCGCCCCGTGTATTTACATCTACAACTTCTATCCGACAGCGCGCGTCGACGATGACATAGAGCTGCGCAAAAAGGCGATCATGAAGCTGCAGGCCTTCCACACGGCGCTCGGCGAAGACAGCCAGATCTATTCCGTGGACGAGGAGGTCGACAGTTTTGGGTTGTTCGAACGCGTGCCGGAGGAAAACGAGCGCGACGAACGCCTGAGCCTGCTCATGGAGTTGCGCGAATTCCGTCGCAGTAGTCCGGAGGCGTTCAAGCGTGTGGAGAATCTTTCGTTACGCGCGCGCGCAGGCCGCCGGGACGACGCACGCGCCGGCACGACGGTGGTGTTCATCCGCACCCGTCAGCGCGACGGGTTCTACCGGCTTGGTGCGTCGGATGAGCCCGAGGAGCTGACCATCGTCGAGGCGGCGCGCGAGTTCCGCGCGCCCGACCCGCGCGAGAAGGCAATCCCGCTGCACGCCAACCACCACGCGCACGTCACCGAAGCCGTGCGGCGCTGCGAAGAACAGGCTGTCTCCGAGCGCATCGCCAAGGAGACCGTTGAAGTCGCCCAGGGCCCCAATGAGCGGCGTGCGCTCGCCTATCTCGACGGCTTTCTGAATCTCGATCTTGCCTCGGAAGCGGAAAAGGAAGCCATCCGCGCGGCCAAGCAGGCCATCCAAAGCGCGCGCTTCCAGAACCTGCAGCGGCAGATCAACCAACTGCACCGCTCGACCAAACAAGTCCGACTGACCCCTGTGGCCTTGCTGGCCAAGCTGTTGGAAATCCTGAACACCTATCCGCTGGGAGCAAAGGCCGCAGCGCCGAAGACAATGCCGGAGGCCGTGCCGTCCGCGGCGAACGCCGACATCATCCTGTCCGAATCCTTTGACGGAACGCGGCAGTGACGCGCGATGAACTGAAGAATGCCTTGCGGCAACCCTACGACCGGCAGCGCTGGGCTGCCTGCCTGGGCGACTGGTTGCCGGCTGTGGAATGGTTCGCGCGGCCGCAGCTGTTGCCGGACCGTCCCGACGGCGTCGAAAACATTCACCAGCTTGGCAAAGTCACGCTCGCCAATCGTCGCGCGCTGGCCGTGCTCGAAGTAAGGCTTGGCGAGGGCAAGGATCTTTTGCGCAATCGCGTCGGGTTGCGCAAGTTGATCGTCAAGTACATCGATCAACAGGTTTCCCACGGCGTCATCGCCGTGTTTGTTTCCGATGCCAGCGAATATCGGCTGACGCTGGCCGTGCGCGAATCGGTCATCGGCGACGATGGTGAATTCGCGCAGCGCGAAACCGCGCCGCGCCGCTACACCTTCGTGCTCGGCCCCGATGAGGCCTGCACCACGGCCGCTGGCCGCCTGCACGCGCTGGCAGAGAAGGCGACGAGCGCCACGCTTGCCGATGTCGTCGAGGCATTCTCGGTCGAACGCCTCAACGATGAATTCTTCAAGCGCTACAAGGAACACTACCAGCGTTTTGTCGATTATCTGCTGCAAGGCGATTTGCCGCAGCGCGTGTTTGGTATTGCGCGCAGCAACGATGCCGGCGAATACGAACGCGCGCTGAAGCCCGTGCGCGACTTCGCCAAGAAGCTGCTCGGCCGCCTCGTGTTTCTGCACTTCTTGCAAAAAAAAGGCTGGCTCGGCTGCCCGCCCGGCAAGAAGGATTGGCATGGCGGCGACGCCAATTTTCTCGCCAACCTGTTCAAAAATACGCCGACCAAGGATCGCTTCTTCAGCCAGCGTCTCGTGCCGCTGTTCTTCGAGGCGCTGAACCGCCGTGACCGCGCGGGCGACCAGTTCGCACCGACCGGCACGCGCGTTCCGTATCTCAACGGCGGCCTGTTCGAGGAGGATTTGCCGGCCGCGCGCAAGCTCGATTTCCCTGCCGCCTTGTTCGGCGGCGTGCTCGATTTCTTCGGCGAATACAACTTCACCATCGACGAGAACGATCCCGAAGATCACGAAATCGGCATCGATCCGGAAATGCTCGGTCACGTCTTCGAGAACCTGCTCGAAGACAACAAGGAGAGGGGAATTTATTACACGCCCAAGGCTATCGTGCAGTACATGTGTCAGCAAAGTCTGATCCATTACCTGCAAACGCACCTTGGCGAACGCGCGGAAATTGCGACGCTGGTACGCGACAAGGATCCGGGCGAGGCGTCGGACAAGAACAACTGGACTCGTCGGAACGCGAAGGAAATCGAGCGCTTGTTGGACGACGTGAAAATCTGCGACCCGGCCATCGGCTCCGGCGCCTTCCCGATCGGCCTGCTGCAGGAAATCTACTGGATCAAGCTCGCGCTGGATTGGACGCTCGACCGCGCCGAAACCAAGCGCCGCATCATCCAGAACTCGATCTACGGCGTGGACATCGACGCCGGCGCGGTCGAAATCGCGCGCCTGCGCTTTTGGCTCGCGCTGATCGTCGAGGAAGACCAGCCCAGCCCCCTGCCCAATCTCGACTACAAGATCATGCAGGGCGATTCGCTGCTGGAAAGTTTCGAGGGCATTCCGCTCGATCACCTTTTCAGCCATGACTATTCGGTCAAGATGTTCGCGGGGCAAGGCGCGCTGGACCTCAATAGCCCCGGCACGCAGATGACCCTGGTGGAAAAGCACCACGAGGACCTGGTCAAGCTGACCCGCCGATACTTTGCGGAAACCGACCCGGCTGCCAAGCACGCACTGCACGGGCGGATCGATGCCCTGGTGCTGCGGCACATCGACGACTCGATCCAGGAACAGACGCAACGCTTCGAGCTGGAATTGGCCCAACATCAAGCCCAGATCAAGGACAAGCAGCGCCGCGCCAAGGGCTGGAAGCCGCCCGCGCGTACGGTCAAGCGCATGGCGGCGCTCGAAAAGGAATTGCGGCTGTGCGCCGAACGCGGCGAGAAGCTCAAGACCCTGCAAGACAAACAGGAACGCCCGTTCTTCCTGTGGCACCTGTACTTCCAGGACGTGTTCGCGCGCGGCGGCTTCGACATCGTGATCGCCAATCCGCCGTATGTGTCATCGGAAAAATTCAGCGGCACGAGCATGCAGGCGGCATGGAAACGGGATTACCGCACCTATGCCTCGCGGGTGGACATCTACTGTCTGTTCTACGAGCGCGGCCTGGGGCTGCTTCGCGAGCAAGGCTTGCTCTGTTTCATCAGCAGCAACAAATTCCTGCGCGCCGACTACGGCAAGAATCTGCGCACACTTCTGAAATCGGAAAGCTGCCTCGGCACATTGATCGATTTCGGCGAGTTGCCGGTGTTCGCTGCGGCCACCGACCCGGCCATTGTCGTTGCCGAGCGCAGCGTGGCGCCGGAAGGACACGAGCTCACTGCCGCGACCATCAAGGACGAGGCCGAACTCGAACATCTGCGGATGGCGGTTGCGCAGCGCGCGCTCAAGGTGCCGCAAGGCGACTTGCGCGACGAGGGCTGGAGCCTGGAGTCCGGCGAGGGCGCGGCGCTGATTGCGCGGATGCGTGAACGGGGCGTGTCGCTGGCGGAATTCGTGAAGGAGCAGATTTATTACGGCATTAAAACAGGACTGAACGAAGCTTTCGTGATTGATGCGGCCACCCGCGCGCGTCTGATCGAGCATGACCCGGGCAGCGCCGAGCTGATCAAGCCCTGGCTCCAGGGCCACGAGATACGGCGTTGGCACCACAAGTGGGCCGGGATGTACCTGATCGCGGTGCGCTACGGGTTTCACGCAGAACTCAAGCGCTACCCGGCCATCCTGAAACATTTGACCCGCTACGAGAAGCGGCTGCGCAACCGTGGTCAGTGCCGAACCTCGCGCGGTGGCGGTGCGGAGGGTCAGCATCACTGGCTGGAGCTCGACAACAATCCATCCGCTGCTTACCTGAAGGCTTTTGAAGGCCCCAAGATCGTTTTCAACGAAACCTCCAAGCGTTTGCATGCGTTCGTGGACGAGGAAAGCTTTTACGTCAACAAGACCGGCTTCATCATCCTGACCCCGGAGCCGTACTACCTGCTTGCCGTTCTGAATTCACGATTGCTGGATTTCCTGTATCGCAGCGAGTTCCCGTCGTGGGGCGACCCATGGAAGGGCGGGCGGGTGCAGTTCCGCGGCAGCCGCATGAAACAGGTGCCGATTCCCGTTGCCACGGAACGCCAGCGAAAAGCCTTGGCGGACTTGGCGCGCGCGGCAAGCCGTGTGGCAGGCAGCGATCTGCTCGACGTCGAAAGGAAAATCGACAGGCAGGTTTACGCCTTGTTTGGTTTGAGCGATGCGGATATCTCCTTTGTCGAGAGCCGTACGCCCGTAAGCGAGCCGATACTGGATGCGAAAACCGCGCTGACCACACGCGTGCTGCCAGAACTCGCCAGGGCCGATGCCTACTTTTCGCATGCAGCGGTCGTGGAACGTCTTGCCGATCTCGATATCGAGCTGCCAGCCGATACCTTGCGCAGTTACCTCAGCGAAGCGATGAATGCGAACGTGATCCATGACGCCGGCCGCGGCTGGTACTCGCGCCTGCCGCAGCCCTTGGTGTTGGATGGCAAACCGATCGCGCCGCTGGTGCGGTTGATCAAGAAGGAATTTCCGTTGCTGGACTTTTCGTGCTGGTCGACCGCGCAGATCAATCCGTGGGCACAGCACCTGCTGGCGACGCACACTGCGTTCCTCCATGCCGAGGCCGATGCCTTGCCCTCGCTGGCCGAACGCCTGGCCGAGCGCGGCTGGAAGGCCTATGTCAACCCCACTCCCAGCGAAGCCAGGAGCCGCTTCCGCCCCGCCGACAAGAGCGTGGTGCTGCGACCGGCGTTGTCAAAGCAACCCGAGGCAGGCGATCACGCGGCGCCTGTCGAAAAGGTGCTGGTCGACCTGATCTTCGAAGCCCCACGCCTGCAGCTGATGGACGACACGGAGGCCCAGCAGGTGGTCGCCAACGCGGTGCAGGCCGGGCGCGCTCCGGTAGCCGCGCTGCTGGCCTACGCCCAGCGCAGACGCGTGGAGGTGGCGTATTTCAATCAATCCATTAACTCCACATCAGGCGAGAATGTGGACTTGATGGACAGCGCATGATCGCCGCGGAATGCTTCGAAAAGGACTGGATATTCAAGCAAAAACAATTGCTTGGAAACGTCGATCCGGGCATTCTGGAAAAGGCCATCTACGCCTTGGCCCTGCTGGGCCACCTGGCCGAGTCCGGCCTGCCCTTCGTCTTCAAGGGCGGCACCAGCCTGTTGCTGCACCTCGATCCGATCCGTCGCCTGTCCATCGACATCGACATCTTCTGTCATGCCGCCCCGGCCAATCTGGATGCGGTGCTGGACCGAATCGCGACGCTGGCGCCCTTCACCGGCTACGAGGAACAGGATCGGGGCCAGCGTGGCCTTCCGCATCGTCGGCACTTCAAGTTCTTCTATGACTCGCCGACCCAAGGCGGACGTCTGCATATCCTGCTGGACGTGGTGGAAGAAGCAAATTGCCCGGTCGAACTGGTCGAAAAGCCGATACTCACGCCCTTCATCGAAGTCGAGCGGGAAGTGCGGGTTCAAGTGCCCACCATCGAAGGATTGCTGGGCGACAAGCTGACCGCTTTCGCCCCGCACACCACGGGCGTGCCGTTGTTCCGCAATGACGGAACGTCCGGCGACACCATGCAGGTGGTCAAGCAGTTGTTCGACGTGGCGGAGCTGTTCGGCGCCATCGGCGACCTCGCGGCTGTTGCCCGTGCCTACGACGCGGTGCAGGCGCTGGAGAACGGCTATCGCGGCAGCGGCTTTACGCGCGAAGCGACTTTGATCGACACGCGCGATGCGGCGTGCACGCTGGCTTCGCGGGATTTGAGGGGCGTCGCCAGGAATGCGGAAGCCGACTTGCTGTGGGATGGATCGCGGCGCCTGCAAAGCCACTTGGTCGGCGGTCGCTTCAACCTCGACGACGCGCGCATCGCCGCCGGCAAGGTGGCCTTGCTGTGCAGCGCCTTGCTTCACAACCGCCTTGATCTCACCCCCGCAGACTTGCGCTACGACGGCAACGCCGAAGCGTTGGGGCCGCACCAGATCGAAGGCGAGTGGCAAGTCCTGAACCGCTTGAAGGGTGCGAATCCGGAAGCCTTTTTCTACTGGCACAAGGCGTATCTGATTGAATCAACTTGAGCGTCTGGGCAGGATTGTGGCGGATGCGGCGAATTATCTGTCGCCGTACTTCATCAACAACCAGCAGTCGATGCAGGCGGATCTGGAAGACCCGTACATTCTGTTGCACGACAAGAAAATCTCCAACGTGCGCGAATTGCTGCCGATCCTCGAAGGCGTGGCCAAGTCCGGCAAGCCCTTGCTCATCGTCGCCGAAGAAGTCGAAGGCGAGGCGCTGGCGACGCTCGT
>JAFEFP010000084.1 GCA_018240545.1 Pseudomonadota bacterium | reverse complement strand
GCATGATTGCTGGGTCAACCGCCGCCGTCGCAAGCGCCAAGCCCTACACGTGGGAAGACGGCCGACTGGCCGTGGAACACACGTTGCAGAATCGCGGGCTGGCAGCGCATGCCGAACAAGGGCCTTTCCCGAACACGTATCGCGTGCGTTACGACATCGCGGCTGAGCCGTTGGTCAGCATCCTCATACCATTCCGCGACAAGCCGGAGTTGCTGCGGACGTGCGTCGAATCGATCCTGAAGAAGACCGACTATCCGCACTTCGAGATCATCGGCATCGATAACGGCAGCACGCAAGGTGAAACGCGCAAGCTGGTGGAGGCACTCGCAACACGCGATCAGCGTGTGCGTTTCGTACGCCATGACGCCCCGTTCAATTTTTCCGCGATCAACAACTTCGGCGCGAAGCAGGCACGCGGGGAGCATCTGCTGCTGCTCAACAACGACACCGAAGTCCTCACGGCCGAGTGGCTGCGGGCGATGCTGGAACATTCGCAGCGCGAGGAAATTGGCGTGGTGGGCGCCAAATTGCTCTATGCGGATGACACGATCCAGCATGCCGGCGTCGTGATCGACCGGCAAGTCGTCGCCATGCATCCGTTTCAATACTCGCCGGACCAGCACCCGGGATACGCCGCGCTGCCACACCTGTTGCACAACGTCAGCGCCGTCACGTTTGCGTGCGCCATGACCCGGCGCGCGGTGTTCGAGCAACTCGGCGGCCTGGACGAGGAGCACCTGCCCGTTTGCTACAACGACGTGGACTATTGCCTCCGGGCGCGCGAAGCGGGCTACCGGATCGTCTACACGCCCTACGCAAAGTTGCGTCATTTCGAATCCAAGTCGCGCGGCATCGACGATCACCTGGCCCGCCAGACGCGGTTCCGCGACGAACTCGCGTACATGCAGCAACGGCACGCGGACATACTGCGCGACGGCGATCCGTACTACAACCCAAACCTGTCGCTCGGCGTGCAGGGTGGCTATCGTACCGATCCAATTTATGCGGATAGACTACCGCTATAGTCGTCCCGACATGCGGATCATGATGCTCCCATCTATTCAAAGACTTTTTTCTTCATGGCGGAGACGCGATTTGCCGATCAGGGAAATGCGCATGAATGGCGCGTCTTTCTTTATCGACCAATTTCTCCTGTTTTCAGGAATGGTGAAAATCTCCGGGTGGATCTGGGATGCGCGGCGCAAGTTGGTCAACTTGTCCTTGCGGACGCCTGCAGAAGACGATTTGGTCGTGGCGGACATTCATCTTCCGAGCAATGACGTCGCAAACGCGATCGACCGTAGAGCTACTCATGTACGCTTTGTCGGACGATGGCTTTCGGAGATCGCCACGACCAAGCTGCTCACCGCACGTCTCATCGCCACTTTCGACGACAATACAGAGTTCGCCATTGAGCGTTTCGCCGCTACAAATTTGGCGCACGACCCATGCCATCAACAGATGCAAAATTTCTGGTCGCTGCTCGGACAGAGCGACTCTGGATCACTGCTCGAGGTTGGGTCGCGCGCGCGCTCAGGTATTTCGCGACGTCAGAGCGTTCCATCGACATGGCGCTACACCGGCTTAGACATCATGGCCGGCGAAAATGTGGACGTCGTGGGTGACGCACACCAACTTTCCCGGCTTTTTGCGCCAGGTTCGTTTCGAGCAGTCATGAGCTTTTCGGTACTGGAACACCTGCTGATGCCGTGGAAATTCGCCGTGGAACTCAATCGGGTAATGGAACTTGGCGGATTTGGCTTCTTCATGACCCATCAATGCTGGCCGGTACACGACCAACCTTGGGATTTTTGGCGCTTTTCTTCTGAAGCCTGGAAAGGAATCTTCAATCGCGCTACGGGTTTCGAAATCGTCCGTGCGGAAATGGGTGAGCTAGGATTCGTGGTGGCCAACTGCTGCCATACGATCACGAATTTCAGGGAATCGCCGGTCTACCTCCTCTCTACGGTCCTGGTGAGGAAAATCAACGAGACGACGTTAAACTGGGATGCTGAGCTTGACGAGATTCTGACCAATTCCTATCCGGCCGGAACAACCAAAGTTGACCTATAGCGCCTTACGCGTGATGGTCCGGCGGCGTCATGCTTGACATCATTATCCTCAACCACGGCACCGAAGAAGCAACCGAGCGATGTCTCGCGGCTCTGCTTGCCCTTGTGCCCGCCGAAACGCGGATCCTGGTGCTCGACAACGGCTCGCCGGGCGATGATGCAAGACAGCTGGCGGCATTCGTCGCGCAACATCAAGGCCGGATTCGTTTCTGGACCAGCCTGAAGAACCTCGGCTTCGCCGGCGGCATGAACCTGTTGATCGCGCAGGCTCTGGCCGATCCCGCGGTCGATCAGGTTCTGCTGCTCAACAGCGACACCGTCCCGCAGCCGGGTTTCATCACGGCCATGCGGGCGCGTCTTGATCCGGACACGCATACCGACATGGTCGCGGCGCGCATGATCCGCGCGGATGGCACCGCCGACAGCCTGGGCATCGCGCTGTATCGCTCGACGCTGGCCTCGAACCGCAAACGTGAGGACGAGATTCTGCTCGGCCCATCCGGCGGCTGCACGCTGCTGACGCGACGTCTTCTCGAAGATTTGCGCGCAGCGCACGGCGCGTGGTTCGACGAGGATTTTTTCTGCTACGCCGAAGACACCGACCTTGTTCTGCGCGCGCGCTGGCTCGGGTATCGTGCCGCGTACGCGGCGGATGCCCTCGTCCACCATGAAGGCTCGCTGTCCTCGGGCGGGCCGGAAAACGATTTCGTGCTCTATCACGGCATCCGCAATTCGCTGTGGTGGCTGGTTAAGGATGCGCCGACCGGCTGGCTGCTGCGTTCGCTGCCGTGGTTTTTCGCACTGCACGGCGGCATCTGGCTGCGCCACTTGCGCCGCGGCCGGGCGCGCGTGTTGTGGCGTCTGTATCGCGATGCGATCAAGGGCATTCCGACGATGCGGCGCAAGCGCGGCGTCATCCGCAAGACGCGCCGGGTTCCCGCTGGCGAGTTCGCCAAATGGGTGGAGCCGCACTTTTACGAGCGCGGCTATGTCCGGCGGGCGTGGCGGGAGTTGTGGCGCGGCAAGTCAACGTAATGCCGCATCAAGCTCCGCACGCAAGTCCGCCACGTCCTCCACGCCGACCGACAGCCGGATCAGTCCATCACTGATGCCCAGGCGCTTGCGGTTCGCGGGCGGGACGGATGCGTGCGTCATGATCGCCGGATGCTCGATCAGGCTTTCCACGCCGCCGAGCGATTCGGCGAGCGCGAACAGGTGACAGCGTTCCAGCACGGAGCGTGCTTTGCGCAAGCCGCCCTTGACGACGATGCTGACGATGCCGCCGGGGCCGTGCATCTGGCGTTTGGCCAGCGCATGTTGCGGATGCGATTTCAGGCCGGGGTAGATCACGTGTTCGACCTGCGGGTGTTTTTCCAGCCATTGCGCGAGTTCCAGCGCGTTCGCGCAATGCGCGCGCATGCGCAGGTGCAGGGTCTTCAGCCCGCGCATGGCAAGGAACGCATCGAACGGTCCCGCCACGGCACCGACGGAGTTCTGCAGGAATCCCATCTTCTCGGCGAGTTCGGCGTTGCCGCCGGCGACCACGATGCCGCCAACCATGTCCGAATGGCCATTGAGGTACTTCGTCGCCGAATGCAGCACCAGGTCCGCGCCGTGTTCGAGCGGACGCTGCAG
Source organism: Pseudomonadota bacterium (assembly GCA_018240545.1). GTDB lineage: Bacteria > Pseudomonadota > Gammaproteobacteria > Xanthomonadales > Rhodanobacteraceae > Rudaea. The sequence goes on along the minus strand of JAFEFP010000084.1, from coordinate 4,365 downwards.
CATCGGGGAGGAGAACGTGTTGTCGACGACGAGGATCAAGCCATGCTTGCGCGCAAACGCGCCGACCTTGGCCAGATCCACCAGCTTGAGCATCGGGTTGGTCGGTGTCTCGGCCCAGATCATGCGCGTGTTGGGCTTGAGCGCGGCCTTCAGCGCCGCCGCATCGTTGAGGTCGATGAAGGTGAAATCCAGGCCCGCACTGCGCCGGCGCACGCGCTCGAACAATCGATACGTGCCGCCGTACAAATCATCCATCGCGATGACATGGCTGCCCGAATCGAGCAGGTCGAGCACGGTCGCCGCCGCCGCCAAACCTGACGCGAATGCGAATCCGGCGCGACCACCCTCCAGGTCCGCCACGCAGCGTTCGTAGGCGAAGCGCGTGGGGTTGTGAGTGCGCGAGTACTCGAATCCCTTGTGCACGCCGGGACTGGACTGCACGTACGTCGAGGTCGCGTAGATCGGCGTCATGATGGCGCCGGTGGACGGATCGGGACTCTGCCCGGCGTGGATGGCGCGGGTGCCGAGACCCAAGGTATTTTCTTTCTTTGCCATTTACTGCACTCGTCGACGTAGATAGTTGAGCAAATCGATCCGCGTGATCAAGCCGAGGAACTTTTCCCCGTCCATGACGATGGCAACGCGGCCGGCTTCGAAGATTTTCAGCAGGGTCTCGATTGGCGATTTCACGTCGAGCATCTGCAGGCGGCTGACCATCGCGGTGGAAACCGGGTCACGGAACCGGGATTCGTCGCCGTACACGTGCAGCAGCACGTCGGATTCATCCACGATGCCGACGATCTTGTCGCCGTCCATCACCGGCAGTTGCGAGACATCGTAGAGCTTCATGCGCTGGTAGGCGGTCGTCAGCGGTTCGGCCGGGCCGACCACGACGGTATCGCGCTGCGAATAGGGGCGCAGGATCAAGTCCCGCAAATCCCCGTAGGGTTCGCGGTCGAGGAAGCCGTTGTCGAGCATCCAGTAGTCGTTGTACATCTTCGACAGGTACTTGTTGCCGGTGTCGCACACCAGCACCAATACGCGCTTTTTCGAGGTTTGCCCGCGGCAATACTTCAGCGCCGCGGCCAGCAGGGTGCCGGTGGACGATCCACCGAGGATGCCTTCCTTCGCCAGCAGCTCGCGGCCGGCGAGGAAACTTTCCCTGTCGCTGATCGCATAGGCCTTCTTGACCCGCGAGAAATCGGAGATCGCCGGCAGGAAATCCTCGCCGATGCCCTCGACCATCCAGCTCGCGGATTTCGTCGACAAGGTGCCTTCGTTGATGTACTGGGCGAGGATCGAGCCGATGGGATCGGCCAGGATCAATTCCACGTTCGGTGCGGATTTCGCGAAGCAGCGTGAAAGTCCCGTCATCGTGCCCGACGAGCCGCAACCGAACACGATGGCGTCGAGCCTGCCGTCCATTTGCGCGAGGATTTCCGGGCCGGTGCCCTCCTCGTGCGCGCGCGGGTTGTCGGGATTGCCGAACTGGTTGATGAAATAGGCGCCGGGCGTGTCGCGGGCGATCTGCGCAGCCAGGTCCTGGTAGTACTGCGGATGACCCTTGGCCACGTCCGAGCGCGTGAGCACGACTTCCGCACCCATGGCCTTGAGGTTGAAGATCTTTTCCCGGCTCATCTTGTCCGGCACGACGAGGATGAGCCGATAGCCTTTCTGCTGCGCGACCAGCGCAAGGCCGATGCCGGTGTTGCCGGCCGTGCCTTCGACCAGCGTGTCGCCGGGCTTGATCTTGCCGGCGCGTTCGGCGGATTCGATCATCGACAAGCCGATGCGATCCTTGATCGAGCCGCCGGGGTTGGCGCTTTCCAGCTTCAGGAACAGTTCGCAGCCACCGGTTTCCAGGCGCTGCGCCTTGACGATCGGCGTTGCGCCGATCAATTCGAGCACGCTGTTGTGGATGGTCATCAGAATCCCGGTATTCGGGCCTGAAGACCCGCTCTGCTTCACGGCAATGGACGCGACGGCGGCCGAGAGCGGTAATGATAGCAACTATCCGTTCGCCTTGAGCGCAGGCGCGAAGCGCCGAAGTCGAAGGGCCTTGCGTTTCGACTTCGCTCGCGCTGCTCGCTGCGCTCAACGCGAACGGATTTGCGGCAGGTTCAAGCGGAGGCTCGATGCCTCTCCCACATGTGGATCAGCTTGTCCTTGGCCCAGAGTTTTTCTTTCTTCATGTTGTGCAGCGTGGTGTCGTCCATCGGCAGAACGCCCAACTCGGCATCGCGCACCTTGCCGTCCAGTTCCTGGTGGCGCTGGTAAAGGACGCGGAATTCCGAATCGGACTTGATCAGATTTTCGATGTCTTTCTGCTGGTTCTCGAACATCAGCCGACCTCCTGTGGATATCAGGAAAACTTGCGCGCCGCGCCCATCACCAGGATGGAAACGGCTTGCGCAAAACGAGGGGATGCCGGGGATTGCGTGCTCACCGCCGCACCGCTCACCGATTGCGGTGCGCGGTGCGTGGTTATTGGCTCGGTGGCTGCAATCATGACTGGCGACTGCCGCGCGCGACCGGGTGGTCCGGCGGCAAGTCGACCCTACTCCTTTGTCGCAACCGAATCAACCGCAATTTTCCGCTCGCGCAAGTCGTTCAATTGGCAGGTAAAAAGTGCGTCCGTGCCTCACTGATCCTGCACGATCACATCGACGCGGCGGTTGCGCGCGCGGCCTTCCTCGGTACCGTTGTCGGCGACCGGATCGCTCTCGCCGAGTCCTGCCGTGGTGATGCGGTTCGCGGCGACACCGGCGGCGACCAGGGCATCGCGCACGGCATCGGCGCGGCGCTGGGACAGCACTTGATTGGCGTGGGTATTGCCGCTGCTGTCGGTGTGGCCCTCGATGCGAATCGGCTTGGACGGGTCGCGATTGACGAAGGCGACGAGTTTGCCGAGGCTCGCCTTCGCCGTGGGCCGCAGACTGGCCTGGCCCGGCGCGAAGGCGATGTCGCCCAGGGTCATCTGCATGCCCTCGGCGCCGCGCGTCGCGGTGAGGTTGTTCAGGCGCCGGCGCAAGTCGGCATTCGCCGCCTCCGCCAGTTGCGCTTCCTTGCGTGCCAGGTCGGTTGCCTTGGCCTGGGCGGCGATCAGCTTCTGTGCCTGGTCGGCCTGGGCCTGCGCGGCCTGGGCGTCTTGTGCGCTCTGTTCGCCCTCGGCGCGCAGGCGATCGACTTCTTCGGCGCGGATCATGCTCTGCAGGCGCTGCTTCTCGGCCTCTGCGCGTGCACGCTCGGCCTCGCGCTGCGCCGCCTGCAGCAGGATCTGGTCGTGCTCGCGGTCGAGCGCATCGAGCCGAGCTTGCTGATTGGCCGCTTGCGCGGCGGCGTAGGCGATATCCACGCGCCGTTCGGCCATGTAGACGCGGAAGGCGCGCCCGGCCTTGCCCCCGGATCGGTCCGCCAGCAGGGTTTGCACCGCCTGCTCGGCGAGGCCGCGTTCGCCGGGCGCGAGCTTTCCCAATACCGGATCCGCGGCCAGTGAATCCAGGCTCGCACGCAGGCGTTCGTAGTCCAGATCGGGCTTTGCGGCCTGCGTACCGAACGCCGCCAGCGCGAAGATGAACACCGCAACGAAGCGAGGTCTCATTGGCCGTCTCCGCCGGCCGCGCCACTCGCTGCGGCTTGCTGCAGGCGCGCGTTCTCGCGCGTGGCCGCATCCACCTGCTCGCGCAGCTTGCCGAGCCGGGCCTTGACCTTGGCCAGTTCGCTGTCCGCCTGCGCCTCGGCCAACAGGCGCCGGGCGTCATCGTAGTGGCGCTTTTCCGCAAGAGCGCGCGCCTGACTCAGATGATCCTCGGCACTGCGCAATTCCAGGGGCGCGTACGTCGGGGCGCCGGCCACCCGCGCGGCGGCCACGGCCTGCGCGGCATCGTCCAGGCCGATGTCGGGCGGGCGGGTCGGACTGCAGCCGGTCAGGGCCAGGCCCGCAATGAGAACGGCGCAATGGATTTTTCGCCAATTTGGTGTCATAACATCCATAATCGTGTATCGGGGGCGGGCGCGGGTGAGCCTAGTCCGAGATCGGCACGTGCGCAAGCCGCGCGCCGAGCGTCTCTCACCCGCCACCGGCAATCGCGCCGCGACTTGGCGCACGTGGCAATGCGAGGCAGTCAATGGATATCGGCTATTTTCTGAAACTGATGACCGAAAAGGGTGCGTCGGACATGTTCCTGACCACCGGCGCGCCGGTCAACATCAAGGTCGAAGGCAAGCTCTATCCGCTGGGCAACACCGGCCTGCCCGGCGGCATGGTCAAGAAGATCGCCTATTCGCTGATGGACGAGGGCCAGGTACCCCAGTTCGAGCGCGACCTGGAGTTGAACCTCGCCATCGCGGTCAAGGACGCCGGCC
>JAFEFP010000083.1 GCA_018240545.1 Pseudomonadota bacterium | reverse complement strand
AACAGCAACGCGACGACGCCCGAGAAGCCCGCCTCCGGCAACAAGCGTCGCGATGCACGCCGTGCCAATGCGGACGAACGTGCGCGCCTGGCGACACTGCAACAAGAAGCACAACGCCTGGAAAAACGCATTGCGCAGGTCGAAGCCGACAAGCGCCAGACCGACACCGCGCTGGCCGACCCTGCCCTCTACGACGGTGGCCAGTCCACGCAGCTCCAAGGTCTGACCAGACAGGCGTCGGCGCTGTCAGCCGAGCTCGCGAAGCTTGAAGAACAATGGCTTGCCGCCCACGAAGCACTGGAACGCGAAACTTGATCCGCTGTCGAAGAATCATGCAACATACTGTTTTCGCACGATTTTAGAGTTTTTCCAGCGGCAACCATTCCCTACAACCAAAACTTTATTGATTAGTGCTTGACAAGTTTCATCTAGGTGTTATACTTGCATACAACACTAGTACGTCAAATCACTGGACGGGAGACAACCATGTACCTGCAAGCACTCTTGATCCGCGCCGCCGTAGCGGTCACCACCGGCCTGGTACTGACAGCGGCCATGCTGGTCGACCATGGTGGACATCCGGCCCAGGCGGCCATCCCCGCCGGCATCGCGAATGCCCCCCGCGGCACGGCGACGGAACCGGTGATGCTGCCGACGATCCATGTACGTCCAACGCAGGCCGAACGCATCGCCGCGTCCGCGCCGAAGCCGCATCCGGCCCGGCTCGTCATCGAAGTGGCGTTGCCCGACCTGCCCGCAGCCGCCTCGATGCCTCTGCGCGGGCTGAACATCGACATGCCCTACTATTCCTTCGGCAAGGCTCTGCCACGGATCAGCAAGGAATGAGCATGGGCATCACCTGGAACGACAATGCGCCGATCTATCGCCAACTGCGCGACCGCGTGGTGGCGATGATTCTCGATGGCGTGCTCAAGCCCGGCGACGCCCTGCCCTCGGTACGCCAGGTCGCCGCCGATTTCCAGCTCAACCCGATCACGGTCTCGAAGGGATACCAGGAACTGGTGGACGAACAACTCGTGGAAAAACGCAGGGGACTGGGCATGTACGTTACCGATGGCGCACGCGACGCACTGATGAAATCCGAACGCGATCGATTCTTGCGCGAGGAATGGCCGGCGCTGTTCGCGCGCATCCAGCGCATGAACCTGGACCTGGCCACCCTGATCAAGAACGCTGAAAACACGGGAGAAAAACCATGACCGCCGTCGTGCAGGCAAACGGACTGTCCAAGCGCTACGGCAACACGGTGGCACTGGACAACGTGAATCTGGATATCCAGCCCGGCCGCATCGTCGGCCTGGTCGGACCCAACGGCGCGGGCAAGACCACCGCGCTCAAGGCCATCCTGGGCCTCGCCGAGTTCGACGGCCGGCTTTCCGTGCTCGGCCTGGATCCGCGCACGCATCGCACCGAGTTGATGCAACAGGTGTGCTTCATCGCCGACGTGGCCGTGTTGCCGCGCTGGCTGCGCGTGGGCGACGCGGTGGATTTCGTCGGCGGCGTGCACCCGCGCTTCTCGCGCGAGAAGTGCGAAAAGCTCCTCGCCCGCACCAAGATCAAGCCGACCCAGCGCGTGCGCGAGCTGTCCAAGGGCATGATCGTGCAACTGCACCTGGCCCTGGTCATGGCGATCGACGCCAAGCTGCTCATCCTCGACGAGCCGACCCTGGGCCTGGACATCCTGTATCGCAAGGAGTTCTACAACAACCTGCTCAGCGACTACTTCGACGAGCAGAAGACCATCCTCGTGACCACGCACCAGATCGAGGAAATCGAACACATCCTCACCGACCTGCTGTTCATCAAGGAAGGCCGGATCGTGCTCGATGCGACCATGGATGCCGTGGGCGAACGCTTCGCCGAGGTGATGGTCAATCCGGACCAGGCCGACGCGGCGCGCGCGCTCAGGCCGTTGTACGAACGCCAGGTCTTCGGCAAGTCGATTTTCCTGTTCGACGGCATCGACAAGGCGCGCCTGGCCGAACTCGGCGAACTGCACAAACCTTCGGTGGCGGATTTGTTCGTCGCGACGATGCAAGGGACCTACGCATGAATACCAACGCAATGAAATCGATCACACCGACCAGCAAGTTCCTCTGGCAGGTCAAGCGCGAGTTCTGGGAGCACCGCGGCGGTTTCCTGTGGACGCCACTGATCATCGCCGCCGTCATGCTCGCCTTCATGGCAATGGCGCTGGTCACGGCGGAATTGACCGCGCGCCAGCACGGTTTCACCTTGAACGGCATTCATATCGATCAATTGGCGAGCCACATCGATGCCGACGAGATGGCGAAATTCCAGGGTGCACTCGACCTCGGTCTGATCACGATGGGTTTTCCGATCCGAATCGCGTTGTTCGTGGTCGTATTCTTCTATGCACTGGGCGCGCTGTACAACGACCGCGCCGATCGCAGCGTGCTGTTCTGGAAGTCGCTGCCGCTGTCGGACACGCAAACCGTGCTCTCCAAGGTCGCGGCCGGCCTGGTCCTCGCACCGGTATTCGCCGCCATCGGCATGATCGCGCTGCAATTGGGATTCCTGATCCTGCTCAGCCTGTATGCGGGCATCCACGGCATCAATGCGCTGCCCTATCTGTGGTCACCGAGCCATCTGATCGCGATGTGGGTCAAGCTTGCCGTACTGATACCGGTCAATGCGCTGTGGGCGCTGCCGACGATGGGCTGGCTGCTGCTGTGCTCGAGTTGGGCACGCTCCAAGCCGTTCCTGTGGGCGGTCATGCTGCCCATCCTCGCCGGCGTGCTGGTGACCTGGGTGCAATTGATGAATGCCTTCGATCTGCGCAGCGGCTGGTTCTGGCAGCATATCGTGGGGCGCGGCCTGCTGAGCCTGATTCCGGAAAGCTGGATCAGCCTGTCCAGCCTGAAAGCGCTGGAGCACGCCGGCGACGATCCGGGCCTGGCCATCGGCAACCTGCTCTCGTTCGGCAACATCGCCGACCAGTTCGCCTCGCCGAATTTCCTGATTGGCGTTGCCGCTGGCGTGGCGATGATCGCGACCAGCATCTGGCTGCGCCGCTCGCGCGTGGAAGCCTACGCGTGAGCGCGAACGGGGTGCGAGCGGCCCTGGCGGCAGTTCGCACCCCACGTCTCACTTGATGGTGTCGGACAGCACCTTGTACGCGTTGCCACCCTGGTTCTGCAAGCCGATCTGGCCAAGATCCAGGCTTCCGACGAGCCAGTAGCGGGCGAACTGGCCGCCGGCGCGACGCACCACCAGCGCGACGCCCGTACCGGTGTAGACGATGTCACCCCGGCGCAGGTTCGAGGGCGTAACCGAGTCGGTTACCTCCCGACCTTCGGCGTATTGGTCCTGAAGGTCCTTGCGTGCCGCCGAACCGGCTGCCGGTACGGCTGCAGCCAGCGTGCTGCCAGCACGTGTGCGCAGCACCGGCGCGGCGCTCGTGTCGATCGCTCGCAGCACCTTGTAGCGGCCATCGCCGTTCGGCGACAGTTCGATGCGATCCAGGTTCAACTCGCCCTGCAGCCAGTAAAAATTCAGGCGCGTGCTGCCGCGGCGCACGACGCCGCGCAGGTTGCCATCGACGTAGATCACGTCGCCCTGTTGCAGCTGCCCAACCTGCACGTCGCCGTCGGCAGGTCGCCCACCGTTGAGATTCTTCAGCATGTTGGCGCGCATGGCGGCTGCTTTTTCGGCCGCGGCCTTTTCCGCCGCGACTTTCTCGGCTGCGGCTCTTGCGGCGGCGGCCTTCTCGGCTGCCACCTTGTCCGCGGCGGCTTTCTCGGCAGCGGCCCGTTCCGCTGCCGCCTTCTCCGCAGCGGCTTTGGCCGCCGCCGCCTGCGCGGCCGCGCGTGCAGCGGCCGCCTGCTCGGCCGCGGCCTTCTCCTGTGCCGCCCTTTCGTCGGCGGCCTTTTGCGCCGCCGCCTTTTCCGCGGCCGCCTTCACCGCCTGCTCATCCACGCTCGGCTTGGCCGGTGCGGCATCGACGATCTTCACCAGCACGTTCTCGAAGAAGCCGTCGCTGGCCCTGATTTCCACATCCGCGGCACCCGCATGCAGCTTGGCCGCGATCTTGCCCTGCCAGTAACTCGGCGCCGTGACCTGCAGGGCCTTGCCTGCCGCTGCCGCCTGCTGGGCGATGGTCGCAAGCTTTGCATCTCCCGCGCCGGACAGGAAATCCTTGCCGCTGACATCGACTTGCTGGGCCAGCGCCGCTCCGACAAAGAACAACGCCGCCAAGGGAATCAACTTGAACATGTCACGTCTCCAGCACCCTGTTGAAAAAACGGTTTGCGAGTCTGCCACCCCGGCAACGGCGTGCATGTGCCGTTCGGCACACGCAGGATTCAGCCTCCGGCGCTGCCGCCGTGCACGCCACCCTTGGTCAGTGCCATCGGATCGAGCAATTCCTTGAGTTTCGCCTTCGGCAGACCCGTGGTTTCCAGCGCCACGTCGAGGATCGGCCGGCCCTGCTTGTACGCCTGCTTGGCCGTCGCCGCGCCCTTGTCGTAGCCGATCACCGCGTTCAATGCCGTAACCAGGATCGGATTCTTGTCCAGCGCCTGCCGGATCTTGTCCTGCCGCACGGTGAACCCGGCAATGGATTTGTCCGCAAGCAACCGGCTGGCGTTGGCCAGGATTTCGATGCTTTGAAGCAAATTCAATGCCACCACCGGCAGCATCACGTTGAGCTGGAAATTGCCGGACTGGCCGGCGACGGTGATCGTGGCATCGTTGCCGATCACCTGCGCGCAGACCATGGTCATGGCCTCGGGGATCACCGGGTTGACCTTGCCCGGCATGATCGAAGAACCCGGCTGCAAGGCCGGCAGTTCGATTTCGCCCAGGCCCGCCAGCGGACCGGAATTCATCCAGCGCAGGTCGTTGGCGATCTTCATCAGCGAACACGCCAGCGTCTTCAACTGGCCGGACAATTCCACCGCCGCGTCCTGCGAGGACATGCCTTCGAAGAAATTGCCGGCGGATTCGAATTTCACCCCGGTCAGTTTCGTCAGTTCCTTGCAGATGGCCGGGCCGAGCTTCACATCCGCGTTGATGCCGGTGCCGACCGCGGTGCCACCTTGCGGCAATTTGCGCACGCGCTTGAGCGCATCGTTCAGGCGCTCGATGCCGGAGCCGACCTGCGCCGACCAACCCGACAATTCCTGTCCAAACGTGACCGGCATCGCATCCATCAGGTGCGTGCGCCCGGTCTTGGCCACCTTGCCCAATTCCTTTGCGCGTTTGTCGATGGTCTTTTTCAGATGCGCCAGCGCCGGCAGCAGGTGCTCGGACACGGTCAACGCCGCGCCCACGTGCACCGCCGTCGGAATGACGTCGTTGGACGACTGGCCGTTGTTGACGTCGTCGTTGGGATGCACCTTCGTTCCCGCGGCCGCGCATAGGTGCGCGATGACCTCGTTCGCATTCATGTTGCTGGACGTGCCCGAGCCGGTCTGGAACACGTCGATCGGGAACTGCGCGTCGAACTCGCCGGCGGCGACGCGCCCGGACTGCGTGCGGATCGCCTTCGCCTTCGCCTTGGACAGATGCCCCAGGTCCGCGTTGGCCTGCGCGGCGGCGGACTTGATCAGGCCCAGCGCGCGGATGAACGCGCGCGGCATGGTCAGCCCGGAAATCGGGAAATTGTCCACCGCGCGCTGGGTTTGCGCGCCCCACAGCGCGGCCGCCGGGACTTTCAACTCACCCATGCTGTCGCGCTCGATGCGGAAATCGGCCATCGAAAAACTCCGTGAAACCAAGGTCGGACAAGGCCGGCGATTATAACCTCCCGGTGTATCATTCGCGTTTCCCGGCCCACGAACCCGCCATGCCGCCATCACCGCTCACCGCCCTGTCGCCGCTAGATGGCCGCTACGCCGCCAAGGTGGAGGCGCTGCGACCCATTTTCAGCGAGTTCGGCCTGATGCAGCGCCGCGTGCGCGTCGAAGTGCGGTGGTTGCTGGCTCTGGCGCAGGAGAATGCCATCGCCGAAGTGGGCGCGCTTTCCGACACGGCGCGGCAACTTCTGTCGACGCTGGCCGATGGTTTTTCGTTGCAGGATGCCGAACGAATCAAGGCCATCGAGGCAACCACCAACCACGACGTCAAGGCAGTCGAATATTTCATCAAGGAAAAAATCGGCGACCACCCCGAACTTGCGAAGGCCAAGGAATTCGTCCACTTCGCCTGCACCAGCGAAGACATCAACAACCTCGCCTATGCGCTGATGCTGCGCGATGCGCGCGACGGCGTGCTGCTGCCCTTGCTCGAGAAACTCGTCCACACGCTGCGCCAGATGGCGCATGCGCTGGCCGGACAAGCCATGCTGTCACGCACGCACGGGCAGACCGCGAGCCCGACGACGCTCGGCAAGGAAATCGCGAATGTCATTGCGCGCCTCGAACGCCAGCGCCGGCAGATCGCGGCGGTGGAACTCACCGGCAAGATCAACGGTGCGGTCGGCAACTACAACGCGCACGTCGTCGCGTATCCGGAAGTCGATTGGCCCACACTTTCAAAGCGTTTCGTCGAATCGCTGGATCTCGCGTGGAATCCGTACACGACGCAGATCGAACCGCACGATTGCATTGCGGAACTGTGCGACGCGATCCGCCGCAGCAACACGATCTTGATTGACTACTGCCGCGATGTGTGGGGCTACATCTCGCTCGGCTACTTCAAGCAGGCGCTCAAGCCTGGCGAAGTCGGATCGAGCACCATGCCGCACAAGGTCAATCCGATCGACTTCGAGAATGCCGAAGGAAACTTTGGTGTGGCCAATGCGCTGTTCGCGCATTTCGCGGAAAAACTGCCGATCAGCCGCTGGCAGCGTGACCTGACCGATTCCACCGTGCTGCGCGCCGTCGGCACCGCGTTCGGCCACACCCAGATCGCGCTGGAATCCTTGTTGCGCGGCCTGGCCAAGCTCAACGCCAATCCCGAGCGCCTCGCTGCCGACCTCGATGCGAACTGGGAAGTCCTCGCCGAAGCGGTGCAGACGGTGATGCGCCGCCATGGCCTGCCCGAACCCTACGAACAGTTGAAAGCGCTCACGCGCGGCCAGGGCATCACGCGCGAATCACTGCGCATGTTCATCGAATCGCTTGCCCTGCCCGCGGATGCGAAGCAGCGACTGCTGGCGCTTACGCCCGCGACGTACACCGGTTTGGCGGCGAAGCTGGCGGGCGAAGCCTGACGGACGCGGAATCAGCCGGGAAGAAGTTTCACGCCCAGCACGGCGGCGTAGCGCGCGAAATCGCGATCCGTCGTGAATACGGGGATACGCCTGCGCAGCGCAACCGCGCACAACAGGAAATCGGTATTCGAGCCCTGTACGCCGCGCGCGCGGCAGCGGTTGAAACAATCGCCTGCATCCTCGAAATCCGCCTCGTGTAGCGGTTCGTCCGGAAACGCGCGCAGGTATTCGCGCAACGTCTCGAATTGCGCCCGTGTACGTATGCCCGAAAGCAGTTCCTGACGCACCGGACCGATCATTACAACCGTGCCGGCATAGATCAGTTTGGCCAAAGCCGCCGCCTGCGGCCCGGCAGCGCCGGTCTTGCGCCGCAAGGCCAGCGACCAGACCGAAGTATCGACCAGCACATTCACCGCTTGCTGCGCTGCTTCTTGTAATCGTAGCGCGGATCGACGTCGAGCTTGCCGAACAGTGCCACGATGCCACGCTGCTTGCGCCGCCGGATGTATTCGGCCAGCGCTTCGTTCACCGTGGCCCTCTTCGTACGGTGGCCGCCCGCGCGAAGGGCTTCATCCAGCAAACGTTCGTCGATGGCAAGATTTGTGGCCATGTGTAGATTCTTACACAATGGAGCCACCAAGGCAATTACACTGACCGCAAGGCGAACGCCGCCCGGACAGCGGCATCCGAGTCAGGCGTCAACCAGCCCGTTCTCCAGCGCGATGCGATAGATATCGTGGTCGGTGCGCGCGCCGGCCGCGGGCGTGGCGGCTCGATGCGCTGGTCGTGGCTACCATCCTCGCCGCCTACGCCGCACTGATCCGCGCCGATCTCGACGAGGCGGTCTATGGCTATCTACGGCTGTTCGTGCTGATTCCGAC
>JAFEFP010000082.1 GCA_018240545.1 Pseudomonadota bacterium | reverse complement strand
CAGGTCAGGCGCGCAAAGGGCTGGCCCTTGCCGGAGGCCTGCAGACGCGCCAATTCGACCGGGCTGACTTCGTGCAGTTCTTCTTTTGTCACCACGCGTCCGCAGTGCGGCGCAAGCGCGCGCAGATTGCCGTCGGCGTAGTAGGTTCTGTGGCCCGGATCCAGGACCAGGTCCGCAGCACCGGCGCTGTGGATGCGGACGGCGGCCGCCAGTGCGTGTTCGGCAAGCCAGTCGTGCACGCGGCGCTCCTTTGGCACCTCCGCTGCCGGCACGGGTTCGGGAGCGGGCGTTGCGATCGGGGCAACGGCCGGGGCAGGCGGTGTGGCCAGGGCTTTTCTTGGCGCTGGCGTGGCCGCCGGTGCGCCCGCGGGCGCCGGCGCGGATTCGGGATGATCCTGCGTCAGTGCGGCGCAACGATCGAGCACCTGCACCAGGTTGTCGATGGTCAGCGGCTTGTGCAGGACGATCTCGTATTCTTCGCCCTGGCCGTGACCGGTGAGTACGGCGACCAGGCGCGCATGGTGTGCGCGCAGCCAGTCCATGTGGCCATACACGCTATCGACGTCGATGACGAGCAGTTCGCCCTCGTCGCCGGCGTTGTAGCGCCACGGCGCGGACAGTTTCGCGGCGGCCTGCACGAGCAGCTCACGCATGCGCGCGACGTCTTCTTCGCCCGCCCCTTGTATTGCCAAGCGTCTTGCCATGTACTTCCCCTGGTCGTATTCCTGCGGAGGCGCCGTGCCGGCACTGTCGCGGTGCGCGAATTGTCGCCGATTCCGCGATGCGGTCAAGCACGGATGGTGTCGTCAGCCTCTGGAAAACGGGTTGCGCAGGCGTGCAAGGAGTCCCGGTCTTGGCGGTTCCGTGCGCCGCGCCATGCGGCTCTCGACTTCGATCAGGCCGATCGCGTCGTAGGCGGTCACCAGGTCGAACACGGCAGCCATCGGCGCCTCGCTGCTTGCGGCAATTTCATTGAGTTTGGCGGGTGCGGCCAAGGCCGCGACGATGCGGGCGTGATGGGGCACGTTGGCGCCGGTCAGGGCGGGTCCCTTGAGGCGGTAGCGGCCACCGGGATCCAGGTGGCGCGCCAGCTGGCCGCCGGCGTGCACGTAGGCATCGAGCCACTGCAACTGCGGATACGGGCGCGCCGGTTGCTGCGTGCGCAGGCGCGTCAGGTCCTGTGTGGTCACGGGGTGCCACGCGGAACGCGCGAACTCGGCCTGGCAGTAGGCGGCCAACGCCGCCAATCCACCGCTGGCATGAAAGGTCCGGGTCTTGGGATCGAGTACGAGTTCCGGTGCGCCTTCCAGCGCGGCCCGGGCCGGTCCGCCCAGCAGGCTCTTGTGCAGGTAATCGCGCAGGGGATGCCGCCCGGAAGCCGATCTTGCATCGGCTTCGTCGCTGGCGGCGATATTGATCCCTTCGGGTTTGCCGTCGGGTCCGCGGATGCCGCGCACCGAGTCGGCGATGCGCCGATCGCTGCGCGCCGATGCCGCCCGGCTGCCGCGCGCGATGCGCGTCTCCGCGTCGAGTTGCATTGGCACGGCGAATTGCGGTTTCGCCGCCTCGGTGTCCGGCTTGAGCAGGTCGTCCAGCCCAAGTGCCGGTTCGGCGTCGCGGCGTTGCGCGCGCGCCGTCGCCGCTTCTTCGTCTTCGATCTGGAATTCCGCGTTGAGGGTATCGTCGGCGTAGAAATCGGCGTTCGCGCGCAGCACCGGCTGGCCAAGATCGACGCTGGGTGCGCCGGTATCGTTGAGCGCCGCGATTACGCCGTCGGCCCTGAGCGGTTTTTGCAAGCGCAATTCGCCGCTGCGCAGCGTCTCGACGTTGTCGAACACGGCGCAGCGACGGCCACCGCTGAAGGCGCGATTGCGTGCGATCTGCCCGGCCAGTTCGGCCGGGTTGACGATCACGAGGTCGGCGTTTTCTTCCGTGCCCCAGCGCCAATTCTGGCCCAGTTCGGCAGCGACCTTGCGCAACAGCAGGCGCAGGTGAGCGGTGTCTTCGTCGCTCAGGCCGATGACGGCTAGGTATTTCTCGTTCGCCACGGGAATTTTCCCTGTTCTGCGCAACGCGAGTGTACTTCAAATCGCCTCCCGATTGCGCCTCAGGGCAGCGTTTCCGCGGTGCTTTCGGTGCCAACGCGCGCCGCTAGCCGGGCCTGCTGCTGCAAGGCCCACAGCGCCGCATAGCGTCCGCCGTGGGCGAGCAGGCCGGCATGCGAGCCGCGCTCGGCAATGCAGCCGTGTTCGAGGACGAGGATTTCATCGGCATCGACGATGGTGGAGAGCCGGTGCGCGATGATCAGCGTGGTGCGCGCGCGGGCGATTTCGGCGAGTTCCGCCTGGATGATTTTCTCGGTGCGCGTATCCAGTGCGCTGGTGGCTTCATCGAACACGAGGATCGCGGGGTTCTTGAGCACGGTGCGCGCGATCGCCACGCGCTGTTTTTCGCCGCCGGACAATTTCAGGCCGCGCTCGCCGACCTGCGTGGCGTAGCCTTGTGGCAACGACAGCACGAAATCGTGGATGTGCGCGGTGCGTGCGGCGGCTTCCACTTCGGCGCGCGTCGCGTCCGGTCGGCCATAGGCGATGTTGTAATAAATGGAATCATTGAACAGCACCGTGTCCTGCGGCACGATGCCGATGGCCGCGCGCAAGGATTGCTGCGTCACGTCGCGGATGTCCTGGCCGTCGATCGTGATGCGGCCCGTGCTGGCGTCGTAGAAGCGGAACAGCAGGCGCGACAAGGTGGATTTGCCCGCACCCGTGGTGCCGACCACGGCCAGCGTCCTGCCCGGGGCGATGGTGAAATCCACATCGTGCAGGATTTGCCGCTGCGGATCGTAGGCGAACGAGACATGCTCGAAGCGCACCCGGGCGCCGCCGATGCGCAGCAGCGGCGCGGCCGGCGCGTCGCGCACCTCGGCGTTCGCATCGAGCAGGGCGAACATGCGCTCCATGTCGATGGCGCCCTGCTTGATCTGGCGATAGGTGAAGCCGAGCATGTTCAGTGGTATCGACAATTGCAGCAGCAGCGTGTTGACCAGCACGAGGTCGCCGACGGTGAGTTGGCGCGCGACCACGCCCGCCGCCGCCATCGCCATCAGCGCGGTCAAGCCGGCCGCAATCACCAACGCCTGCGCACCGTTGAGCACGGCGAGCGAATTCTCGGTCTTGACCGCCGCGTCCTCATAACGGCGCAGGTCCGCATCGTAACGACGCGCTTCGAAATCCTCGTTGCCGAAGTACTTGACGGTTTCGTAGTTGAGCAGGGAGTCCACGGCGCGCGCGTTGGACAGGCTCTCCACCTCGTTCATCGCGCGCACGCCGGCGGTGCGCCATTCGCTGATCCAGATCGTCGCGGCGATGTAGATTGCCATGGTCACGAGCGTGACGACGGCGTAACGCCAGTCCAGTTCGCGCAGCAGCAAGGCGGTGACCAGGCCGATTTCCACCACGGTCGGGACGATGTTGAACACTACCCAGCCGAGCAGGTTGTAGACGCCGCGCGTGCCGCGCGAGACATCGCGGCCGACGCCGCCGGTGTGGCGCTCGAGGTGAAAGCGCAGCGACAGCGCGTGCAGGTGGCGGAACGCATCCAGACCCGAGGCGCGCATCGCGCGTTGCGCGACGCGCTCGAAAATCGTGTCGCGCAACTGGCCGAACAAGGTGCCGGCCAGACGCAAGACGCCGTAGGCGGCGATCAGCGCGATCGGCACCGCAAGCACCGCGATGCGCGGGTCCAGATGATCGACGATGGCCTTCAGCGAGAGCGGCACGCCGATCGTGGCGACCTTGGCGGCAATCAGCAAGCTCAGCGAGATGCCGATACGCCAGCCGTGTTCGCGCAGGTAGGGCGCGAGCCGGCGCAACGTGGCGGGAATGCTGGCGGAGGCTTGCGCGGTGGTGGCGGTCATCGGTTGCAGGTGAGGGCGGTTATGGCGGATGCAAGCCGGCATTGGGGCATCGGCGTATCATCGGGCAATCGCCACGATGGGAAAAGCGCCATGCGTACTGTCTTTGTTGCCGCCCTGGTTCTGCTTTGTGCGTCCGCCGTCGCCCAGGATGCTCCCAAAGCCGCACCGCTGGTCAACCCGGCGTCTCCGGCTGGCGCCCGCGTGTTCATCGAATCGCCGCGCGACGGTGCCACTGTCGGCCAAGACGTCCACGTCGTGTTCGGCGCCAGCGACATCAAGGTCGCGCCGGCCACCGACACCGCGCCCGGCACCGGCCACCATCATTTGCTGATCGACGTAAAGCAGCTGCCGTCGCTGGACGGGCCGATTCCCGCCGACGCCAACCACAAGCACTACGGCAAGGGTCAGACCGAGGACACCATCCACCTGCCGCCCGGCGATCACACCCTGCAACTGGATTTCGCCGATTATCGGCACGTGCAATTTAATCCGCCGCTGGTGTCGAACAAAATCACCATCCATGTGAAGTGATTGGCGTCACTTCGACAGATCGAGCGAATACACCGCGCTGCCATCGCCGTTGTCTTTGAACAGCGCGACGTCGTCGATGCCGGCGCCGCGCGCCAGGTCGAGCTTGCCGGCGACAGAGGTGAAGATCACCGGGCCGGCAGTCTTGACGCGGGCGAAGCGCCAGCTGTGCATGTCGCCGAAATCCTTGCGCTGGATTTCGCGCGCGGCACGCACGTAATCGATCAGCACGTCGCGGTTGGCGTCTGGCGCGGACAGGATGATGTTCTTGCCGTCGAGTCCCGGGAATCCGCCGCCGCCGCTGGCGCGGTAGTTGTTGGTCACCACGATGAAGGCGTGTGTGTCGACCACGGGTTTGCCGTCGAAGCGCAGGTTGCCGATGCGTTCGCCGACCGGCTGGGTCACGTCGATGGTGTAGGTCAGGCTGCCTCCGCTTGAACCGGCTTGCAACACGTCGAAGTTGTAGGTTGGGTAACGCCGGTTGATGAGTTCCTGCGGCTCCTTCTTCGCCGGATCGATGCGGTTGAACCATTGCGCCGATTTTTCCAGCCAGGCCTTGACGCCGGCGCCGGTGATCTTCACCGCGGTCAGCGTGTTCGGATACAGGTACAGGTCGGCGGCGTTGTTGATCGCCAAGGGTCCCGCGGGTACGTCGGTGTAGTCGTTCGGACCGCCGAACCCGGCCTTGAACGGCGCCGCGGCGGACAACACCGGAACGTCGGCGAATTGCAGCAGGTTCGCTCGGATATACTTTTCCACATAATCGCGTTGCGCGGCGTTGACCAAGGCCAGAGCCGAGTTGTCGCCGGCGGCGACAAAGTAGGTGCTCATCGCAAAGTCGCTGCGCCCGATCGGCGTCTTGACGTAGGCGATGGTGGCCTCGTGCTCGTGCGCGACGGTGTGGGCGATAACTTCGTCGGGTGCCACGGCAACCTTCCCGCGCGGCTCGACCAGGCGCACCTCCGAATGCGTCTTGTCCTTGTCGACTTGCCAGTGGCCGCCGGTGTAAACCAGGTTCAGGTCGATCACGCCGATGGCCTTGCCGAAGAAATCGCCCATCACCGCGGGCACGCCGTTGACGAAGCCGCGCTGGTTGTCCACGTCGCGCATGTGCGCGTAGTGCGACTTGGGGTTGTGCGGGTCCGGGAAGACCTGGTGTGAATGGCCCGTGAGCATGACGTCGATGCCCGGCACTTGGGCGAGATACCAATCGGCGTTTTCCATGTCGGGCGTGTACGGCGCGGTGTTGATGCCGCCGTGGACGATGGCAATCACGACATCCGCACCGGCCGCGCGCATTTGCGGTACGTATTTTCTTGCGGCATCGACCACGGGCAGCACCGTGACCTTGCCTTCGAGGTTGCGCTTGTCCCATTGCAGGATCGGCGGTGGCGTGAAGCCGATCACGCCGATGCGCAGCGCAGCCGCGCGTTCGCTGCCATCCGGCACGCGAACCCGTACGTTGCGCGTAAGGATGCGCCAGGGCGTGAACAGCGGTTTGCCGGTTTTCGCGCTGAAGACGTTCGACAGGACCAGGGGATAGTCCGGCCCCTTGCAGTGTTCGACCGGAACATCCGCCACGTCGAACGGCGTGCCGGTGACCTGGCTCAGGAATTTCAGGCCGTAGTTGAATTCGTGGTTGCCGAGGGTGCCGGCATCGTAGTGCAGCGTGTCCATCGCCTTGTAGATGGCGAGTTGCTGTTCGCAAGTCGGCGGGTGCACGAGTGCCTGGTAGTCGGCGAGCGCCGTGCCCTGGATCGTGTCGCCGGCATCGAACAGCAAGGTGTTCGCAAATTCCTTGCGTGCCTGCAAGATCAAGGTCGCCGCGCGTTCAAGGCCCAGGCTCTCGTCCGGTGCGAGCTTGTAGTAGTCGTAGCTCATCGCGTTGGAATGCAGGTCGGTGGTTTCCAGTACACCGATTTGTGCGCGGGTGCCGTCGGCAGGGCGTTGCGAAACAGTGGCGCAGGCGGCGAGGGCGAGTGCGCATGCGAACAGGATGGGAAGATTGCGCGTGTTCATTCGAGTCCGGATGGGTTGGGCCGTTCGCCCTGAGCATAGCGCCGCAGACGCGAAGTCGAAGGGAATCAGCGTTTCGACTTCGCTCGCTGCGCGAGCCACGCTCAACGCGAACGGGAGATTGAAGTGTGCCGATTATCGCGCATCTGCTAACCTTGCAGGCCGTTTCCGCACGATTTTTACCATGACCGTCCGCACCCGCTTCGCCCCCAGTCCGACCGGCTTCCTGCACATTGGCGGTGCGCGTACCGCGCTGTACTGCTGGTTGGAGGCACGCCATCGCGGAGGCCAATTCATCCTGCGCATCGAGGACACCGACCGCGAGCGCTCCACCGACATGGCGGTGCAGGCGATCATCGACGGCATGAAGTGGCTCGGCCTGGACCACGACGAAGGTCCGTTCTACCAGACCCTGCGCATGGACCGTTACGCCAAGGTGGCCGAGGAACTGGTGCGCGCCGGCAAGGCGTATTACGCCTACGAGACGAAAGAAGAGCTGGATGCGATGCGCGCACGGCAGATGGAACAGAACCTCAAGCCGCGCTACGCCGGTGTCTACCGCGAACGCAATGCGCCGCTGCGCGAGGATCCGAACCGCGTGATCCGCTTCCGCAACCCGGCCGTCGGTTCGGTGGTGTTCAACGACAAGGTCAAGGGCCGCATCGAGTGGAGCAACGCCGAACTCGACGATCTCGTCATGGTGCGCTCGGACGGATTTCCGACCTACAACTTCGCCGTGGTCGTGGATGACATCGACATGCGCGTGTCCGAGGTGATCCGTGGCGACGATCACGTCAACAATACCCCGCGCCAGATCAACATCTACCACGCGCTGGAAGCCGACGTTCCGGAATTCGCGCACCTGCCGATGATCCTCGGGCCCGATGGACAGAAGCTGTCCAAGCGCCACGGTGCGGTGAGCGTCATGCAATACCGCGACGATGGCTTCCTGCCGCAGGCGCTGCTCAATTACCTGGTGCGCCTGGGCTGGTCGCATGGCGACCAGGAAATCTTCTCGATCAGGGAAATGATCGACTTGTTCGACGTGGCCGACGTCAACAAGGCAGCCTCGCGTTTCGACGTGGAAAAACTTTCCTGGCTCAACCAGCATTACCTGAAAACCGGCGATCCCGGTGCACTCGCACTGGAACTGGAATGGCAGTTGCGCCAGCAGGGTTTTGATCCAGCGGTGGGGCCGCGCGCGGTCGATGTCGTCGTGGCGCTGCGCGATCGCGCGAAAACGCTCAAGGAAATGGCCGACAAGGCCAGCATCTGGTACGGCCCGATCACGCACTGGGACGATGCGGCCGTGGCCAAACACCTGAAGACGCCCAAGGCTGCCGCGGCCCTGACTGCGGCGCATGAGCAGCTAGCGATCGTGCCGGCGTGGGACGTGGAAAGTGTGCACAAGGCCATCGAAGCGGCGGCCGCAGCAATTGGCGAGGGCATGGGCAAAGTCGCGCAGCCCTTGCGCGTGGCAATGACCGGCACGCCGGTGTCGCCATCCATCGATCACACCGTGTACCTGGCCGGGCGCGAGCGCGCGCTCAAGCGCATCGAGGATGCGCTGGCCAAAGCCGGCGGCTGAGTCGTGTCCTGCGATCTTTCCGCGCTGGCGAACCTGGATCCTTCCGATGCGGATGCTGCCCAGCGCCTGCTCGATCAATGCACCGCAGCACTGACCGATCCGTCACTGTGGATCTGGGCCATCGTCTTCACCGTGGTGTGCGCCGTCGTCGGTGCGCTGATCGGCAGGTACAAGAACGCCGTCGTTCGCGATGCGGTGCTCGGCGCGGCGCTGGGTCCGATCGGCTGGATCATTTCCCTGTTGCTGCCGGCACAAAGGCCAAAACCGGCTTGCCCGAAGTGTCGCAGGATCGTTGATGCGGGCGACGCGCATTGCCGGCATTGCGGGGCGAAGCAGTAACCGTCATTCCGGCATGGATTGCCGGGATGACGAGTCTACT
>JAFEFP010000081.1 GCA_018240545.1 Pseudomonadota bacterium | reverse complement strand
CGGCAATCAGCAGGCCCGGCACGATCTTGTCGCAGATGCCCAGGAACAAGGCCGCATCGTACATGTCGTGCGACAACGCCACCGCCGCCGACAACGCGATCACGTCGCGCGAGAACAGCGACAGTTCCATGCCCGCGCGGCCCTGCGTGACGCCATCGCACATGGCCGGCACGCCGCCGGCGACCTGTGCGGTCGCGCCGATGGCGCGCGCCGCCTTGCGGATCAATTCCGGATACGGCTCGTAGGGCTGGTGCGCCGAGAGCATGTCGTTGTAGGCGGTGACGATGCCGATGTTCGGCGCCTTCTCGCCACGCAGCGCGGCCTTGTCGCCCGGACTGCACGCCGCGAATCCGTGCGCGAGGTTGCTGCACGAAAGATGGCCGCGATTCGGCCCCCGGCTGCGCGCCGCTTCGATTCGGGCCAGATAGCGCGTGCGCGCTGCGCGGCTGCGCTCGACGATGCGCGCGGTGACTTCGACGACGACGGGATTCAATGGCATGACGGTACTCCTCGCGGCAACGCCCTCACGGACTCCAATACACTTGCGGCACGACCGGCGCATGTTCCATCACGGCACGGATCGGCGCCTGCGCGAACGGCTCTGCGCCACGCAGTGCGGATTCCAGCGTACGCCGTTTCTCGACGCCGCGAATCAGCACGAACAAGGCGCGTGTGGCGACCAGGGCGGACAACGTGAGCGTGACGCGCGCCTCGGGCACGCTCGGCGAGGACAGGCGCATGACACGGGTGCCGCCATCGGCGCCAAGGGCGGCGGCGATGTTGTCGGCATCCGCGAACAGGGACGCACAATGTCCATCCGCGCCCATGCCAAGCACGACGACGTCAAACGTTTTCGGCAGTCCCGTTGCCGCTGCAGGCACTTCCGTTTTTCCACTTTGTCCATCGACCAGCGGCAGGAATCTTGCCGGAACACGATCGAGCAGGGATTCGCGCAGCAGCCGCGCGTTCGAGCGCGCAGCGTTCACCGGCACCAATCGCTCGTCGGTCAGCGCCAGGTTCACGCGTGGCCAGTCCAGCGTCTGCTGCGCCAGCGCGCGGAGAAATTCCTGCGGTGTGTCGCCGCCGGGAACCGCGAGCCACGCGCCGCCGCGCGCTGCGATCGCCGCGCGCAGGCGCGTGCCGACTGCATCGGCCAGGCCTTGCGCCTGCGCATCCGCGTCGGCGAAAACGTGCTCGACGGGTACGCTGTTCACGCCTGTGCATCCTCGTGCCAGGTGCGGCCGTCGCGCTCGATCAGGGCCACCGCCGCGCTCGGGCCCCAGATGCCGGCTGCATACGGTTTCGGCGTCTCGTCGCTCGCCGACCAGGCTTCCAGGACCGGATCGATCCAGCCCCACGCGGCTTCGACCTCGTCGCGGCGCATGAACAGGGTGGGATTGCCGCGCACCACGTCCATCAGCAGGCGCTCGTAGGCATCGGCATGGCGCACGCCGAAGGCCTGCGCGAAACTCATGTCCAGCGGCACGCGGCGCAGGCGCAGACCACCCGGACCGGGATACTTGATCATCAGCCACAGTTTCACGCCCTCGTCCGGCTGCAGGCGCAACACCAGCTTGTTCGGGGCGATCGGTCCGGCGTTCGGACCGAAGATCGAATGCGGAATCGCGCGGAACGCAATCACGATCTCGGATACGCGTTGCGGCAGACGCTTGCCGGTGCGCAGGTAGAACGGCACGCCGGACCAGCGCCAGTTCTCGACCTCGGCCTTGAGCGCGACGAAGGTTTCGGTACGCGCATGGCCGCCGCCGTTTTCCTCGTCGTAGCCCGGCACGGGTTCGCTGCCGATGGCGCCGGCGCGGTATTGCCCGCGCACGGTCAGGCGCGCGGCGTCGCTACCCAGCGGCTTCAGCGCGCGCAGGACCTTGATTTTCTCGTCGCGCACGGCATCGGGTTCCAGCGATGCGGGTGGCTCCATCGCCACCATGCACAGCAGTTGCAGCAAGTGGTTCTGCACCATGTCGCGCAGTGCGCCAGCGCCGGCATAGAACGCCGCGCGGCGCTCGACGCCGATGGTTTCGGCGACCGTGATCTGCACGTGGTCGATGTGCTCGGCGCGCCACAACGGCTCGAACAAGGCGTTGCCGAAGCGCAGCGCGAGCAGGTTCTGCACCGTCTCCTTGCCCAGATAGTGGTCGATGCGGAAGGTCTGGTTCTCGGCGAACGAGCGCCCGATCGCGTCGTTGATCGCCTGCGCACTGGCGAGGTCGCGGCCGATGGGCTTTTCCACCACCACGCGCACCTTGCCGGTCGCCAGCCCGAGCAGGCGCAAGCGGTCGCAGATCGGCACGAAGACGTCGGCGGCGGTGGCGAGGTAGAACACGCGCACACGCTCGCCCACCGCGCTCAAGGTTCGCGCGAACTCATCCCAACCCGCGTCCCGCGTGGCATCCAGCGACCGATAGCCGAGCCGCGCGAGAAAACCCTCCACGGTCATCGCGTTGCCGCCCGCGGCAGCGACCAAGGCCGGCCGCACCCGCTCGCGGTATTCGGCATCGCTCATCGCATCGCGGGCGACGCCGAAGATGCGGCAGTGCGGGCCGAACTGGCCATCGGCAAAGCGGTGCAGCAACGCCGGCAGCAGCTTGCGCAGCGCCAGATCGCCGGTACCGCCGAAGATCACCAGATCGAAATCCTCCACCGCCGGACTCGCGCCCATGCCCCACCTCATGCCATTGCCTGCCCATGAAGATACCACTTACATACCACGTAGCGCAATCAAGCAGCAGAAAAGCCATGTTTGCGCGCCATGGTATGCAAGTGGTATGTTCCGTGACATGGCAACCGACCTGATCACCCAGTTCCGCCGGCTCGGCCACGGCAGCGGTGCACGCGAGCTGAGCTACGTGCGCTTGCGCCAGGCCCTGCTCGCGACGCTGGAAAGCGGAGGCCTGCACGCCGGCCAGGCGCTGCCGGGCGAGCGCGAACTGGCGCGCCAGCTCGACCTGTCGCGGGTGACGGTGCGGCGCGCGATCGCGGGATTGGTCGACGACGGCGTGCTGATCCAGCGCCACGGCGCCGGCACCTTCGTCGCCGAACGCATCGTCAAGTCGTCCTCGCGCCTGACCGGGTTCACCGACGACCTGCGCGCGCGCGGCCTGAAGCCGCGGGTACGCTTCCTCGATCGCCAGGCCGGTGTCGCGACTCCCGCGGAAGCGCTCGCCTTGCACCTGTCGCCCGGTGCGCGCGTGATCCGCCTGCGGCGCCTGCGTTTTGCCGATGACACGCCACTGGCGCTGGAAGATACGACCGTGCCTGCCGCGATACTGAGCGACCCGAAACGGGTCAGGCAATCGCTGTACGATGCGCTGGAAAGACTCGGTTCCCGCCCGGTGCGCGCCTTGCAACGCCTGCGCGCCGTCGTCCTCGACGCCGCGCAGGGCACACTGCTGGATCTGCCGCCAGGCAGCCCCGCGCTCGCGATCGAGCGCCGCGCCTTCCTCGCCGACGGTCGCGTCGTCGAATTCACCTCGTCCATCTACCGCGGCGATGCCTACGACTTCGTCGCCGAATTGCACGCCGAGCCCACGCCATGACCGGGGATGCCTCCACGCGCATGGCCGCCGAAGCGCAAGAATCGCATGCCGCGGTGGCGCGCCAGCTCGCCGCCAACGACGTCGAGGTCGCGCGCCTTGCCGCTTCGCTGCGCGCGCACCCGCCGCGCTTCATCGTCACCTGCGCACGCGGCAGTTCCGATCACGCCGCGACATTTGCCAAGTACGTGTTCGAGACCCAGGTGGGGCTGTTCACCGCCTCGGCCTCGCCGTCGGTCAGCTCGGTCTATGCCGCGCGCCAGAACCTGGACGGCGCGCTGTACCTGGCCATCTCGCAATCGGGCAAGAGTCCGGACCTCGTGCATCACGCGCAGTCCGCGCGCGCGGCCGGTGCGCGCGTCGTGGCCCTGGTCAATCACGCCGACTCGCCGCTGGCCGCTGTCGCCGAGGCCGTGATCCCGCTGCACGCGGGCGCGGAAATCAGCGTCGCGGCGACCAAAAGTTATATTTGTACACTCGCGGCGATCCTGCACCTTGCCGCGCGCTGGCGCGAAGACACGGTCCTGCTCGATGCCCTTTTCGCCGTGCCGGAGGGCTTGCGGCGTGGCTGGAGCCTGGACTGGTCGCCGCTGGTCGATGGACTCGCCGCTGTGCGCAACCTGTTCGTGATCGGTCGCGGTTTCGGCTTTGGCGCGGCGCTGGAGGCTGCGCTCAAGTTCAAGGAAACCTGCGCGCTGCATGCCGAGGCATTCAGCGCCGCCGAGGTGCGGCATGGCCCCATGGCCCTGGTCGGCGCGGAGTTTCCGGTGCTGTTCTTCAGCCAGAACGACGACTCGCGCGAAGGCACCCTGGCGCTCGCACGCGAGTTCCGCGAGCGCGGCGCGCGCGTGCTCGTGGCCGCGCCCGGCACCGACCCGCTGCCGGTAGCGGAATCCGCGCATCCGGCCTGTACGCCGCTGCTGGCGATCCAGAGCTTCTATCGCGCCGCCAGCGCGCTGTCGCTGCGCCGCGGCTTGAATCCCGACGTGCCGCCGCACCTGCGCAAGGTGACGGAGACAATCTAGTGCTCACCGCATTGGTCAATGCCCGCGTACTCGGCGATGCCGGTTTCATCGACGCTGCCGCCGTGCTGCTCGACGGCGCGCGCATCATCGATGTCGCGGTCGCGTCCGACGCGCGCGTGCGCGCGGCACGCATCGTCGATCTGGAAGGCCTCACGCTCGCACCCGGCTTCATCGACTGCCAGGTCAATGGCGGTGGCGGGGTCTTGTTCAACGACACCCCGACCGTCGAGGGCATCGCCCGCATCGCCGCCGCGCATCGCCGCTGCGGCACGACCGGACTGCTTCCCACCCTGATCAGCGACGACGCGTCGACCATGCGCGCGGCGATGGCAGCCGTGCGCGCGGCGATCGCTGGCAACGTGCACGGAGTTCTCGGCATCCATCTGGAAGGCCCCTTCCTCGCCGCGCAGCGCAAGGGCATCCACGCTGCGGACAAATTCCGCGTGCCGACGGAAGCCGATATCGAATTGATTGGCGCTGGCGATGCGGGCAAAGTCGTGATGACGATCGCGCCCGAACAGGTCGCGACGGACACGATGCACGCGCTGACCGCCCGCAGCGTGATCCTGTCCGCCGGCCACACCGCCGCGACCTACGCGCAGACGCGCGCCGCGCTGGACGCCGGCGTGCGCGGATTCACGCACCTGTTCAACGCCATGTCGCCGCTGCAAAGCCGCGAGCCCGGCGTGGTCGGCGCCGCGCTCGAAGACCGTTCGAGCTGGTGCGGCGTCATCGTCGATGGCCACCACGTGCATCCGGCAACGCTGCAAGTGGCCCTCGCCGCCAAACCGCGTGGCAAGGTTTTTCTCGTCACCGATGCGATGCCACCGGTCGGCGCTGACAACAACACGTTCACGCTCAACGGCGAGACCATCACCTGCCGCGACGGCAAATGCACGAATGCCGCCGGCGTGCTCGCAGGTTCCGCGCTCGACATGGCCAGCGCCGTGCGCAACACCGTCAACTTGCTTGGCGTGGCGGTGGACGAAGCGCTGCGCATGGCCTCGACCTATCCGGCCGCGTTTCTCGGACTGGAAATGACGCACGGGCGCATCGCGCCCGGATATGCCGCCGATCTCGTCGCGCTGGATGCCGGGATGCAGGTGCGCCGTACCTGGATTCACGGAGTGCGTGCCGACTGACGTGCGCGCGCGACACGCTGTCTCCCGCGAGGAACCGTTCCGAACCGCGCATCGCCCGGTGTGCGCGTGGGCGATGCGGAATCCGAATGCCCGGCTCGCCGATGCAAACCCGGCTGCGAAACCGGCGGATGCGTGCCCAACCTTGCTATGATCCGGCCACGCAAGGGCGACGGCGTCCGCGACCCGCGAATCGACGAGGAGATGCGAAATGAAAGTGCTTTTTGCCGCCGATGGCAGCCAGTCCTCGGATCATGCCGCGCAATTTCTGGTCAAGTCGCTGCGTCCCCGGGTAAAGAACCTGAAGGTCACGCTGTTCCATGTCGACCAGCCGATGCTCAAGCGCGTCGTCGCTGCCCTGGGTCAGGAAAGGGTTGCGCAGATTCACCGCGAGAACAGCGAGCTTGCCCTGAAAGGCGCACGGCATCGGCTCGAGCGCGCGAAAATTGCCTTCGACGAGGCGCACATGGCCGGCACACCGGCCGCATGCATTTCACGCAAGGCGACACACGGGAAATACGACCTGGTGCTGATGGGTTCCCGCGGTCACACGGCGCTCAAGGGCGCCCTGCTCGGTTCGGTGACTGCGCGCGTCTTGTCCGAAAGCAAGATTCCGGTACTGGTGGTGCGCTAGCCCCGGCGAAGCTCGATGCAAACCGGGAAATCCCGCTGCGGCCGCATTGCGGATTTTCGATGGCCGTGGTGACTCCGCAAAGCTTACGTAACAGCTTGTTTTCAACGGTAACTAATCCTTGTCATCCTGAAACATACTCACATTTCTACTCACTTTTCGCAGTGGCATACGAGGGGCGGCAGCCATGCACGCTACCCCGCAGTCGCCAGCTTGAGCGAGTCGCTTCCGCTGCATAGGCTCAAATAGCCCCTTCACAGCTAGCGCAGCTTCCATTGGGCCTGACTACCCGAGTACCCCATGCGACCCCGGTGCATTTGCGTCACTTGGGAGCCCTGTCCACCGCTCCTACGGTCTCGCAAGACCGCTACCTTTTCGCCTTCGCAGCTTTCCTGCTGGCTCGTGTTGGCGGGGCAAGGCGGCGGCGAAGCTCGGCAAACACCCTTGACGGGTCAAGCCCAAGCGCCGCGCAGTAGTCGATGAATTCGATCACGTCGATGCGCCTACCTCCACGCTCGAAGTCGCTGATGCGATTCTGTGGCCGGCCTAGAATCGGCACCATTCTTGCTTGAGTCAAGCCAGCATTTGCACGCAATTCGCGGAGCAACGTTGCGAGAATATGATGCTCGGGCCGATGAATGGTCTTGGGCATAGCCGCCGCGTCGATTGAGCGGCTGACTACACTATGGCGGGCTCCGCTTTACCGGAAAAAGCGGTAAGCTTTGGAAGTGAGCATTGCTACGCCAAGTGAACGTGCGGACAGGAGTTTGCGATGAGATTTGTACTTGCAGTGGTCGCCATAGCGGCGCTGTCTTTGGCAACGACTGACGCAAGGGCACAGGTGAACTCCGGGTGTCTCGCTACGCAGCAACCCATAAACTGGACGCTCCCATCTACACCGGGAACACCCAATTGGGCGATGAATCTAACTGGCCGTGACGGAAATCCGGGAACAGGCACTGTGCCCTTTTCCGTGACGTTCTGGCGCAGGCCAGAATGCCCAACACAGCTACTGGCTACGTTCGTTTCAGCAACAGCAATCGCGATAGGTGGGAGGTTTACCGCGTTTCAAAGTGGCTACTCCAACGGTTTCAACTACATGGTAGTCAATGATCCCACTGTCTACGCTGGCAATAGTTTTGGTCTAACTTTTACCTCGAACCCAATTCAAATATCCGGCGTACTAGATGAAATTTCACCCGATATCGACATGTCGCAGCCAATGACTATCGACTGGACGAACCCATTTACCGGCGTGATTACTCAAGTACAAATCGCCGCCGCCGAATCTGCCACGCCTCCGCCGTTTGCCATCGGCCCCGGAATCACGGGGAACTGGTACGACCCCGCCGAGAGTGGGCACGGCTTCGGCATAGAGGTGCTGCCGGGTAACCAGATGCTTGCCGAGTGGTATGTTTTCGGCCCGAATGGCGGGCGCGACTGGATCGTTGGGGTCGGCCCGATCACTGGCAACACGGCCGTGCTGACCGCCTTCCAATCGGCTGGTAACGGTGGACGATTTCCGCCGAACTTCAATGCGGCTCAAGTGCAAGCCCAACCGTGGGGCACGATCACACTTTCGTTTACCGACTGCAACAATGGCACCGCAAGCTGGCAACCCACTGCACCCGGATACACGGCGGGCTCAATACCAATTCAAAGACTGACGATGCCGGCGGGGTTGACGTGCCCATGAACGATCAATCAATGCGACTGAGAAGCTCGCGAAATTTCAAAGAACTCGCTGCATGCGCTTTTGCGGCGGCGCTTGCATTCGGCGTTTGGTCGCAACCGGCATTCTCGCAGTCCATCACGATTCCAAAGCCCGTACCCTTCGCGAAGGACAACGCAATCCCCGGAGCAATCAAGCGGGAATGCAAGTTGGATCAATTGCTATCCGACTACATAGCCGCCTATGCCAAGCGCAAGAATATCGCCACGACGTTCGCCGACCAAACCGATTCCAGCACGCCCGGGAAGGTGCTGGTGCTGGAAATCCGTGATGTCGCGGCGCGCGGTCACGTAATGATGGGACACATGACCTCCACGCTGGTCGTCGGTCAACTTTACGAGGACACGAAACTCGTC
>JAFEFP010000080.1 GCA_018240545.1 Pseudomonadota bacterium | reverse complement strand
GTCACCGTCAGGTAGTTTCTCAATGCAAGCTGGGTTGCAATGTGAGATGCGGGAATGTCGTCGATGCGCAAATGCCGGAGATTTGACATCGCAATCTGTTTCCCATTGCCGAAGATCGCCAAGAGTTGCTGATGTGCCTTTGCGGATGGCGAGCTTCGTCCAAAACGGAGGAGTTCTCGGGAATTCAGGAGAGAGCGGCCCGCGTCAAGACTTTCTTGATGTACAAGAAAATAGGGGCACCCTGCACGTGCAAAATGCGGAGCGAGAAACTTTGCGCGGAGAACGGCAGCGTCGAGGTTGCGGTCGACAGCACTCTTGATTTCCAGAACACCCCGACCGCCGAAGCACGTTTCAAAAGCCACGTCTGGGACGTGTTCGCGCCACTCACCGTCATGCAAATATCTAATGCTGAAGGGTTGCTCGGTAAACTTCGTGATGGCCGGGCATGCATCAAGCATGCGGAAGGCTTTTGCCTCTTCTGGCGACTCCCAATGCAATAGTCGGTCAGGTGTTTTCCAGCTGGGATATTTTCCAGTCGCGACTGTGCGGGAACGACTGATGATTTTGCGGAAACGAACGGACCCTGACTGTGGAAGGTCGATCAGGATCGACGGGCTCTCGCCGCCGTCGCCTGCACCGAGAGTGCTTGGCCATTGGCCGGCTTTCGGCTCAAACAGCCCTGCTGCCGTTCCTAGTGATTGATCAAGCTCCCGCTGAGTTATGGGTGCGGGATACGTGCTGCCAGCTGCGTGGAGTGCCGGGGTCGAGTTGGTCGTGTCGGAGTCAAGTGAGGTCGTCACGATCCTTCACCTGATCATGGCGACGCACTGAGCTTTGCGCTTCGGCGAACGGAGCGAACGACTTTTTACGGTTCGAAATCGTGCACGATGAAACCGGGATGGGAATCCCGGCGTTGAAGAGATAAGTCATGCCAATCCTCCGGCCCAGGTGCTGAGCGCAAAAGTGGGTGGTTGGCTTGACTGCAAAGGCTCGCGGGTAGAAACTCCCGCAACAGGTGACCAGACTTGAGCCTATTCAAGTCACGCCTAGAAAGCCGTTCTTCGCAGGAACGGCTTTCTTTTTTTCCCGGGTTGGTGGAAGTTGTACTCGCCGCATGAGCGGCGCATTGAGTTGAGCGCTTGAACGGCGCCCGCGTCATCTGTTGGGTGAGTCCGCTAAAGCCGTTGGATTCACCAAGTCGAATCCCTCGATGAGTCCGTGCTTAAGGCCGAGGCGAACCGCAATTTCATGCGATTTTCCGCGCAGGCCCTTACGACCGGCGAGAATTTGATATACGAGCTGCGTCGGATAACCATGTGATCGAGCCCAGGCCCCGATCGACAGGCCACGAAGGGCGAACTCTTGCTTGATTTCGTTGCGGGTTTTCAATGGTATCAGTGGGTTCACGATTGCTTAAAAGTGTTTACAGTAGTAGACAGAGCATATACTATTGTGCACATTCTTATGGAGAAGGCAAGTGCCTCCCACAAATACGACCACATTTGGGTCCCGGTTACGTGCAGAACGAGTCCGCCTGAACCTCACGCAGGAAGAGTTCGCCGGACTCGGCGGCGTGAAGCGCGTCTCGCAACATCTCTATGAGCAAGACGTGCGCGTGCCTGATGTCAACTACTTGTTGAGACTGCAGCAAAGCGACGTCAATGTCGCGGCGTTGATTCTCGACAGTGCATCGGTTCTTCAAGGAATGCAGGGCCACACCGGCATTCCTCTGCTCATGGCCGCGTTTCGGGCCGTTGACGAATTCGCGAGGGATGATCATGGAGATCCTTTGCCGTTACCCGAACGAGAACGATTTTTCCGTTTCCTGTGCATGACCTTATCCTCCGACGAGTCCACTATCGATTCTTCGGAGCTACAACATCGCCTCGTGACATTTCTTCGGAGCGCATAGAAGTGCGCATTGCTTTCAGAGATTTTGGAAAACGCAGTCTCGATCGGATCGACGATCTGTTTGCGGGCCGCTGGTTTTGGCAGGCATTGCGCTCGAATCGAGAACGACGATTGGAGAAGGACCTGCTCAAGTATGGCGATAAGTCTATGGAGGCGCGCATCGCAACGGAACGCGTTCGTCGGATACAGTTTGCAGTGGAATACGGGCGTGCCGCACCTGGGCCAGTCATGCAGATTGCCAGGGAAGCAACCGCGAGAGGAATCTCGCGTAATGACGTCAAGCTGATGGTCCTCAACCGAGACCTGAGACTGCAAGGCAGCCGCGCCGAAGTCCGAAGCTCCGCTTTTGTTCAGGCGGTCTGCCGAACCCTCTCCGGCGCATTCAATGCGGTCCTCGCAATCCACTTTGTCTTGATGTGCGCATTGGTTGTTCTCGAGCACGGTCCGCTGTGGCTCAAGGCAATTGTGCTCTTCGCGACTACACTGATTTATTCGGTGTTCTATCGTGGATGGGCGCTCTACACATCTCGGGCGCTCAGAGCACTGTCGAGATCAGGTCGCGCCGTAGAGGCAATCTCGAATGAGTGCTTTCAAGACACGATTGAAGCTACAGCTATAGCCAAAAAAAGGGGATGAAGAAACCCCTTGCTTGTGGGGCTTGGCTTATCCCAAGTCGATATTGCGACCATCTTTGAGTAGCTGATAGATCAGTGCTGTAAACGGAGCAAGCGCCTGCTTATCCTGCTTTAGAAGCAATTCCGCCAGTGCGGAATGCGAGGCCATGGCGCGAACCAACGCTGCCTGCACAGTGCCGGGCAGATTGCCGTGTAAGGCAGTTTCGCGCTCGTTTTGTTGAACCTGTGCCATTGTGGTCGCATCTTCGCGCGCAATGTGGGCCACATGGTTGGCCAACGCAACCTAATCCGCCAGTGGCGTTACGTCGCCGAAAATCGCGTTGAGCTTGGCGATGATTTCGCGCAGGTAGACGGGAATGGGAGCCTCACCACCACCGCCAGGCCCCACAGGTTTCAACACATCGGGTTCGGCGACATCACCCGGCGCTACCCAGTCGCGCGCTTTTATCTCGTAGCCAGTCAACAACAGGCCGGACACATCCACTTGCTCGGGCGGAACGCCCTCCAGTCGTTTGGCCAAGAGCTTGGCGAAGGCCGCGTAGTTCTCCAGACTCGGATCGCCCATGTCTATTATTTGTGCGATGTAGGCATACAACTGGGAAAATCGTGTCAGACCCGACTTGAATTCGAGCAGCTTCTTCAGGTCCGCGGCCAGTTGCCCGCGTTGCGCATCTACAGCCTTCATCGCTTCGTCGTTGCTTGCGATTTTCGCCTTCTCGAAGGCTTTCTCGCATGCATCGATGGCAAGGCGCAGATTTTCCACTTTCCCATTGAATATTTCCGTCGGCCGCTGCGTGGCAGCGTAGAGCTTGCGGTGTTGGGGATCACTGCCGCTCGCGGAGCCGGGTGCCGCGTAGATGTGCATCAAACTGTCGAATCGGGCCGCCTGAAACGCCTCAAGATCGTTTCGGCCGAATATGCCTGCCTTGTCCAATTCGGCCTGCAGTTTGTAGACGACGTTTGGATCCTGCGTCTCCTCGATCTTGGCGCCAGCGTCGTACTTCTTGAATGCGGCGAGTACGCTGTCAGGTTCGTTGATGAAATCGATCACCCATGTCGTGTCCTTCCCGGGCGTGATGCGGTTCAATCGCGATAGCGTTTGCACGATCTCAACGTCATTGGCGATTTTCTTGTCCAGGTACATCGCGCACAGCTTGGGCTGGTCGAAACCGGTCTGGAACTTGTCGGCGACAATCATCAGTCGATACTCGGGCCGATCAAACACCAAACGCAGGTCGGAACCCGGCGCGTCGGCGTTCAACGTCGATTCGCTGAAGACCTCGTCGTCGGCAAACGCGAATACACCTCCGTCCTCGTCGTGCTTGAGGTCTTTGCCGGTCAACTTGCCGGAAAATGCGACCAGCGCGCGCAACGACCGGTGTTGCGGATGTGCGGCCACGTAGGCGTCGAACGCCTTCTTGTAACGCACCGCCGCTGCGCGCGAGCTGGTCACCACCATTGCTTTCGCGCGCCCGCCGAGCAGCGGCGCCACGTTACGCGCGAAGTGCTCGACGATCATCTCGACTTTCTGCGTCACATTGGTTGGATGCAGGCTCATCCATTTCGCCAACGCACGCTTCGCCGCCTTGCTGTCCACGCGTCGGCCATCGGTTGCAGGCTCCGCGAGGTTGAACGCGGTTTTGTAAGGCGTATATCCCTGCAGTACATCCAGGATGAATCCTTCCTCGATCGCCTGGCGCATCGGATACTTATGGAACGATTGCGGCAGATTGGTCTTGCTGGCGGGCTTCGAAGGATCTTTCGGTCGCCCAAACAGCGTCAGCGTCGAATGCTTTGGCGTCGCCGTGAAAGCAAAATGCGAGACGTTCTTCGGGCGCACGCGCGACGCCTGTATCTTTTCCAGCAACTCCTCGACCGACAACCCCGCCATCGCCTCGGGACTGTTCAGCGCCAGTGTCGCCTGCAACTTACTCGCCGCGGTGCCAGTCTGGCTGGTGTGCGCTTCGTCGATGATCACGGCGAAATGGCGATCCTTGAGATCCGCGTTGGTCAGGATTTGCTCCATCGCATACGGGAACGTCTGTATGGTGACGATGACGATGGGCGTATGCCGACTCAGTGCAGCAGCGAGCAATTCCGATTTTGACCTGCCACCGCCTGTTTCGCGATCGATTGCGGCGATCATGTCCTTCTGGTGATCGATCTGCTGGATCGCATCCTGCAGTTGTTTGTCGAGCACGGTGCGATCGGTAACCACGATGACGGAATCAAAGATCGCCTCGCCGGTCGCGCGGCGCAACTTGACCAAGCCATGCGAAGTCCACGCAATCGTGCTGGTCTTGCCGGAACCTGCCGAGTGCTCGCACAGGTACGGCATGCCCGGGCCGTTGGCCTTGGCGTCCGTGAGCATCTTGCCGACCGCGTCCCATTGGTGGAAGCGCGGGAAGATCAGCGTTTCCTTGGTTGACCAGTTGCCTTGCAAGTCCGCCACCTGGCGACGCTCCGTATAGACGAAATCGTGGAAGATGCGCAGCCAGGAATCGAACGCGCAGACGCGCTCCCAGAAATACGCAACCGGATATTCGCCGTCGTCGCGCGCGGGGTTGCCGGCATGGCCGTCGTGGCCTTGATTGAACGGCAGGAAAAAGGTGTTGTCGCCGTCGAGCTTGGTCGTCATGCGGATGTCGCTGTCCGACATCGCGAAATGCACCACGGCGCCGCGCTTGAACGTCAGCAACGGCTCGACTCTGCGCGTTACCAGATCGAGCGGCTTGCGGTCGCGCTTATACTGCTCGACGGCGGCATCGGCCGACTGCGTGAAGTCGGTCTTCAACTCCACCGTCGCGACGGGAATGCCATTGACGAAAAAAACAAGGTCGATGGACAACTTGTGGCCGGGCCGGTACATCAGTTGGCGCACCACGCGCAGGCGATTGGCGCGATAGCGCTGCCACGCCGAGGCGTCGCGATCGTCCTCGGGCTGGCTTTCACTGACGTCGATCTGACCAGCGCCGGCGATCTTGAAGCCGTTGCGCAGCACCTGCACCGTGCCTTCTTTTTCCAGTGCCTCGGCAAGGCGCGCCATCAGCGAAGCCGCGGTTTTGTCACCATTGAGTGCGGCGAGTTGTTCCCATTTCTTCGGTTGTGTGGCCTGCACCCAGGCGACGATATCGTCGGGATAGAGCGCATGCTCTTGGTCGTAATCCTCGGTAACGCCAAGCAGCCAGTTTTGCGCCACCAGCCGATCGACGACGTAGTCTTCGAAGTGAATTTCCTGATGAGCGGGCCGATTCATGCGGCGTCCCGTAGGTCGATCTTGCCGGTGACCGCGGCGGTAATCAGCGCCGTGCGGTGCTCGCGTAGCAACTCGATGGAGCATTCAGTTTTCGCGATCAACGCGTCAAGTTGCGCTGCTCGACTCTCGATGAATGCGATGATCGCCCCTTCTTCTACTCGACCAGGAATTGTGATCGGAAAGTTCTTGAACACGGGCATGCGCAGGGAATCCACGGTGGACTTGGCTCCTCCGTCGAGGGCAACGGCAGCAAAAAGTGATTGCAAGTAGTAGAAGAAGAATTTCCCGCAGACGCTACGAAAGCTGCTCATCATATAAACGCGCTGATGGAAGTCGAACTTGCCGTTGATGTAGTGATAAACCTTACCCACTCCAGCGCCATCTCCAGCCGTCAGGACCGCTTCGCAATCGGCAGAATAGGAGTCGATTGCCGCAATTTCCTGCGACCGAACAAAGAAAGGATATTCCCCATCCGGAATGGCATCGACGGTGTCGCGGCCGCCGGTTGTGACATCACAAATAAATCGAAGCCGCTTCACCTGCCATGTCGATGGGATGCGTCCAAGCCAATCAACGCCAGAATCCTTCACCGGCACATTTGGATTCAAGCCCTTAGTGACGGCGTGTGTGATCAGCGCCTGGCGCTTCTCGGCCAGCAACTCGATGAAGCGGGTTTTCTTCGCGATCAGCGCATCGATGCGCGCGGTTTCGCGGTCGAGGTAGTCAGCAAGTCGCGTTGCTTCAGGCAGAGACGGCAGATCAATTTGGCAGTATCTGACTTTGTTCCACGTCAAACGCAAACCCATGCGAACGCCAGTTTTGAAGACGCCGAGCTGACTAATGATGTATTGGCTCTTCAGTGCATACTTGAGATAACGGCAATAAGCCCTATCGACGACGGGCCGAAGTAGCGTGTAGTCAGGACTGATACCCCCGGTCAGTCCGCACCATTCAATGCCATGAGAGTGACTGCTCAGCGAAATGACGAAATCATCTGGTTGCGCCGGCGCGACTTGATAGCCCTCGCGATCTGCCTGTTGCGGTCGCGAATCGAGCGATGATTGCGGAACGACGCCACGCACGACGCTTGGCGTTAGTAGCTCGATCCCGTCCAGCGGGACCAGATTTTTAACTTCGCGGAAGATGCGATCAAGTCGCATAGATGAAATCACACCGCCACCTCATCCAGCAACGTGGCGATTTCCTTCTCCACGGCTTTCAACTCCGCATCGATCACATGCAGGTCGCGAGGAGGCGTGTAGGTGTAGAAGTAGCGGTTGAAGTTGATCTCGTAACCGACCTTTCCCACCTTGCCGTCGCGATCGTCGGTGTAGGTCTCGTCTACCCACGCATCGGGCACGTGCGGCAGCACTTCGGTGGCCATGTATTCGCCGATCTTCGTGCCGATCGGCACGTTCTCGAAGTCTTCCAGTTCCTTGTCCGCCACGGTTTCACTATCCTCGACGACCGGTGGCGCTTGCGGATCGCGCAGGCCGAACGCGGCGACCAGCGCCTTGGTCATCGCCTTGCCGATCCTGCCGAGTTTGGCCTTCACAGCGCCGCGCGAGAGTTCCTCCAGCCACGCATAAGGGTGCTCGCCCCTGAGCGTGCGGAGCAGTTTCAGCCATGCTTCCTGTTCGGCTTGATCGAGCCTCAAGAAGGCCTTGTCCGCCCGCAACCGGGCGACTCCATCATCATCGATGCGGAACTTGAGCCGCAGCGGCCGCTGCACTTTTATACGGCGGTAGCCGAATTCCTCATAGGGTACGATGCGCACGTTGGCCGCGCCTTCGAATGCCTCGTAGGTCTTTGCGATCTCGACAATCTGCTCCGGCGAGATGAAACGGCGCTTGTTGCCTTCGGACTTGCGCATGGATGTCCACATGCCAGTCGCGTCGATCAGCTGCACCTTGCCTTTGCGCGCCTTCGCCTTCTTGTTGGTCAGAATCCAGATGTAAGTGCCGATGCCGGTACGGAAAAAGATGTCTGTGGGCAGCGCGATGATCGCTTCGATCAGATCGTTTTCGAGCAGCCAGCGGCGAATTTCCGATTCGCCTTGTCCGGCGTTACCGGTGAACAGGGGCGATCCGGACAGGACGATAGCGGCGCGACCGCCGCCTTTGGCGGGTGTTTCAAGCTTGGAAATGAGGTGCTGAACGAACAGCATCGAGCCGTCGGATACGCGTGGCGTGCCGGCACCGAAGCGGCCCTGAAAGCCTTTTTCCTTTTCCTCGCGGTAAACAAAGTCCGCGTCCTTCTCCCACTTCTTGCCGAAAGGCGGATTCGACAGGCAGTAGTGGAAGCGCTCGCCGGCGTGGCCGTCTTTCGACAAGGTGCTCGCCGGACCAGAGATGTTTTTCGACAGGTCGCGCGCGGGGTCGCTTTCGAGCCGGCGCAGCAACATGTTGGCCAGCGCGACGGCGTGGGTTTCCGGTTCTAGCTCCTGACCGAACGGGATCAGCGTCGGCGGCACCTTGGAGCGATCGCGGTAGTTGTCGACAAAGTTCATTGCGTCGGTTAGGAAGCCGCCGGTGCCGCAAGTCGGATCGTAGAGCGTGCGGATCAGGCCCGGGTTGTTGCGGAACAGTTCGTCGTCCGGATCGAGCACGAGCGTCGTGGCGAGATGAACTACGTCGCGCGGCGTCATGAAGTCTTCAGCCGCCTC
>JAFEFP010000007.1 GCA_018240545.1 Pseudomonadota bacterium | reverse complement strand
CGCCATTGCGCCGCGGCCAGCCGCCGGCCTTCGCGCTTGGCGCGAATCAGGTCCGTGGCCGGGATGGCGCGCATTGGCGAGGGGCCGGGAAGCGAGCCTGCGCCGCGCCGTCGCGCTGGTGAACGTTGCGGCACGCGCGTTCCAGCCGTGCGGCGAAGGATCAGAGCCGCTCGAACCGCGCCTGGAAGAAGCGCAGGTACTTCGGCTCGTACACCATGTCCAGGCCCCGCGCCGATGCGCGCGCGTCCCACACGGCCTTGACCGATTCGGCGACGACGTCCATGTGTGCCTGCGTATAGACCCGGCGCGGGATGGTCAGCCGCGTCAGTTCGAGCTTCGGGTAATGGTGATCGCCGGTCTTGGCATCGCGCCCGGCCGAGGCGATGCCGCGCTCCATCGCGCGGATGCCCGAGTCCAGGTACAACTCCGCGGCCAGCGTCTGCGCCGGGAATTCGATCTGCTTGAGGTGCGGATAGAACGCCCTGGCATCGAGAAAGATCGCATGGCCGCCAACCGGCTGCACGATCGGGATGCCCCAGGCCGTCAGCAAATCGCCGAGATACTGCACTTGGCCGATGCGCGAGCGGACGTGGTCGTCCTGCACCGACTCCTCGATGCCGATGGCCATCGCTTCGAGGTCGCGGCCGGCCAGCCCGCCATAGGTGTGCAGGCCTTCGTAGACGACGACGAGGTTGCGCAGTTCCTCGAACAAGTCCCAATCGTTGACCGCGAGCCAGCCGCCGATGTTGACGAGGCTGTCCTTCTTGGCGCTCATCCAGGCCACATCCGTGTAGCTGCAGAATTCCTTGAGGATCTGCGCGACGCTCTTGCCGGCATAACCTTCCTCGCGCTGCTGGATGAACCAGGCGTTTTCGACCATGCGCGTGGCGTCGAGGTAGACCTTGATGCCGTGCGTGTTGCACAGCGCGCGCAAGGCGCGGATATTGGCCATGCTCACCGGCTGGCCGCCGGCCATGTTCACCGTGCCGGCGACGCTGATGTAGGCGATGGATTTCGCGCCGTGCCGGTCGATCAGCGCCTGCACCTTGTCGAGGTCGATGTTGCCCTTGAACGGGTGCGGGTTCGCCGGATCATGCGCTTGATCGATGATGACGTCGTGGAAAATGCCGCCCGACAGTTCCTGGTGGACGCGCGTGGTGGTGAAGTACATGTTGCCGGGAATCAGTTGTCCGGGCTTGATCACGGTGCGGCTGATCAGGTGCTCGGCGCCGCGGCCCTGGTGCGTCGGCACGATGTGCTTGTAGCCGTAGAAGCGCTGGATCGCGGACTCGAGGTGGTAGAAGTTGCGACTGCCCGCATAGGCCTCGTCGCCGAGCATCATCCCCGCCCACTGGCGATCGCTCATGGCCGAGGTGCCGCTGTCGGTCAACAGGTCGATGTAGACGTCCTCGGACTTGAGCAGGAAGGTGTTGAAGCCCGCCTCGGCCAGTGCCTTCTCGCGGTGCTCGCGCGTGGTGACGGCGAGCGGCTCGACCATCTTGATCTTCCACGGCTCGGCCCAGGAGCGGCGGCCGGATTGCTGGCCCATGGTTTTCGAGACGGGTGTGTTCATCGCGGGTTCTCCGTGGATTTGGACGGCCATTTGTGGACGGCCGTGATTAGAATCGCCTCATCCTACGAAGCGCACATCGCGCCGCCCTGATCCAAATCAAGGCAGCTCGGAATAACGCGTCAACTCGCCTTCGACGCGGGTCGGGCACGATGGACGCCATGCTAGAGTCCGCGCGTCCATGCTACCGGCGGTGCGCGACCCTGGAGAACGTCGTGGGATTCCATACCATCATCGAGCCCTTCCGCATCCAGTCGGTTGCGCCGCTGCGCATGACGACTCCGGAGCAGCGCCGCGCGGCGATCGCCGCGGCCGGCTACAACGTATTCAACCTGCATGCCGAAGACGTGCTGATCGACCTGTTGACCGATTCGGGCACGGGCGCGATGAGCCGCGACCAATGGGCGGCGATCCAGCGCGGCGACGAATCCTACGCCGGCAGTCCGTCGTTCGAGGTTTTCCGCAGCGCCGTGCAGGAACTGTTCCCGTTC
The DNA here is from genome assembly GCA_018240545.1 of Pseudomonadota bacterium. Taxonomy (GTDB): domain Bacteria; phylum Pseudomonadota; class Gammaproteobacteria; order Xanthomonadales; family Rhodanobacteraceae; genus Rudaea. The sequence goes on along the minus strand of JAFEFP010000007.1, from coordinate 23,741 downwards.
AAGCACGTGATCCCGACGCACCAGGGCCGCGCGGCGGAAAAGATCCTGTTCACCGTGCTCGGTGGCAAGGGCAGGATCATCCCCAACAACACGCACTTCGACACCACGCGCGCGAACATCGAATACACCGGCGCGGAGGCGGCCGACCTCGTCATCGCCGAAGGCCGCGACGCCGCCAGCTTGCATCCCTTCAAGGGCAACATGGACAACGCCGCGCTGGATGCCTTCCTCGTCCGCCACGCCGGCCACGTGCCGGTGGTGTTCGTGACCATCACCAACAATTCCGGGGGCGGCCAGCCCGTGAGCCTGGCCAACCTGCGCGAGACGCATGCAGTGTGTCGCCGGCACGGCGTGCCGCTGTTTTTGGACGCCTGCCGCTTCGCGGAAAACGCTTGGTTCATCCGCGAGCGGGAACCTGGCCAGCACGAGCGCGACGTCGCCGACATCGTGCGCGAGATGGCCACGCTCGCCGACGGCATGACCATGAGCGCGAAGAAGGACCCGATGGGCAACATCGGCGGTTGGCTCGCGCTCAACGACGACGCGTTGGCAGAACAGTGCCGGAACCTGCTGATCCTCACCGAAGGCTTTCCCACCTATGGCGGGCTCGCCGGGCGCGATCTCGAGGCGCTGGCGCAGGGCCTCAAGGAAGTCGTCGACCACGACTACCTGCGCTATCGCATCCGCTCCACCGCGTACCTGGGCGAAGCGCTGGCCAAGGCCGGCATCCCGGTGGTGCAGCCGATCGGCGGCCACGCGGTGTATCTCGACGCGCGCGCGCTGCTGCCGCACATCGCGCCGCTGCACTATCCCGGCCAGGCGCTCGCGGTTGCGCTGTACGAAGCCGGCGGCGTGCGCGGTTGCGAGATCGGCACGGTCATGTTCGGGCGCCAGGCGGACGGCAGCGAAAAGCCCGCGGCGCTGGATCTGGTGCGCCTCGCCATCCCGCGCCGCACGTACACGCAAAGCCACATCGACTACGTGATCGAGGTGTGTCAGGCCGTGGCCGCCAGTGCCGCGGAGCTTCGCGGCTACCGCATCGTCGCCGAGCCGAAGCAGTTGCGCCACTTCACCGCGCGGTTCGAGCCGCTGCATTGACGGGCAGCCGCGCGACACCCGATCGATGCAAGCCGAGCCCGTCTCCGCCCACGGCATCTCCTGCATCCGCATCGCGGATGCCGGCACCTGCGCGCTGGTGGCGCTGCACGGCGCGCACGTGCTGTCGTGGAGTCCATCCGATGGCCGCGAGCGCCTGTTCCTGAGCGAACGCTCGCGCTTTGGCGACGGCGCGGCGATCCGCGGCGGCATCCCCATCGTCTTTCCGCAGTTCGGCACGCGCGGGCCGCTGCGCCGGCACGGTTTCGCGCGCTTGCGCGACTGGCGATTCGAAGGCGTGGACGCGGACCAGGCCGTGTTTGCGCTCACCGGCGACGCCGGCGGTAGCGAATGGCCGCATGCGTTCGGCGCGCGCGTCCGGGTCTATCTCGATGCGGCGCGCCTTGCCGTCACGCTGGAAATCGAAAACCGCGGCGATGCGCCGTTTTCCTTCACCGCCGCATTGCACACCTACCTGCGCGTGTCTGATCTCGCCGCAACGCGCCTGCACGGGCTGCAGGGCGGCGTTTTCCAGGACAACCTCGATAACAACGAGGAATTCCGCGACCGCAAGGCGGCCGTGGCCTTCGATGCCGAAGTCGACCGCGTCTACCAGAACGCCATCGCGCCAGTGACCCTCGTCGACGGCGAGCGCCGCCTGCGCATCACGCAAACCGGATTCGCCGACGTCGTCGCGTGGAATCCCGGGCCCGCCGCGCGTCTCGACGACCTTGCACCCGGCGATGAACGGCGCTTCGTCTGTGTCGAGGCCGCTCAGGTCATGGAACCGGTTCAATTGGTTCCGGCGCAAAGCTGGCAGGGCGTACAACTGCTGGAAGCCTGAGCGGCCGCTCACCCCAGCAATCGCTCAGCCGCCGGCGTGGTCTTGCGCCACTCCCCTGCCGATCGCCCGCGGCGTCAGTGCCGCTGCCGCATCGCCAAGGCGAGCCAGGATATCCGGGTACACGATTTGTTCCTCCTTCTCGTCGTGGCCGTCGAGCAGCAGCAGGAACCGGCGCCGTGCCACGGCGTCGTCGAGGTGTTCCAGATCGCGGCGCAGGCGCGTGTGCTCGTTGCGCAGGCCGCGCTCCCAGCCCGGATTGCCACCAACGCCGAGCCAGGCCGGAAACAGCAGTTCCTCCTCGATCCACAGGTGCCGCGCCAGCAGGTTGCGCAGCCAGCGTCCACGTTCGGCATCGCCGCGCAGCGCGCCGGCGAGCGCCGCTTCGATCACGGCATGGTCGCGACCCAGGTACTCGACCAGACCGACGGTGCGGCTGGCGCGCACGATGAGGGCCGCGTGTGCGTCGGGTCCCGCGTCCAGCGGATGCCAGCACAGCATCCCGCCGCCATCCGCCATCGCCGCGCGCACCACCGGACCGATGTCGAATCCCGCGCGCACGATCCGGCGATGGCCGGGTTCGAGGCTGCGCAACACGGCATCGAGCGATTGCACGTCGTCGACCTGTGCGCTGCCAGCCTCATCGAGCAGTACCGCGCGCACGGATTGCGGCGCACTCGCCGAGCTGGCATCGTCGGCGTGGATTTCCAGTTCGAATTGCGCTTCCTCGCCCAGTTCCGCAATGCGCCAGCGCAGGCCGGGCGCGATCCAGCGCGTGTCAGCGGCGATCAGGATTTGAACGGTGATGGCGTCGGCTTCCAGCGCTTCGACGGCGAGCCGGCCCGCGATCACGCACAAGCGTTCCCAGCGATTGGCGCGCGGCGCGTGCCAGCGGCGCAGCCGCTCGGGCAGATCGGATAGCGAATACCGCCGCGAGCGCCCCAACTTGCGCATGGCGGACGATGGTGGCGTCGTGCGATCCGGGTTCATGGCTACGCGCTGGTTGCTCGGCAGCGAGAGTGCATGCTCCGGAGTGCCGTGGCAAGCCGAACCGGCATCGCTCCCGAGGATTGACAGGCGAACCGTTCGCATTCCCGGAATATACTGACGCGCGCAGGCGTCGTCGCACCCGCACATGCCGCACAGGCGACGGGCCCGAGGCTGCCGGCGCCACATTTGCCACCGCGAGCCGCGTGATGACTGCACCCGTCAATGCCTGCATCGGACTCGGCGCCAACATCGGCCACCCGCGCACTGCCGTACAAAACGCGCTCAAGGCGCTCGCGGAGTTGCCGGATAGCCGCCTGGTGGCGGCATCGCGCCTTTATCGCACGGCAGCCTGGGGTCGGGTCGATCAACCCGATTACGTCAACGCCGCGGCACTCGTGCAGACGCAACTGACTCCCCAGGCCCTGCTTCGCCAGCTGCAGGACATCGAGCGCAACGGCGGCCGCCGCACCGAACACGAAACCGCCTCGCAGCGCTGGGGACCTTGTGTGCTGGATCTGGATTTGCTGTTGTACGGCGAGCGCACGGTCAATGAACCCGGTCTGCGCGTGCCGCATCCGTGGTTGCACGCACGCGCCTTCGCCCTCGTGCCACTGGCCGAAATCGCACCCGATGCGCCATTCCCCGGCCACGGCAGCGTGATGGAGGCGTTGCGCCAGATCGAAGTGCAGGGCGTGGAGGCGATGACCGATTCCTGAGGTCAGGGCCGGATATCCATGCGGCGACCGCATCGGCGCCGTTGGTGGACAGGCTCTGCAAGCCCGTCGAAACGCGATAGGCTCACCGCTCCAGATCGAGGGGAACCTTCATGTGCAAGATTCATCCTGCTGTGCTTACCGTCTTGTTGGCGACGGCCGCTTGGCTTGCGCCATCCGACAGTGCGGCGGCAGAGCCGGCCTCGGCCGCCGCGTTCACGCTGCAGCAGTTGCTCGGTTATCCGTTCCCGCAAGGCTTGGCCTCCGCGCCGCAGGGCAACCGCAACGCCTGGGTGATCAATGCGCGCGGGCTGCGCAACGTGTGGATCGCGCAGGCGCCGGATTTCACGCCGCGCCAGGTCACGCACTTCACGCAGGACGACGGTCAGGAGATCACGCAACTCACGTTCGCGCCCGATGGCAGCGCACTCGTGTTCGTGCGCGGCGGCGACCACGATGCCAACTGGCCGGTGAAAGTCGCGCCGAATCCCGGCGCGAACCCGGTCGAGCCGAAGGTGATGCTGTGGACGGTCGACCTGCGCGCCGGAACCTCACGCGAACTTGTCGAGGGCGACGCGCCCGCGATCTCGTCGGATGGCCGGCTCGCCTTCATCAAGGACGATCAGGTCTGGACCGCGTCGCTGCACGCCACGTCGAAGGACAAGCCCAAGGCGCTGTTCTTCGATCAAGGCAAGGACGGTGCCTTGCAATGGGCGCCCGACGGCAAGCGCCTCGCTTTCGTCTCCAATCGCGGCGATCACTCGTTTATCGGCGTTTACACGAACGACGACACACCGCTGCGGTACCTCGCGCCCGCGACCGCGATGGACGGTGATCCAACGTGGTCGCCCGACGGCGCGAGCATCGCCTTCACGCGCCAGCCCGGCAACGGCGGCCCGCCGCGCCCGATCCTGACGCAGACGCCGCAGCCGTGGTCGATTCGCGTGGCCGATGCGCGCAGTGGACAAGGCCGCGTCGTGTGGCAAAGCCCGGACACCCTGCCGGGCTCGTATCCGCAGACTGCGGGCGGCGCCAACCTGCGTTGGGCCGATGCCGGCAAGCGCCTGGTGTTCCTCGCCAACCTCGACGGCTGGCCGCATCTGTATTCGATCGATGCCCAAGGCGGCGAACCGCTGCTGCTCACACCCGGCAAGTTCATGGTCGAAGATGTTGCGATGGCGCGCGATGGCAACTCCGTCGTCTACAGCGCCAATACCGGCGCGACGAATAACGACGACGATCGCCGGCATCTGTTCCGCGTGCCGGCTGATCGCGCGCAACCCGTCGCGCTCACCTCGGGCACCGGTATCCAGACCGCGCCCGTGACTGCCGGCGCGGATGCCGTCGCCTTCGTCGATGCCCAGGCCCAGCGCCCGCCACTGGTTTCCGTCGTGCGCGCGAATGGCGGGGGCCAACGCAATCTGCAACCCGGCATCATTCCAACCGACTTCCCTGCCGCAAGCCTGGTGATTCCGCAAGCGGTCACGTTTGCCGCGGCCGACGGCACGCTGGTTCACGGACAGCTGTTCCGCGACGCCAAATCCAACGGCAAGCAGCCCGGCGTGATCTTCGTCCATGGCGGGCCGCCGCGGCAGATGCTGCTCGGCTGGCACTACATGGACTATTACTCGAACAGTTATGCGGTGAACCAATACCTCGCCACGCATGGCTTCACCGTGCTGTCGGTCAATTACCGCCTCGGCATCGGTTATGGCTACGCCTTCCAGAATCCCCCGCACGCGGGACCGGCCGGTGCATCCGAATACCAGGACGCGCTCGCCGGCGCCAAATTCCTGCAAGATATGCCCGGCGTTGACCCGGCACGCATCGGTATCTGGGGCGGTTCCTACGGCGGCTATCTCACGGCGCTGGCGCTGGCGCGAAATTCGGACATCTTCAAGGCGGGCGTGGACATGCACGGCCTGCACGACTGGTCGCGCGAGCTCGCCGAATGGTTCGGCAAACCCGGCGAGCGCTATGAGGCGGGCGACTTCAAGCAGGCGCTGCAGGTCGCGTGGGAATCCTCGCCGGATGCCGACATCGGCAAATGGCAATCGCCGGTGCTGCTGGTGCAGGGCGACTACGACCAGAACGTGCACTTCGCGCAGATGCAAGACATCGTGCCGCGCCTGCGCAAGCAGGGCGTGCCGTTCGAGGAGTTGGTGATCCCGAACGAGATCCACGGCTTCTTGCGCCACGCCTCGTGGCTCGAAGTCGACGCGGCAACGGTGAAATTCCTCGAACGCGAGCTGGGCGTGGCGAAACCCTGATCTTCGCCGGGCTCCCTGCTAAAATTGAATTTTCACGTGCGTTCATCGCAGATCGCGCACCTCTCGACAACGGAAGATCTTTCATGCAACTGGACCACACCAAGGCCGTCGTCACCGGCGGCGTTTCCGGGCTCGGCTTCGCCGTCGCCAAACACCTCGTCGCACGCGGCGCCAGCGTCGCCCTGCTCGACATCAACGACGAAAAAGGCGCGGCCGCCGTTGCCGAACTCGGTGCGAAGGCGAGCTACCAGCGCGTGGACGTGACCAGCGAGGACGGCGTCGCCGCGGCGATGAAGCAGGCCACCGGGCACATGGGCGGATTGAACGCGGCGATCAGTTGCGCCGGCATCCTTGGCGCGGGTCGCGTGCTCGGCAAGGAAGGCCCGATGCCGCTCAAGACCTTCCAGACCACGGTGCTGGTGAACCTCGTCGGCAGCTTCAACGTCGCCAAGGCCGCGGCAAGCGTCATGCAGAACAATGCTCCGGGCGAAGACGGCGAGCGCGGCGTGATCGTCAACACGGCATCGATCGCCGCCTACGAAGGCCAGATCGGCCAGGCCGCGTATGCCGCCTCCAAGGGCGGCGTGGTCGGCATGACCTTGCCGATGGCCCGCGAGTTCGCGCGCATCGGCGTGCGCGTGATGACGGTGGCACCGGGCGTGTTCCACACGCCGATGGTCGATGGCATGCCGCAAAATGTATACGATTCCCTTTGCGCGCAAGTCCCGTACCCGTCGCGCCTCGGCTCGCCGGAAGAATTCGCCGACACCGTCGCCTTCATCCTGCAAAACCGCTACATGAATGGCAGCGTGATCCGCGTCGATGGCGCGATCCGGCTGGCGCCGAAGTAATCCGGGCATTCCACCACCCTCACCCCGACCCTCTCCCGCCAGCGGGAGAGGGGGAGTACTGCATGAAAGCTTCCGAGATCAAGAAAGGCAATGTCGTCGAGCACAATGGCCGCGTCTGGCAAGTGCGCGACATCGAGCGCAGCGCACCGCAGGGCCGCGGCGGCAACGTCACGTTCCGCTTCATCATGTACAGCGTTCCCGGCGCGCAAAAGCTCGACCTTTCACTGCGCGCCGAGGACGACCTGAAGGAAACCGAGCTCGCGCGCCGCGCGGCGAATTTTTCCTACAAGGACGATGACGCCTTCGTGTTCATGGATGCCGAAGATTACACCCAGTACACGCTCGGCGCGGATGCCATCGGCGAAGCCGCCGGTTACATCGCCGAGGGCCTGGAAGGCTGCTACGTGCAATTGATCGAGGGCACCCCGGTCGCGGTGCAACTGCCGCCAACCGTGACACTGGAAGTCATCGATACCGCGCCGGAATTGAAGGGCGCAACGGCCACCAAACGCCCGAAGCCCGCCACGCTCAACACCGGCATCGAGATCCAGGTGCCCGAATACATCCGCACCGGCGAGAAGATCCTGGTCAGCACGCTGACGGGCGAGTTTTCCGGGCGCGGTTGAGGTGCACGGCTGCCGCGCGAACGCGGTACCCTAGGCGCACGATGGATGGGAGAACGCTGATGTCGATCACGCTTCGCACGGTTTCGCTGGCCGCTGGCCTGGTCCTGGCCTGCGCATCCGCGCATGCGCCCGCCGCGCAAACCACAGCGCAAGCGATGCCGGAAACCATGGACATGCTGCGCCACGCCATCGCGTTCCGCACGGAGGAAGGCAAGGACCAGGTTCCGGCGTTTGCGCAGTATCTTGCGCAGAAACTCGAATCTGCGGGCTTTGCCAAGTCCGACATCGAGATCATTCCGGTGGGCCATACCGCGGCGATGACAGTGCGCTATCCCGGCAGCGACAAGACCCTGAAGCCCATCTTGATTTCCGGACACCTGGACGTCGTTGCGGCCAATCCCGCCGACTGGCAGCGCGATCCGTTCACGCTGATCGAGGAGAACGGCTACCTGTACGGCCGCGGCGTGGCCGACATGAAAACCGGCGTGGTCGCGCTGGTCGAGACATTCATGCGCTTCAAGCGCGCTGGATATGCGCCGAAACGCGAGATGATCCTGGTGTTCTCGGGCGACGAGGAAACCGGCATGATCTCCACCCGTGAACTGGCCAAGCGCTACCACGAGGCGGAATTCCTGCTCAATGCCGACGGCGGTGGCGGCACCTACGACGCGCAACGCAAACCGGTCGTGTACGAAATCCAGGCCGCCGAAAAGACCTACGCCGATTTCCTGTTGACCGTGACTTCACCGGGCGGCCACTCCAGCGAACCGGATCCGCCCACCAACGCGATCTATCACCTGGCCCGCGCGCTCGAGCGCATCGCGGAGTACGCCTTCCCCGTGCAGCATGACGACATCACGCTCGCCTCGTTCAAGGCACTCGGCGCACATGATCCCAGCCCGCTCGGTGCCGCCATCCGCGCGTTCGCGGTGAACCCGGACGACGCAAAGGCCGCTGCCACGATCTCGGCCGATCCCGCCTATGTCGGCCAGATCCGCACAACCTGCATCGCCACCATGCTCGATGGCGGCCATGCGCGCAATGCCCTGCCGCAGCGCGCCGATGCCAACATCAACTGCCGCATCTTTCCCGGTACCCGCATCGCGGCCGTGCGGGACACGCTCGCGAAAGTCGTTGCCGATCCGAAAGTCGCCATCACGGTACGCGAACCGCCACCCGTCGGCAGCGCGGCTTCGCCGCTTCGCGCCGACCTCATGCGTGCGGTCGCTGCGACCATCCACGAGCGCTTTCCGGACGTCGAAGTCGTGCCCAACATGGCCGCGTATGCCACCGACAGCGTGCATTTCCGCGCCGCCGGAGTCCCGAGCTATGGCGTCGCGCCGGAATTCACCAAGCCCAATGACACGTTCGCGCATGGCTTGAATGAAAAGCTGCCGGCCACGGAAATACCGGCCGCGCTCGATTACTGGCACAGCCTGCTGACTCGGCTTTCGCAGTAGCCGGTTCGTTGGTGAAAACCACGCATGACGGCACGCCGGCAATGCCCTGCCGCCAGGCGCCGGCCGGAGTTCTCCATACGCTGTTGCCCGCCAGTAGTGGCTCGCGTATGGTAGCGGCTGTTTTGCGCCGGATGACCGGCGAATCATTCACCGTCCGGGGAGGACAACCATGATCTTCTGGCGCATCAAGCCGCTTGACAAGATTCTCGAAACTGCCGAAAAGAAATCGCTCAAGCGCCAGCTCGGTCCGATCCAGTTGACCCTGCTCGGCATCGGCGCGGTGATCGGCACCGGTATCTTCGTGCTGACCGCAGAAGCCGCGCAAAAAGCCGGGCCGGCAATGATGCTGTCCTTCGTCATCGCCGCCATCGTTTGCGGACTCGCGGCCCTGGCCTATGCGGAGCTCGCGGCCATGATCCCGGTTTCCGGCTCCGCCTACACCTATACCTACGGCGTGATGGGCGAGCTCGTTGCCTGGATCGTCGGCTGGGCCCTGGTGCTCGAATACGCGATCGGCGCGACCGCAGTGACGGTCGGCTGGTCCAAGTACATGAACGGCCTGCTCAACAACGACCTGTTCGGCCTGGTCGCGCCCGGATCGCTGGCGTTGCCGACCTGGCTGCAAACGGGTTACTTCTCCGGCGGCGGCTTCAACCTGCTCGCCTTCCTGATCGGCATCGCCGTGACCTGGCTGCTGGTGATCGGTACCTCCAAGAGCGCGCGCGTCAACGCCGTGCTGGTGGCGATCAAGATCATTGCCCTGACCGTGTTCATCCTGATCGCCATTCCCGCCGTCAAGAACGCCAACCTGCACCCGTTCATGCCCGGCGGTTGGGGAAATCCCATTGGCAGCAATGGCGTGGGCGTTCTGGGCGCAGCCGCGTCGATCTTCTTCGCGTATGTGGGCTTCGATGCGGTTTCAACCGCCGCGGAAGAAACCAAGAACCCGAATCGCAACATTCCGATCGGCCTGATCGGTGCGCTGCTGATCTGCACGGTGTTTTACCTGCTGGTCGGTTACGGCGCCGCCGGCTCCGTCGGTGCGCAACCCATCCTGGGGCCGAACGGCCTGCCGCTGGATCCCGGCACACCGGAGATGACGGCGGCCTGCCAGGCTTCGCAGGCGCTGGTGTGCAGCGGCGAACCCCTGGCGCACGTGATGCGCCTGCTCGATCACCCCGTGATCGGCAACCTGATCGGCCTGGCCGCAGTCGTCGCCCTGCCTTCCGTGATCCTGATGATGATGTTCGGGCAGACCCGCATTTTCTTCACCATGGCGCGCGACGGCCTGTTGCCTGACGCATTCTCCGCCGTGCACCCGCGCTTCTTCACGCCGCACGTGATCACCTATGCGACCGGCATCGTCGTCTCGTTCTGCGGAGCATTGTTCCCGGTCGGCAAATTGGCCGATACCTCCAACGCCGGCACCCTGCTCGCGTTCGCCATGGTCGCGATCGGAGTGATGGTACTGCGCCGACGCCAGCCCGAGCGCCCACGCCCGTTCCGCACGCCACTGGTGTGGATCGTCTGCCCGCTCGCGGTAATCGGATGCGCGGTGTTGTTCGTCAACCTGACCATCGTCGCCAAGCAGGTATTCGTGGTCTGGGCGGCGATCGGACTGGTCGTCTACGGTTTGTACGGTTACCGCCGCAGCCAGCTCGGCAAGGAAACCTCGAACTGACATGCTCGCACAACTATTAGCGAAGAAGACCGACTTCCGCAACGACGAAGACGCCCATGCCCCTGCGCTGCGGCGCACGCTCGGGCCCTGGGGCATCACCGCGCTGGGCATCGGCGCGGTCATCGGCACCGGCATATTCGTCGTTACCGGCACGGCTGCGGCCGAGCATGCCGGACCGGCGGTACTGATCTCGTTCATTCTCGCCGGCCTGTGCAGCGGCTTCAGCGCGCTGTGCTACGCCGAGTTCGCGACCCTGATCCCGATTTCCGGCAGCTCGTATTCCTACGCCTACGCCACCTTGGGCGAACTGGTCGCCTGGTTCATCGGCTGGAACATGGTGCTCGAATACGGCATCTCGGCATCGGCCGTCGCCGCGAGCTGGACCGGCTATTTCACCAGCCTGCTGCACGACACCGCGGGAATCACGTTGCCGGCGGTGCTGACCAACGCGCCGCTCGCCTTCACCAAGGGCCAGCTCGTGGTCACCGGCGCGCTGTTCAACCTGCCGGCGGTGGTCATGGTGCTGGCGCTGACGTGGCTGTGTTACGTCGGCATTCGCGAGTCCTCGGGCCTGAACACGCTGATGGTGATCCTGAAAGTCGGCCTGATCGTCGTCATCATCGTCGCCTGCGCACGTTTCGTGAACCCGGCCAACTGGCACCCGTTCATTCCGGAGCCGCAGGGTGATGGCGAGTTCGGCTGGTCCGGCATCTTTCGCGGCGCCGCGATGGTGTTCTTCGCCTACATCGGTTTCGAGGCCACATCGACCGCAGCGCAGGAATGCAAGGATCCGCAACGCGACTTGCCGTTCGGCATCCTCGTCTCGCTGATCCTGTGCACGATCCTGTACCTGGGCATGGCTGCGGTCATGACGGGACTGGTGCCTTACACCATGCTCAACACCAACGATCCGGTCGTCACCGCGATGCGCGCCCACGAACAATTGCAATGGCTGCTGCCGTGGGTCGAGGTCGGCGCGCTGATCGGCCTGTCGTCGGTGGTGCTGGTGATGATCATCGCGCAGCCGCGCATCTTCATGATCATGGCGCGCGACGGCATGTTGCCGAAGGTATTCGCGAAGATCCACCCGCGCCATCGCACGCCGCACATCAACACGTTGATCACCGGCGCTTCCATCGCCCTGCTCGCGGCGATCTTTCCGCTCGACCTGCTGGCCGATTTGACGTCGATGGGCACGCTGATCGCGTTTACCGCCGTGTGCGCCGGCGTGCTGATCCTGCGGCACACGGCGCCGGACCTGCCACGCACGTTCCGCGTGCCGTGGGCGCCGGTGATCTGCATCGCCGGCATCCTGAGCTGCGCGTTCCTGCTGTCGACCATGAACTGGTTCAACTGGACGCTGATGGGCGTGTGGACCGTATTCGGTTTCTGCATCTATTTCGGCTACAGCTATCGGCACAGCAAACTGCGGCAAATATCCTGACCCACCGCCTTCGCCGCACGTCGCAGGTGCGGTCGGCGCGAACGCAACGAGGCTGCGATGAGCGACGCGATCCTGCTCGGCAAGAGCACCTTGCAGAACAGTAGCAATCCGGAAGTCTTCCTGCAGGCCAGGTACGGCAATCGCCACGGCATGATCGCCGGCGCCACCGGCACCGGAAAAACCGTATCGCTGATGGTGATGGCCGAAGGTTTTTCGCGGCTGGGCGTGCCGGTGTTCCTGGCCGACGTCAAGGGCGACCTGGCCGGACTATCGCAGGCCGCAGTGGTCGGCGACAAACTCAAGCCGCGGCTGGAAAAGCTCGGCATCACGAATTTCGCCCCGGCCGCGAATCCCGTGGTCTTCTGGGACATCTACGGCAAGCTCGGCCATCCGGTGCGCGCTACGGTCTCGGAGATGGGGCCAACCCTGTTCGCGCGCCTGCTTGAGCTCAACGATGTGCAGGCCGGCGTGCTCGAAGTCGTGTTCAAGGCCGCCGACGACCGCGGCTGGCTGCTGCTGGACCTGAAAGACCTGCGCGCCCTGCTCGCCTTCGCGGTGGAGAAGGCCAATGCGAAAGAACTGTCGGCGCAATATGGCTTGATCAGTCCGACCTCGATTGCCGCCATCCAGCGCGCGCTGCTGCAACTGGAAAGCGCGGGTGGCGACCAATTCTTCGGCGAACCGGCTCTGGAGTTGGCGGATTTCATGCGCGTGGGCCTGGACGGGCGCGGTCTCGTCAACATTCTCGCGGCGGATCAGTTGATCCTCAGGCCGATGCTGTATTCGACGTTCCTGCTGTGGCTGCTTTCGGAATTGTTCGAGAAGCTGCCCGAAGTCGGCGATCTGGATGTCCCCAAGCTCGTGTTCTTCTTCGACGAGGCGCACCTGCTGTTCGACGATTGCCCGCCGGCCCTGCAAAAGCGCGTCGAACAGGTCGTGCGCCTGATCCGCTCCAAGGGCGTGGGCGTGTACTTCTGTTCGCAAAATCCCGATGACGTGCCCGACGTCATCCTCGGCCAGATGGGCAATCGCGTGCAGCACGCCTTGCGCGCGTTCACCCCGCGCGACCAGAAGGCCGTCACTGCCGCCGCACAGACGCTTGCGCCGAATCCGGCGCTTGGCGACATCACCCGGGTCATTACCCAGCTCGGCGTTGGCGAGGCGTTGGTGTCAACGCTGCAGGATCGCGGCGTGCCGCTGCCGGTCGAACGCGCCCTGATCGTGCCGCCGACCTCGCGCATCGGCACGATCAGTGATGAAGAACGTGCCACCGTCCGCTCGCGCTCGCCCGTGGGCGCGAAGTACGACACGCCGGTCGACCGCGAATCAGCCTGTGAAATCCTGACCCGGCGCACCGCCGATACAGCGCAGGCTCCCGACGCCACTGCCGCGACGCCGAAGGATTCCGCAGGCGGCTGGGGCAAGACGATCAAGGACATGGTGTTCGGCACTGGCCGCCGCCAGGGCATGATCGAGACGATGGCGAAATCGGCCGTGCGCAGCGGCGGCAGCCGCATCGGCTCGGCGCTGATGCGCGGGGTGCTGGGATCCTTGTTGCGCAAGTAGCGCGGCGCGCGTTCAAACGTCCTCAGCGCGCGGAGCGTCCAGAGCGGCGCGCTCGCGCATCTCGGCTGGCAGCACCTTGCTGGCTTTGGCGCCGAGTTCGCGCAGCATCTCGACCTGGCGCACCAGATTTCCCGAGCCACTGCCAAGCTTGCTGCTCGCGGCATCCAGCGCCTTGGCCGCCGCGCCAACGCGCGCACGCGCCTCTTCAAGGTCGTCGACGAATCCGGAAAACTTGTCATAGAGCTTGCCAGCCCGATCGGCGATCTCCAGCGCGTTGCGGTTGCGATCGTCGAACCGCCACAGGCTCGCCACGGTCTTCAGCGTGGCAAGCAGGGTCGAGGTGGTAACGATCACGACCTGCCTTTCAAGCGCATAGGCGTGCAGCGTATCGTCGTTGTGCACGGCTTCGAGATACGCCGCCTCGATGGGTACGAACATCAGCACGAATTCCAGCGAATTGACGCCGGGCAGCTCGGCATAACGCTTGTCCACCAGTTCCTTGACATGCTTGCGCAGCGAGACCAGGTGTGCGCTCAACTGCGCAGCACGCTCGGTCTCGTCGATCGCGCGGCAATAGCGTTCGTAGGCGGTGAGAGAGACCTTGGCGTCAACGATGATGTCGCGCCCCTCCGGCAGGTGCACGATCACGTCCGGGCGCGGGCGCCCACCGGACTCGTCGACCAGTGTCACCTGTGCCTCGTAACCGCGACCGTGCTGCAAACCCGACGCTTCGAGCACGCGTTCGAGCACCATCTCTCCCCAGGCGCCCTGCGCCTGCGCATCGCCCTTGAGCGCGCGCGTGAGATTGACCGCATCTTCACTGATGCGCTGGTTGAGGTTTCTCAAGGTGGCAATTTCCGATTGCAGCACGCCACGTTCCTTGTTCTCCTTGTCGTAGACCTCGTCCACGCGCTTGCGGAATTCGCCGAGCTGCTCGCGCAGCGGATTGAGCAGGTTGCCCAGGTGCGCCTGGTTCTGCTCGGCGAGTTTTTGGCTTTGCTGGTCAAGCAATTGCCGCGACAGCAGGGCGAACTTTTCGGACAGGGATTTCTCGCGCTCCAATGCCGCCTGCTGCTGTTCGCGCAAACTCGTCGCAAACGCCGTCGACTGCTGTTCGGCGCGCTGGCGCGCCTCGATCAGGCGCTGGATCTCCGCCTGCGCCTCGGCGCGTTCGCGTTCGACCTGAACGAGGCGCTCCAGCCGACCCGACAGGCTCGCGCGTTCGCTCGACAACTCCAGCACGCGCTCGCGCTGTGCGTTCAACTCGGTCTGCTGGTTGGCATTGTCCCGGCGCAGGCGCCGCAGCGGCAACAGCCAGGTGAGCACCGCGCCAGCCCCGAACGCGATCAGCGCTGTCACGATCCAGCTCAGGACTTCGTTGGCGGCGACCGGCATGCGTATCCCATCCATCTCGGTGCCGGCATTGTGACAGGCCGGCGTCTCATTTGGCGAGACTGCCGGCCGGCGCATCGGCTATAGTTGCGCGCATGAATGACGCAAGTTCCGCCATCCCGTTCGCCGCTTGCGCCGCCACCATCGTTGCGGCCGGACGCCGGCTCGGCGCGCAGGGGTTGACGCCGGCGACGAGCAGCAACTTCTCGATGCGGCTGGACCCCGGACACATCGCCATCACCGTGTCCGGCCGCGACAAGGGCGCACTCACCGCGGCGGACATCATGGTAGCGGACATGCACGGCCAGCCGGTCGGCACCGCGGCGCGGCCCTCGGCAGAGACCGCGCTGCACACGCAAGTCTATGCGCGCTTTGCCGGCGCGAACGCCGTGCTGCACACCCATTCGCGCACGCAGACCGTCGCCTCGCGCCTGTACGCCCCAGCCGGCAAGGTACGGTTTCAGGGCTACGAGCTGCAAAAAGCCATCGCCGGCCACACCTCCCACGACCAGGCCATCGACCTGCCGGTGTTCGCGAATACCCAGAGCATGCCGGAGTTGGCTGCCCGGGTCGATGCCTGGCTAACTGCTAATGGACATCTATACGGCTATCTGATAGAAGGTCACGGCCTGTACACGTGGGGCGGCGACATGGCCGAAGCCGAGCGCCATGTCGAGACCTTCGAATTCCTGCTCGGCTGCGAACTGGACCTGAGGAGATTGCGATGAGCCGATTGCGCGTTTTCGCCGCCACCGGCGGCCAGCCGCCGCTGCAGACCCTGGACCGGCACGCGGACATCGCCACCGCGCTGCGCGCCCTGGGCGCGCGTTTCGAGCGTTGGGACGCATCCCGGCCGATCGAACCGGGCGCCAGCCAGGACGAGGTCATCGCCGCCTACCGCGACGATATCGAGCGCATCAAGCGTGAAGGCGGTTACCAGGCCGTGGACGTGGTCAGCATCCATCCGGATCACCCGGACCGCGCTGCCTTGCGTGCCAAGTTCCTCGGTGAGCACACCCATGCCGAGGACGAAGTGCGGTTTTTCGTCGCCGGTCGCGGCCTGTTCAACCTGCACATCGGCGACAAGGTCTACGAACTGTTGTGCGAGCGCGGCGATCTGGTCGGCGTTCCCGGTGGCGTGCAGCACTGGTTCGACATGAGCGAGGCGCCCTACTTCGTGGCCATCCGCATCTTCACGAATCCCGCCGGCTGGGTCGGCCACTTTACCGGCAGCGACATCGCCGAGCGCTTCCCGCGCCTGCGGCCCGCCGCGTCGCAGGCGGCCACCACCGCGTGATTCGCGCCATCCTCACCGACATCGAAGGCACGACGAGCTCGATCTCGTTCGTCAAGGACGTGCTGTTTCCATTTGCGCGCAAGCGTCTGCCGGCGTATGTCGAAACCCACGCCGACCGCCCGGATGTGCAACACTGGCTGCACGAGGCGGCCAAGGAAGCCGGGATCGTTTATGCCGATCGCGAGGAGATCATCGAAATCCTGCAACGCTGGATCGACGAAGACCGCAAGGCCACGCCGCTGAAGGCCCTGCAGGGCATGATCTGGAACGAAGGCTACCGCGAAGGCGACTTTCGCGCGCATGTGTATGCCGATGTCGCGCCGCAACTGCGCGCGTGGAAGGCGCAGGGACTGGACCTGTACGTCTACTCGTCCGGCTCGGTCGCCGCGCAGAAACTGTTTTTCGCATTCAGCGAAGCCGGCGACCTGACGCCGCTGTTCTCCGCTTACTTCGACACCGAGACCGGACCCAAGCGCGAGGCCGGATCCTATCGCCGCATTGCCGCCGCGATCGGAAAACCTGCGGATGCAATCCTGTTCCTGTCGGACACCGTCGCAGAACTCGATGCCGCCTGCGCGGCCGGCCTGCGCACCATGCAACTGGCGCGGCCTCCGGCGACGTGCCCGGCCAGCGGCGCGCACCGTTGTGTTGCCGATTTCGGCACTATCGGACTGGACTGAAACATGCGTCGCCAGCTCGCCCTCGTTTTTGCGCTGGCTTTCGCCTGCGGCGCGTTGACCGCCGCCCTGCTCGTCCGCACCACTGCGCATTCGCCCGAGCCGGTGGCGGTGTCGGCGCAGGCCGCGTCTGGCGATTCCGGTGGCGCTGACGGCGATGCGGGCGACGACTGGCCCGACGATGCCGACACGCCCGAGCAGGTCCTGTATTCCCAGCCGCGCATGCTGCGCGCAGCGGTGGCAAAGCTCGCACCGCGCACGCCGGGCAAGCCGAATCTGTATTTCATCGGTTTCGCGGGAGACGGCGCGGAAGACGTGTTCCTCAACGAAGCCGAATACGCGCAGATGCTGTTCGCCAAGCGCTTCGCCGCCGCCGGTCACGAATTGCTGCTGGCGAACAATCCGGCCACGCTGTCACGTTACCCGCTGGCAACGTTGACGAATCTTGAAACCGCGGTCGATGCGGTTGCGGAAATGATGGATCGCGACAACGACATCCTGTTCCTGCTGCTGACCAGCCACGGTACCGAGGATCACCTGCTCTACGTCGCCATGGATCCGCTGCCACTGGACCAGATCGCACCGGAAGATCTCGCCGACGTCTTCGCCAAGGCGCGCATCCGCTACAAGGTCGTGGTGATTTCCGCCTGCTATTCCGGCGGTTTCATCGACGCGCTCAAGAACGACACCACCATGATCGTGACCGCCGCGCGCGCGGATCGTTCCTCGTTTGGCTGCGGCAACGATGCGGACATCACCGATTTCGGCCGCGCCTTCCTCGTCGACGGGCTGAACCACAACGTCACCGTGACCGGCGCCTTCGCCGAGGCGGACAAGCTCATCGCGGCCTGGGAAACGCGCGACCACGAAGAGCCATCGCAGCCCCAGCTCGTGACCACGAAACAGATCGAAGCGCAGTTGCAACGCTGGCGCGATGGCATCGCGATCGGCCCGCCGGTGCCATTCGTCGCTGCCAGGGGCGACGCGTTGACCGCCGCGCGCTAGGTTCGGACGAGCGCGGCGCGCGCTGCCAGCGCCGTGTCCGGGAAATCGCAGAACAGCGCATCCACGCCCAAGGCGAACGCGGCAGCAAGTTCTGCCGCCGGCGTGGCGAATGGCGCGAAACCCTGATCGTCGCGGAACGTCCAGGCATGCACCTCCAGGCCCAGATCGTGTGCCGCGGCAACCCAACCGGTGTCGCGGCCGGCCGCGTCCCGGAGCGTGTCCTTGCGTGGCGCCACGCCCCGCGACCAGCGCGCCAGTTCGCGCAGGCGCGGATCACCGCGCAGCCATTCTCCTTCCGGTTCCAGCAGCGCCACGCAGGGGTTGCCGCAGCGCTCATGCGCACGGCGCAGGAAATCGTGATCGAAACATTCGACCCACACCCACGACGGTTCACCGGCGAGACCACGCGATTCCAGTTCGCGCGCGAATGCGCTGAGCACGGCATCATCCGCCTGTTTGACTTCGGCCTCGATCACGGCCGGCACGTCGCGCTCGCGATTGGCCTGCGCGACGAGATCGAGAAGCGCACCGAAACTGGCGATGCCGAACTCTCCATCGTGCCGGTGGCCACGGCCCGGCATCGGCTGCGTCGCGCGCAGCATCGCGATCTCCTGCGCATCGAAGTCGCCGATCCACCAGTCGTGCACGCCGCCGACCTCGCGCGCACGCGCGGCGAATTGCGGACGCGAAGCCACATCGGTGCTGTCCGCCAGCCCGAAATCGTGGCGCGCGAACAGCACGCCGTCGCGGCTGGCGACCAGGTCCGGTTCAAGCATGTCGGCGCCTTGGGCAAGCGCGAGGGCGAAGGCCTCGAGCGTGTGCTCCGGCCGGTAGCCGCTCGCGCCGCGATGCGCGATGATGCGCGGCGGCCTGCCATCGAGCGTTTTCCAGGACGTGCGCGCCATCACCGTCAATTCACCAGCAGCGCCTTGGCCAGTCCGCCCTGGAATCTGCCGACGCCACGCGCGAGGTGCAACAGCGCGAACAGCAGTACGACGCCGAGCACGAACAGCAACGGATCGGCAAGCTGCCAAGGCACGTCCAGTGGCTCGTTGAAATGGATGTGATCGGCCCAGTCCACCTGCACCAATCCCAGCATCCAGCCCAGGTGTGCGAGCGGGGCCAGGATGAAACTCAAGGACAACGCAATACCGGTTACCGCGAAAGTGAAATAGACGATGCCCAGCGGCAGCATCAGCACGAAGTAGAGCAGCGTCGACCAGGTGCGCGGGTCCTTGAACATGGCTCCGATGCGCTTGAACATCGAGCCTTCGCGCGGTGGATACAGCGGCCGCCGCGGCATGCGCTCGCCCAGCATCGCCTCGACAATCCGGCCCTCGACCAGCGACAGCACGCGCGTCGTGCCGAAGAACAACACCGCGATGACGATGCCGAAAATCAGGATCGACAGGCCCAGCGACAGTGACAGTCCGGTTACGGTCCAGGTGAAATAGAAGATGCCGGTGGCCAGCGACAGCAGCATGTAGAACAGCGCCGAATACGCGCGTGGATCGGCGCCGACGGCGAAGAAGCGCCCGAGCGCGGAGGCGCGCGGTGGCGGTGGCGGCGGGCGCAGGGCCTGGCGCACGACCTTTTCCTTGTCGACGTAGATTTCGGCGACCTCCTCCGGCGCGCCGTAGCTGCCGACGATTTTCGCCAGCACCTCGGCTTCGGGTTTGTCGCGGTTTTCGCGCAGTTCGCCGCGCAGGTGCTCCTCGGCGTCGTACAGCGCATCCTGGACCAAGGCGGGATCGGCGCCGGACAGGGCCGCACGCAACTGTTCGAGATATTCCGCGACCGTGCGCGGTGTGGCAGTGCTCATGCTCAGTCCTCCAGAATGGTATCGACGTAATCGCGCGTGGCGATCCAGGCCAGGCTCCACTCGCGCAGCACGCGTCGGCCCAGCGGCGTGATGCGGTAGTAGCGGCGCGGCGGACCGGTCACGGACGGTTCGACCTCGCTGTCGAGCAGGCCGGCGGCCGCGAGGTTGCGCAACACCGGGTACAGCGCGCTCTGCTTGTCGGCGAGCACGCCCTCACCCGTGTGTTCCAGGCGCTTGACGATCTGGTAACCGTACATGGGTGTGCGCGAATGCGCGAGCACGCCGAGCAATGCCAGCGACACAATGCCGGCGGAGAGTTCCTTGTGGAACTTGCGCAGATGGGATTCGGTGTCGTCCATGTGTTGACCCAACCATAGCCTCAGGTCAACTATAGTATTTAGTCAACAATAGCGAATGGGCCGGAAGTCACGACCCGCCGCCACCCATTCGCAGATCGCACGCACGTCGGCGTCCATGGCGCGATCGCGCGGCAGGAAGGCGACGAGTTGGCGGATGTGCGCGAATGCCACACGCACCGCCTCGCCGGCGCGGAATTCGCCGGCATCCGTCAGTCCGGCCATGAGCTTCTTGACTTCGGCTTCGAACGTCGCGGCATCCGCCTGCCCTGCCGACGGTGCGCCGGCAACCTTGCGCGCGAGCGCCTGCCAGTTGCCGCGCGCGGCCAGCGTGCGTGCCGCGTTGAGCATGTTCTGGCGGTATTCGAGCGCCTGCGCCGCGGTGTACAGCTCCAGCGCCAGCACGTGGCCGAGGTCGTCGAGCATGTCCAGCACATGCCGCGCCTCGTTTGCGCCCATCGAGACGTGATCTTCGGCATTCGCGCTGGTCGGGATCGAATACACCGATGCCGGATGCGCGCGCGTGGCCAGGTCGTTGACCAGCGCCGCGGCGGTGTACTGCACGATCATGAAGCCGGAATCGGTCGCATCCTCGTTGCCGATCAGGAAGGCCGGCAAGCCGTCGTTGTTCGCCGGGTCGACCAGCTTGTTCAGGCGCCGTTCGCTGATCGATGCCAGCACCGGAATCGCGGCCTTGACGTAGCTCATCGCCAGCGCCAGCGGCATGCCGTGGAAGTGGCCGGCGGAGATCACCTGGTCCTCGATGACCTTCGCATCGACCGCGTCGGGGAAGATCAGCGGATTGTCGGTGACCGCATTCAACTCCACGTCGATGACACGACAGGCTTGCGCCAACGCATCACGCACCGCGCCATGCACCTGCGGAATGCAGCGCAGGCAATAGGCATCCTGCGGCTGGTGCTTCTTGCCGCCCCTGAACGGCAGGAAACGCGCATAAAACGCCTGCTTGCCGTGACGCTGTGTGGGCGGCACCCAGTCCCAGCCAATGTCGAAATGATGTTGCTGATCTTGCGGATCGCTCCACGAATCGGCCATCCACGTGCGGAATTTTGGCACCAGGTGATAAGGAATGTCGGCCAGTGTCGACCCGGCCAGCAGTCGGCGCAGGTTCGCGGCGGTTTCCACTTGTCCCGGATGCGGACGCAAGGCATGAACTTCGGGCTTGAACGCTCCGGTGCGACCGGCGAAGGCGTCCAGCGTCATTGCCGCGGCAAGGTCGGCGGTCGCCAACAACTTTTCCAGCCGACCCAATGCCAACACCGCCATCGCCAACATTTGCGTGGTGCCATTGTTGAGCGCGAGGCCTTCCTTGAACGACAACTTGACCGGTTGCAGTCCCGCACGTTGCAAGGCGACGGCGCCGGAAACCCTTTCGCCTTTGTGGAACGCTTCGCCCTCGCCAAGCAGCACGCAGGCAAGATGCGACAGCGGCGCGAGGTCGCCACTCGCCCCGACCGAACCTTTTTCCGGTATCACCGGGATCACGTCGCGATTGAGCAATTCCGCCAGCGCCTGCAAGGTGCTCGCACGAATTCCCGAATGGCCGCGCATTAGCGTGTTGACGCGAATCGCGAGCATCGCACGCACCACATCGACGCTCATCGGCTTGCCGACGCACACCGCATGCGTGACGACGAGGTTGTGCTGCAGTTCTTCCATCAAGGTGCGTTCGTGCGCAGCGGAATTGCCGCCCGGCAATTCGTCACGCGCGCGATGCGCGCCGAGCAACTTGTCGGCATTGCTGCCAAAACCCGTGGTCACGCCGTAGATCGGTTCGCCGCGCTTGACCTGCTCGCTCAAAAAATCCGCCGTGCGCTGCACGCGCGTGAGCTGGTCCGGCGCCAAACCGATGATGGCGTCGCCGCAAGCAATCTGCACGACCTGCGCGCGCGTGAGTTTGCCGCCGTTGAGCAGGATGACGTGACGGGTTTCGCCGCTCATGCTGGCATGGCCTCGACTTGTTCCAGTTCCACGCGCAGCGTTTTCACCAGCTCCGTGCGCGGCACTTCGAATTGATCCTGCTTGCGCAGGTCCTTGACCGTCACCGTGCCCTTGGCGATTTCGTCCGAGCCGAGCACCAATACGAAACGAATGCCGGCGCGATCCGCATATTTGAACTGCTTGCCGAGCTTGCCGCCTTCTAGCACCACTTCGGTTGCGATACCGGCACTGCGCAATTCATTGGCCAATTCCAGATAACGCGGCAGGTGCGCCTCGTCCATCTGCGTGACCAGAACCTTGACCGTGCTTGCCGCCGTTCCCAGCAAACCGGCTTCGCGCAGCTGATAAAACAGCCGCGTCGCGCCGATGGAAATGCCCACGCCCGGCAGATGCGACTTGGTGTAGTTCGAGGCCAGGTTTTCGTAGCGCCCGCCCGAGCAGATCGAACCGATCTGCGGATGCTCGTTGAGCGTGGTCTCGTATACCGTTCCCGTGTAGTAGTCCAGGCCGCGCGCAATCGACAGGTTGATCGCGTAGTGCGATTCGGGCACGCCAAACGCACGGATCAGCTCCAGCGTTTGCGTGAGTTCGGCAACGCCTTCGGCCAGCGTCGCATTGCCGCCACCCAGCGCATCGAGTTTGTCCAGCGCATCGGCATGGCCATGCGAGCGAACCTGCACGAAGTCGAGAATCCGCTTCGCCGCATCGACCGTCAGGCCGAATCCTTCGCCCATCAGCGTATCGCGCACGTAATCCGCACCGCGCTTGTCGAGCTTGTCCACTTCGCGCAGCGCGTGCGCCTGCCTTTCTGCATCGCCGATGCCTTGCGATTCGAAGAATCCGCGCATCAGCTTGCGATTGTTGAGCTGAATCGTGAACGGCCCGATGTTCAAATCGCGGAACACGCTGTAGATGACGGCCGGAATCTCGGCGTCGTAACGGATCGACAGCGCATCCTTGCCGATCACATCGATATCGCACTGGTAGAACTCGCGAAAGCGCCCGCGCTGGGCGCGCTCGCCGCGGTACACGCGCTGGATCTGGTAGCGCCGAAACGGAAAATTCAGGTCGTGTTCGTGCTCGGCCACATAGCGCGCCAGCGGCACGGTCAGGTCGAAGCGCAGCGCGAGTTCGGGCACGCCAGCGACGGATTTTTCCAGCGCGCCGGTGGACTGCACGAAATACACCTGGCGCTCGGTTTCGCCGCCCTGCTTGGTCAGCAGCACGTCGGAAAATTCCATCACCGGCGTTTCGATCGGCAGGAACCCGAAGCGCTCGAAATTGCCGCGAATCGTGTCGAGCATGCGCTGGAACGCGATCTGATCCAGCGGCAGCAGTTCCATCACGCCGGGCATGGTGCGGGCTTGGGTCAACGCCATGGAATCCTCGCGGAACTGATTATCGAAGCAATTTGTCGGTGGAACCGCTGAAGAACCGTCGCGAGCGAAGTCAGGTCGCGTGTCGCCAGCGCGCAGGAACCGCATTTTACTTGAATGCAAATGGGGTCGAAACTCGGGACGGCGAGTTGGGGGAGCACTGCCGGCACGCGAGATGTCGAGCGCAGCAGGTAATCCAGGGGTTCCACAAGCAAAAAAACCGGCACGTGGCCGGTTTCTTGTTCCATCAATTGGTCGGGGTGAGAGGATTCGAACCTCCGACTTCTACCTCCCGAAAGTAGCGCTCTACCAGGCTG
>JAFEFP010000079.1 GCA_018240545.1 Pseudomonadota bacterium | reverse complement strand
CGCGCGCGGATGCTGCCCTTCATGCTGCGCTGTGCGAGCGCGGTCAGCGCCATGATGCCGCCCTCGCCCTTGTTGTCCGCGCGCATGATGAATCCGGCGTACTTGACCGACACCACCAGGACCAGCGACCAGAACACGAGCGAAAGCACGCCGAGCACGTTGTCGGGCGTCACCGCGACGCCGCCATTGGTGAAGGTCTCGCGCATCGTGTACAGCGGGCTCGTGCCGATGTCGCCGTAGACCACGCCCAGCGTGCCCAGGGCCAGGCCGGCAAGCGCCTTGCGCGTGCCTTCGGATCGCGGATCGATCGCCTCGCTCATGCCTGTCCCCTCAACGCAATGCGGCCTTGAGCGCCTTGCGGATGATCGCCTCGGCGCTGTCGCCGTCGGCGGCTGCCTCTTTGGCCAGGCGCCCGGCTTCGGCTGGCTTGTAACCCAATTGCTGCAAGGCGACGACGGCCTCGGATTGCGCATCGCGCGGCACGCCCACGGCCGCGCCGGGACTTGCCGCGATGCCATCGACGCGATCGCGCAACTCCACGATCATGCGCTCGGCGGTCTTCTTGCCGATGCCGGGGATGCGCGTGAGCGATGCAATGTCGCCGGCTTGCACGAGGCGTGCGAACTCGTCGGTCGAAACACCCGACAACACCGCCAGCGCGATCTTCGCACCGATGCCGCTGACTTTCTGCACGGTGCGGAACAGCGTGCGCTCGGCCTCGCGCAGGAACCCGTACAGCGCGACCGTATCTTCCTTGACCGCGTAGTGCGTGAACAGCGCGACTTCGCGCCCCGTTTCCGGCAGGTCGAACACCGTGGACATCGGCGCCTCGAGTTCGTAGCCGACGCCACCGACGTCGATCACCAGCCAGGGCGGCTGCTTGGACACGAGCGTTCCCTTCAACCTGCCGATCATCGGCGACGCCTCCAGGCCGTCCGCGGAATTCCAATGCGCTCGATGCTCGCGCGCGTATGCGCGTGCGTGAGCGCGACTGCGAGCGCATCGGCCGCGTCCGCCTGCAGCTTGCGCGGGATGTTGAGCAGCACACCGACCATGTGCTGGATCTGGGTCTTGTCCGCCGCGCCGCCGCCGACCACGGCCTGCTTGATTTCCTTGGGCGCGTATTCGGTCACCGGCAAGCCGCTGTGGACCACCGCGCAGATCGCCGCGCCGCGCGCCTGGCCGAGCTTCAATGCCGAGTCCGGATTGCGCGCCATGAATACGCGCTCCACCGCCGCTTCGGCAGGGCCATGTTCCGCGATCAATGCGCAGACTTCGTCGAAGATCTGCTTCAGGCGCAGCGGAAACGTGTCGTTGCCGAGCAGATCGAGCGCAGTATGGAAAACATGCCGCGACGCGCCGCCCGCATCCGCATCGATGATGCCGATGCCGGTGCGCTGCGAACCGGGATCGATGCCGAGGATGCGAGTCATCGCGCGGATTTTACGCCAGGCGGCTCACGCGCGCGCAAAATGCGCGGTGCGCAGGAACGCGATCGTCTGCTCGGCCGCATCCTGCGAGAACAGCAGGCCGGTGTGCGTGGCCGGCACGACGACGTGATCGGCCAAACCGGGCAACTCGGTTTCGGCCACGCTCACGGTGCCGTCGTGGGGGGAGGTCAGCGCGCCGAAGGCAAAGCCGAATCCGATCGGCAGCCGCCCGGCGATCGCGCCGACGGCCTGCTTGCCTTCCCAGCGCTCGATGCCGCGCGTGAGCACGTCCAGGCTCTTGCCGATCACCAGCGAACCACCGGGAAATTGCGCCACCGTACGCGCCACCGCGCTGCCGCGCAGCGGCGAGCCGAGGCAGACGACGCGGCCGCGCGTGATCTCGGGCGCGCGCTGCAACGCCTGCAGCGCAACCAGGCCGCCGAGGCTGTGCCCGACAAAGTGGATTTTTTTGCTTTTGCTTTCTTGCACCGATTCGACCAGCTGTCGCACGCCGATTTCCGGCCCGCGCAGCACGCTCGCGTAGTCGAACAATTCCACCGAAAACCCCGCGCCTTCCAGGCGATGGCGGAGCGCGGCCAGGGTGAACCCGCGCATCCACAGGCCATGCAGCAGGATGACATGCTCGTTCATGCGGCCACCTGCCCCGCATCCATTCCGCCTGGTTTTGGCGAAGCATCGTGGCGCCGTCCGCGCAAGCACTTCGCGACCGCGACCATGCCGCCCAAAGCCAATACCACTTCGAACGGACGGTAGGGTATTGCATAACGCGGTTCGGCCTGAAAGACCATGTGTATCAGGGTGACATAGACCACGAACAGGACAAGGATGCCTGCGGTAACCGACGTCGGCGCACGAAAGCAGACGCGGCGGAGAACCAGTGTCATCATCAGCATTGCCGACGCGAATATCGCCGGATTCATCCATTCGAAGGCCGATCTCATCCCCTTGAGCAATTGGATGCGCTCGAACGGCGAATCCCGTGTCGGCGGATAATAGATGTCGCCGCTGCCGATGACGATCGGCCAGGCCCACAACTGCCACGGTTTCTCCAACAGATACCAGGACGTGTAAGTCCAGGGCTGCTGGCGCATTCGTCCCAAGACTTCTAACACTCCGGCGGCTGGGTCCGCGAACATGAGCTCCGTCTCGGCGGTGGTGGCATCGACGATACGACGCGCATCAGGACTGACCCAGCGCGAGTTGAACGCGCGCATGTACAGCGGCATCGACCCCTGGACGAAATTTTCGATCGCGCGGCGGGATGCGCCGTATTGCATGGGCAGGTTCGCGTCGCGCAGGCTCCAGGCGGCAGGCGCAATGGCAAAGCACGCGGCCAGGACGGCGGCATGGCGCCAATGCGTGCGGCGCATCACCGCCAAAGCCGCCAGGAACGGGAAGAACAGCACAATCGGATTGACCAGATAGGCAGCCCCGAACACCAGGCCCGACAGCGCAAGCAAGCGGGGCGCCGCGCGCTGCACACCATGGACCAGCAGCAGGCAACCCGACACGAGCAGGAACCCGAACAGTGTCTCGCTCATGACCGCGGCGCAAAAGGTGATCAGGTGCGGCCAGCACGCGATGAGCGCGCCGGCCAGAAGTGACAGACCGCGACCCAGCCAAGTGCGCGCCAGCGCAATCGTCAAGCCGACGGTAGCCGACCCCAACAAGACCTGTGACGCGCAAACATAATCAAGGACAACGCGAATGTCCTGCCTGCCCAATTCGAGTGCCGCGGCGAGCAACAATGGATAGCCCGGGCCGCGATAACCGTCTGCGACGATGCTCGCACTGCCCGGGGGACTGCATGAGAACACGCCGTTGTGCAACAGGTTCCAGGCGTATGCCATGTATTGCACGCCATCGCCATAAACCGGTGGTTCGGCTTGCGCAGTCGCCACGTAGAGCACACGCAAAGCCGCTCCGAACAGGACCACGAATGTGGCCGCCACGACGAACCGCCCCCGTGTGACGCGTTCTTGCACAACTGCCATTGTGCTATCCCTTCACCGGCTTGACCACCCGCACATGCACTTCCTGCAACTGCGCCTCGGGCACGGGCGATGGCGCATCGGTCATCAGGCATTGCGCGGTGGCCGTCTTGGGGAACGCGATCACCTCGCGGATCGATTCGGTGCCGGCGAGCAGGGCGGCGAGGCGGTCGATGCCGAACGCGATGCCGCCGTGCGGCGGCGCGCCGTACTTGAGCGCTTCGAGCAGGAAGCCGAACTTGGCCTGCGCTTCCTCCGCATGGATGCCGAGCAGTTCGAACACCGCACTTTGCATTTCCGGGCGATGGATACGGATCGATCCGCCGCCGATTTCGTTGCCGTTGAGCACCATGTCGTAGCCGCGCGACACGGCGATCGCCGGATTCGCCTTCAGGTCGCCGATGTCGTCGACCTTCGGCGCGGTGAAGGGGTGATGCAAGGCCACAAAGCGCTTGGCCTCGTGGTCGTATTCGAACATCGGGAAATCCGTGACCCACAACGGCTTCCAGGAGTCTTCGACCAGACCCGAGTCCTGCGCGACCTTGATGCGCAGCGCGCCCATGAAATCGCTCACGGTCTTGTACGGACCCGCGCCGAAGAAGATCACGTCCCCGGACTGCGCACCGGTCGCGGCAAGAATGCCATCCAGCGCCGCGTCGTCGAGGAATTTCAGGATCGGGCTGGTCATGCCCTCGCGGCCCTTGGTGATGTCGTCGATGCGGATCCAGGCCAGGCCCTTGGCGCCGTAGCGCGCTACATAGGGCCCAAGATCGTCCAGGTATTTGCGCGGCTGTTTCGCGCCGCCGGGCAGGCGCAGCGCGGCGACGCGCCCGCCGGCATCGTTGGCGGGCCCCGAAAACACCTTGAATTCGACGTGGCGCACCTGTTCGGCGATGTCCACCAGTTCCAGCGCGATGCGCAGGTCGGGCTTGTCCGAACCGAAGCGGCGCATCGCCTCGGCCCAGGTCATGCGCGGAAACGGGTTGGCAAGCTCGATGTCGGCGACTTCGCGGAACACGTCGCGGATCATCGCCTCGACGCAATCCTGCACGTCGCGTTCGGCGACGAAGGCGAATTCCATGTCGAGCTGGGTGAATTCGAGCTGGCGATCGGCGCGCAGCGCCTCGTCGCGGAAGCAGCGCGCGATTTGATAATAGCGATCGAAGCCGGCCATCATCAGGATCTGCTTGAACAACTGCGGCGATTGCGGCAGCGCGTAGAACTCGCCGGGATGCAGGCGCGAGGGCACGAGGAAATCGCGCGCGCCCTCGGGCGTGGCGCGCGTGAGGATCGGCGTTTCCAGGTCCTGGAATCCGCGCGCATCCAGGTACCGGCGCAACGCGGCGACGAGCTTGCCGCGCAGGCGCAGCTTGCGCTGCATCTGCGGACGGCGCAAATCGAGGTAACGCCAGCGCAGGCGCGTTTCTTCGCCGGTGGCGTCATCGAGCATGAACGGCAAGGGCGCAGCGGCATTGAGCACCTCGACCGTGGCCGCGACGACTTCGATCCTGCCGGTGCGCAGGCGCTCGTTGATCTGGCTGGCCGGGCGATTGCGCACGGATCCGGTGATGCGCAGGCAATACTCGTAGCGCACGTGTTCGGCCGCCGCGAACGCCGCCTTGTTGTCCGGTTCGATCACGACCTGGACGATGCCCTCGTGATCGCGCAGGTCGATGAAGATCACGCCGCCGTGGTCACGCCGGGTATCGACCCAGCCGCACAGGGTGACGTCATGACCGATCAGGGCCTCGTCGACGAGGCCGCAATAATTCGAACGCATCTAATTGGTTCCCGGGCTTTTTTTGATAGTCCGTCCATGCATGGACGGTTCTTGATCTCGCGCGAACGGACTCGCGCAAAAGTGACGATCGCGCATGCTACGAGGGTTTTTGTTGCGCTGCAAACAAAAGCCCGCCGGATGGCGGGCTTTTGCACTCAGTGGCCCAAACTCCTCACCAGCGCCGATCGATCGTGAAGATTCCCGAACAGCCCTGATCGACCCAGATGCCGGCACGGTTCCAGCCCCAGGTTCGGCCTTCAATGCAGGCCGAATCCGATTCCTGACGCTGCAGGTAAGCGCGCCCACCGCGTCCCATATCGACTTCGCAGAATCGATATTGATAGCCGCTGCTCGGGCAGCGGACCTGGAAGCGGTGATCCCAGCCAGAAGGCGGGTACCAGCTTCCGCCGTAGCCCGGGCCGCCGCGGGCGTCGACGAATCGTCCGCCGCAACCACGGTCCACCCACAGGCCCTGACGGTCGAAGCCCCAGTTCTGTCCGCGAATGCATTGCGTGTTGGAAAGCTGGCGCACCAGACGCGCGTCTCGCCACGGTACCGGACAACGCTGGAAGTTGTACCCGCTGCTCCGGCAATCCACGACATCGGAATTACCGTACCCGTTGTCGTATCCAGGCCCGCCGCCGTAGCGTGGATCCTGTGCGTGCGTGGACGAAACAGCCAACAGCCCCAGGGTGAAGACAGCAAGAACAAGAAACGATCGAAATGACATGACAACCCTCCTTGACATGGTCAACCCAGCGACCCGAGTGTATCGTGCGCTTGCCCTGAACGCGCGCTGCACCGCAATCACGCTTTGGCATTGGCCTGCCTGGCCGGCGATGCCTTCGGCTTCGGCTCGGACTTGGGCTTTTCCGGCTTGCCCGCGTCGGGTTTGGCGGGTTCGGCCTTCGGCGCCTCGTCCTTGGTGGCGAGGTTGTGCTTCTTGTCGCCTTCTTTCTTGAAGTCGGTCTCGTACCACCCGCTGCCGGACAGCCGGAACGCCGGTGCGGTCACGCGACGGCGCACTTTCTTCTTTCCGCACTCCGGGCAGGACGCGGGATCCGGATCAGACAGTTTCTGCAGGCGCTCGAAGACTTCGCCACAGGCAGAACATTCGAATTCGTAGATGGGCATTGAAATACCGCGCAATCGGATGCTGCCAATCTAGGGATTTGGCGCTGGAATGCAAGACCATTGCGGCGTTTGCGAAAAATCCCCTATCCTTGGCCGACGCGCTTAGGGGCGTTGCATGGGCGTTGCGGTTCGGGACATCAGCGTGGACCAACTTGCCGCACAACGGCGTCGCGCCGCGGCCGCCGATCCCGGTCGCCCGCAAATCTGGACGCAACTTGGCGATGCGCTGGATGCCGCGGGCGATCGTGCCGGCGCAGCGGCGGCCTACCTCGAGCACGTGCGCCACGCCCCGTCCGATCCGGCCCTGATGCGCGCCGCAGCGGCGCTGCATGGCAACGACATTCCGGTCGCCGAGCGCCTGCTCAAGGCGCATCTGAAACAGGCACCGACCGACGTCGCCGCGATCCGCATGCTGGCCGAACTCGCGGTGCGCATCGATCGCTGCGAGGACGCGCAGCATCTGCTCGAACGCTGTTTGCAACTGGCGCCGGATTTCCATGAGGCTCGCCATCACTACGCGCTGGTCCTGCATCGCCTCAATGAACCTGCCGCCGCGCTGGAGCAAGTCGATCGCCTGCTGCGCGACGCGCCTGCCGATCCGGGCGTGCGCAACCTCAAGGCCGCCGTGCTGTGCCGCACCGGCGACTACGAGCCGGCCATCGCGATTTATACGCAACTGCTCGCCGAGCACCCGGATCAGGCGCAGGTCTGGCTCAGCCTCGGCCATGCGCTAAAGACCGCCGGCCACACGGAACGCGCGATCGCCGCGTATCGACGCTGCATCGAACTCGACGCGGACTTTGGCGAGGCGTACTGGAGCCTGGCGAACCTGAAGACCTTCCGCTTCGACGATGCGCTGGTCGCAACCATGCGCAACGCGCTGGCGCGTGCAGGTCTGGCCGACGAGCATCGCCTGCATTTCGAATTCGCCCTGGCCAAGGCGCTGGAAGACCGTGCGCAGTACGCCGAGTCCTTCGCGCACTACGCGCGCGGCAATGCCCTGCGTTTGCAGCGCGTGCCCTACAGCGCCGACGACACCACGGCGCGTTTGCGGCGCACGCGCGACGTCTACACGACCGAATTTTTCCGCGCGCGCGAAGACGCTGGCTGCGCGGCGCCCGACCCGATCTTCATCGTCGGCCTGCCGCGTTCGGGCTCCACCCTGATCGAGCAGATCCTTGCCAGCCACCCGCAGGTGGAAGGCACGATGGAACTGCCCGAACTCGTTTCGCTCACGCGCACGCTGCGCGAACGTGCCGGCAGCCGCGCACCCGGGGCCTACCACGAGGCATTGGCACGCTGTTCGCGCGAGGAACTGCGCGAACTGGGCGAGTCCTACCTAGCCGGCACGCGCATCCACCGCAAGACCGACCGTCCGTTCTTTGTCGACAAGATGCCGAACAATTTCGCGCACGTCGGCCTGATCCATCTCATCCTGCCGAACGCGAAGATCATCGATGCGCGTCGGCATCCGCTGGCCTGCGGTTTTTCCGGCTTCAAGCAGCACTTCGCGCGCGGCCAGAATTTCAGCTACGGCCTCGAAGACCTCGGCCGCTACTGGCGCGACTACGCGCAACTGATGGCGCATTTCGATGCGGTGCTGCCCGGCCGCATCCACCGCGTGCATTACGAGGCAATGGTGAACCATACCGAAAACGAGGTGCGCCGCCTGCTCGATTATTGCGGCCTGCCGTTCGAGGATGCCTGCCTGCGCTTCTTCGACAACGAACGGCCGGTGCGCACGGCCAGTTCCGAGCAAGTGCGCCAGCCGATCTACCGCGACGGCGTCGACCAGTGGCGCCATTTCGAGGCGTGGCTCGATCCGCTCAAGGCCGCGCTCGGGCCGGAACTGGCGGCCTATCCCGATTTTTGTCCCGCCTGACCAACAACCTGTCCACGGACGGACGCCCAACCACCACGAGGGGTTCAACATCATGACAAAATCCCGCAGTCCCCGATCCGGTCGCCGGCATGCGTTCAGCGCGCGCCTGCCGCTGGCCGCCGCCATCCACCTGGCCTGCTTTGCGCCTGTTTATGCCCTGGATGCGGACCAGAACCAGACCACAGCGCCGGCATCCACCGACACCGCCAAGGCGAAGAAGGATTCGCACGAACTGCAAACCATCACGGTGACCGCGCAGAAGCGCACCGAGAACGCGCAGGACGTGCCGATCAGCATGGACGTGCTCAGCACCG
>JAFEFP010000078.1 GCA_018240545.1 Pseudomonadota bacterium | reverse complement strand
CGCCGGGCGAAGGATCAAGACGTATGGAAACGCGTGTATCCGCACCTGCTGCGGCACTCGTGCGCCAGCCACGTGCTTGAATCCTCCGGCGACTTGCGCGCCGTGCAGGAGTTGCTCGGTCACGCCGACATCGGCACCACGCAGATCTACACGCACCTGGATTTCCAGCATCTGGCCAAGGTCTACGACGCGGCGCATCCAAGGGCGCGACGCAGGGGTTGAATCCCCTTGCAATCGGCCGATCAGCCCTAACCTTCGTCAGTTCCGCCAGCACGAGGCCGCCATGTCCGATTCCTTCCATGCCACCACCATCGTCTCCGTGCGCCGCGACGGAAAAGTCGTGATCGGCGGAGATGGCCAGGTCACGCTCGGCAACACCGTGGTCAAGGCCAATGCGCGCAAGCTGCGCCGCCTGGGCAAGGACGCGAACGTGCTGGCCGGATTCGCCGGCGCCACGGCCGATGCCTTCACCTTGTTCGAGCTGTTCGAGGCCAAGCTCGACAAGCACGGCAACAACCTCACCCGCGCGGCGGTGGAACTGGCCAAGGAATGGCGCACCGATCGGCGCCTCGGGCGCCTGGAAGCCATGCTCGCCGTGGCCGACAAGGACGCATCCTTGCTCATCTCCGGCAATGGCGACGTGCTCGAACCGGAGAACGGACTGATTGCGATTGGATCCGGTGGCCCCTATGCGCAGGCCGCGGCCAAGGCGCTCATGGAGAATTCGAACTTGTCCGCGCGCGAAGTCGTCGAGAAGGCGCTGAAGATCGCGGGCGATATCTGCATCTACACTAATCACAACGTCACGATCGAAGAACTGTGAAAACCTGCTGCGCTCGGCATCTTGCGTGTCGGCGGTGCTCGGAATCCTCATTTACCCACAAGTAAACTCCGGTTCCTGCGCTCCGGCGTCACGCAACCTGCCTTCGCTCGCGACGGTTTTCCTCGTTTCAGCATAGGCCTCAGATCTCCATGTCCGAACTCACTCCCCGCGAAATCGTCGACCAGCTCGACCGCTACATCATCGGCCAGAACGCGGCCAAGCGCGCGGTTGCCATCGCCCTGCGCAACCGCTGGCGGCGCATGCAACTCGATCCCGAATTGCGCAATGAAGTAACGCCGAAGAACATTCTCATGATCGGCCCGACGGGCGTCGGCAAGACCGAAATCGCAAGGCGCCTCGCGGCGCTCGCCAACGCGCCATTCATCAAGGTCGAGGCGACCAAGTTCACCGAGGTCGGTTATGTCGGCAAGGACGTCGAGCAGATCGTGCGCGATCTCGCCGACACCGCGGTCAAGATGGCGCGCGAGCAGGCCAAGGCGCAGGTGAAAGCGCAAGCCGAGGATCGCGCTGAAGAGCGCATCCTCGATGCGCTGCTGCCCAAGCGCCAGTTGCATGGCTTCATGGGCGAGCCGCAACAACCCGACACGAGCGATTCGGAAACGCGCCAGAAACTGCGCAAGCAGTTGCGCGAAGGCACGCTGGACGAGCGCGAGATCGAGTTCGAAACCGCCGTCAACGTGGGCGTGGAGATCATGGCGCCGCCGGGCATGGAGGAAATGACCCAGCAACTGCGCGGGATGTTCTCGTCCATCGCCGGCAACAAGACCCAGACGCGCAAGCTCGCGATCCGCGCCGCGCGGCCGTTGCTCGTCGACGACGAGGCGGCGCGCCTGGTCAACGACGAGGAAATCAAGGCGCAGGCGCTGGACAACTGCGAGCAGAACGGCATCGTCTTCATCGACGAGATCGACAAGGTCGCGCAGCGCGGCGAGTGGAGCGGCGCGGGCGTCTCGCGCGAGGGCGTGCAGCGCGATCTCTTGCCTTTGGTCGAAGGTTCCACCGTATCGACCAAGCACGGCATGGTCAGGACCGACCATATCCTGTTCATCGCTTCGGGCGCATTTTCGCTGGCCAAGCCCTCGGACCTGATTCCGGAATTGCAGGGGCGTTTTCCGATCCGCGTGGAGCTGTCCGCGCTGTCGGCGGAGGACTTCCGCCGCATCCTGACCGAACCCGACCACGCGTTGACCAAACAGTACGTCGCCCTGCTCGCGACCGAAGGGGTGACGCTGGAATTCGCCGCGGACGGCGTGCAACGCATGGCCGAGATCGCGTTCGCGGTCAACGAGCGCACCGAAAACATCGGTGCGCGCCGCTTGCACACCGTGCTCGAACGCCTGCTGGATGCGATTTCCTTCGAGGCACCGGACCAGAACGGGAAAAAGCACACGATCGACGCGACCTACGTCGACGGGCATCTGGCGGCACTGGTGAAGGATCAGGATTTGTCGCGCTACATATTGTGAATGCTCGTCATTCCGGCAGGGATTGCCGGAATCCAGTTGCCAAGGATGGCCGTTCACCAGCTTCATTGGCGTCCATGCAGTCTGGGTCCCGGCAATCCCTGCCGGGACGACGCCGTTGGAAAAGGTACAATTCGCGCCATGCCACCGAAGCACCACCACGAAGGCAATGTCGTCCAGTTCCGCGGCCGCGGTACGCGCGCGCAACTGCGTGAGGCGCTGGAAGCGCGCGTGCCGGTCCAGATCGCACGCTCGCAGGTTTCACCGGGGTGGGTGCACGGCTACGTGATCGGCCTGGCGTCCGAGTTCTGCCTGGTCGCCGAGGTCAGCGATGCCATGCAATTCGACGGCTTCCTCGCGCTCGCGGTCGGCGACATCGACGCGGTCGAGCAGGATCCCGGCCGCGCGTTCGTGGAGAAGGCGCTGGAATTGAACGCCGAGACGATTCCGCAAATCCAGGATTTCAAACTCGACGACTGGCAGTCCATCGCCGAATCCGCCGCGCGCCTCACGCCGCTGGTCTCGCTCAACATGCTGGACGAGGAAAACGGCGAGGTCAGCTACATCGGCCGTCTCACCGGCGCCGAATCCGACGCGCTGATCCTGCAGGAAGTCGATCCGAACGCGACCTGGTATCCGGATACCGGTGCCTATGAATTTCCCGGCATCGGCTCGATCGGCTTCGGCACCCAGTACATGCTGCTGCTGGCGAAGATCGCCGGCATGCCACCGGTGCCGTTGCCGCCGGAAGCGATGCCCGCTTCGTGAGCGGCAAGCCGCGCGTCACTGCGATCACCCTGCATCGCGCCTCACACATGCTCGAAGTCGGCTTCGACACGGGTGAGACGTTCAGGCTTTCCTGCGAATACTTGCGCACGCATTCGCCCAGCGCCGAGGTGCAGGGCCACAGTCCCAGCCAGCGCGTCCTCCAGCACGGCAAACGCGACGTCAACATCACGGCGATCGAACCGGTCGGCAACTACGGCGTGCTGCTGCGCTTCGACGACGGCCACGATACCGGCATCTATTCGTGGGAATACCTGCACGAACTGGGCGTGAATTTCGAAGCCAACTGGCAGGCGTACCTCGCGTCACTCGAAGCCGCAAGGCTGGGCCGCTAGACACGGACCGCCGACACGGCGTCGGCCTGGAAGAACTCGCAAGTCTGAAATCCAAAAGGTCGCGCCAGCAACACATCGGGAAATTGCTGAATCTGCGTATTGTACGCGCGCACCACCTCGTTGTAGACGCTGCGTGCGGCTTGCAGTGCATCTTCGATGCCGACCAGGTCGCGCTGCAATTGCAGGAAATTTCCGCTGGCCTTGAGGTCCGGATACTGTTCCTGCAACGCGAGCAGGCGCGCCAGTTGCGCACTGAGGTTGCCTTCGATTTGCCCGCGTTGCGCCACCGAGACGCTGGCCTGCGCGCGCGCGCGCATTTCGGTTACCGCGTTCAGTGCCGCCTTTTCGTGATCGGCGTACGCCTTGACTGTCGTGGCCAGCTGCGGGACCAGGTCGTGCCGACGCTGCAACTGCACATCGATGTCGGCCCAGGCCGCCCGCACCCGATTGCGCGCGCGAATGAGCTCGTTGAACGTCACCGCGACGTAAAGCGCGAGCGCAAGCGCAGCAAAACCCGCAATCCACAATGCCATCAGAAGGTCCCCAGGGCGCCGATACCCACTCGGTGCGCCACGCGCGATAATACGGCAAGCCGCCTCTACCCGGAGGGTTGCCGTGCAAAAGCACGCATTCATTGCAACGTTGGGTTTGCTCATGCCGTGTGCATGGGCCGGTGTCGCGCAAGCGACGACAATCGAGATCGGGCCCGGCGACGATATCCGTTCCACCATGCAAGGCTTGCAGGCCGGCGACACGCTGATCCTCGATGGCGGCACCTACACGCTCAGCAGCTACTTCGCGATCAGTCTTGCCGGCACCTCGGGGCTGCCGATCGTGATTCGCGCCAAGACCGGCGAGCAGCCGGTCATCCATTATGTCGACAACAGCCAGAACATCATCAACATCGGCAACACGACGTTCCTCACGTTCGATGGCATCGAATTCACCGGTGGCTCGCGCGGTTTGCGCTTCCTGTCCGGAACCTCGGACATCACCGTGCGCAATTGCCATGTCCACGACACCGATGCGAACGCGATCTCGGCAAACGATGGCGGAGTCGACTACGCCCGGTTCACGTTCGAGCACAACGAGATCGACCATACGGGTGGTACCGGCGAAGCGTTCTATCTTGGCTGCAACAGCAATGCCTGCCAGTTCCACGATTCCCTCGTCGCCAACAACTACATCCATGACCTGAACGGCGCGACCATCACGCAGGGCGACGGCATCGAGATCAAGCAGGGCAGTTACGCGAACATCGTGCGCGACAACGTCATCCACGACACCGCCTACCCAGGGATAACGCTGTACGATGTCGCCCGCAACGGTGCGCCGAACGTGATCGAGCGCAACCTCGTCTGGAATTCCGGCGACAACGGCATCCAGGTGACGGCGGACGCGATCGTGCGCAACAACATCGTGCTCGGCGAATGTGCGGGCTGCAGCGCATTCGCCGCGAACAACCTGCAAGGCGCCACTCCGGCAAACCTCACCATCGTCAACAACACCTTCATCGCGCCCGACGGCAACGGCGTCAAGCTCAATTCCGTGAGTGGAAGCATCATCATCGCCAACAATGCGATCTACGCGCCGAATGGCAATGCGATCTCCGCCAGCGGCACGCTCGGCGGCATCACATCGGTGGCCAATGCGGGACAAGGCACGCTCAACGGCGTGGCCGCGGGCTTTGCCACGACGGGAAACCTGGCCACCGACTTCTTCGGCGCCAATCTGGGCGGCGTGCCGCCGCAGAACCTGGTGCCGCGCGGCAGCCTGCTGGTTGGCATGGCCAACGCCACGTACCTGCCGAGCGACGATTTCGACTTGCGCGCGCGCAGCGCCCAGGCCGACATCGGCGCTTATCTGGCCAATGCCAACGGCAATCCGGGCTGGCCATTGCGCGCCGGATTCAAGATACTCGACGAAATCTTCGTCGGCGACTTCGAACCCTGGCAATGAACGCACCTGACACCACCACCCACTTCGGTTTTCGCGACGTTCCCGTCGCTGAAAAGGCGCGAATGGTATCGCGCGTGTTCACGTCGGTCGCCGGCAAGTACGATTTGATGAACGACCTGATGTCGTTCGGCGTGCACCGCTTGTGGAAGCGCTTCTTTGCCGCGACCTCGGGTGTGCGCAGCGGCGACACGGTGCTGGACCTGGCCGGCGGCACCGGCGATATCGCCGCGCTGCTGCTGCCACTGGTCGGCGAGCACGGCCGCGTGGTGCTCGGCGACATCAACGCGGCGATGCTGCATACCGGGCGCGACCGGATGCTGGATCGCGGCTTCGTGCGCAATCTCGCGTATGCGCAACTCAACGCGGAAGCCCTGCCATTCCCGGATGCGTGTTTCGATGCCGTCACCATCGCCTTCGGCCTGCGCAATGTCACCGACAAGGACGCCGCGTTGCGCGAGATGTTCCGCGTGCTCAAACCCGGCGGCCGCGTTCTGATCCTGGAATTCTCGGCCGTGCGCGATCCGTTGCTGAACAGACTCTATGAATTTCACTCGTTCAAGGTGTTGCCGCGCCTCGGCGCCATGATCGTGGGCGATGCGGAAAGTTACCAGTATCTCGCCGAATCCATCCGCAAGCATCCGGACCAGGCCACGTTGAAGGCGATGATGGAGAACGCCGGCTTCGCGCGCGTGGACGTGCGCAACCTGTCTGCCGGCATCGTCGCGATTCATCGCGGTTACAAAATTTAACGTCACTGCCGCCGTCGGCGGCACTTTCGGCACGCGCCCGCGTGGCAACATGGCGGCATTGTGTGCCTTTCCCGTTCGGGCATCCTTCCAGTGGAGACACCGATGAACCTGCGTTCGCTTTTCGCGCTGCTGTTTTCCGTCGCACTTGTTGCACCCGCCTTTGCCACCGACCACGACAAGGACGCCGCCCAGTCGGCGACGGAAGCGAAAGCCAAGCCCGACGCCGCGCCGCAGGAAAAATCCGTCGTCACGCGTCACGGCGTAACGATCGATGGCCGCAGCATCGCTTATGACGCCACCGCCGGCACGCTGATCATCCGCAACGACAAGGGCGAGCCCGACGCGAGCGTGTTCTACGTGGCCTATACCGCGGGCGACGGCAAGGGCACTGCAAATCGCCCGGTGACATTCCTGTACAACGGCGGACCGGGCTCGTCGAGCATCTGGCTGCACATGGGTTCGTTCGCGCCGGTGCGCATCGAAACCTCGAGTCCGAATGCGACGCCGCCGGCGCCGTATCACCTCGTGCCCAATGCCGACAGCCTGCTGGACAAAACCGACCTCGTCTTCGTCGATGCGATCGGCACGGGTTTCTCGCATGGCATCGCGAACGCAAAGGACAAGAAAGACGCAGAAGCCAATCCCGACAAGCGCTTCTGGGGCACCGACCAGGACATCGACGCGTTCGGCCGCTTCGTGCAGCGCTATATCACCAAGTACAACCGCTGGAACTCGCCGAAATTCCTGTTCGGCGAATCCTATGGCACGCCGCGCTCGGCGGGTCTGGTCAAGTGGCTGGCGGACAACGGCATCGACTGCAACGGCGTGGTGCTGCTCTCGTCCATCCTCAACTACGCCGAGCATCTGCCCGGGCTCGACATCAACTACGTCAACTACCTCCCGAGTTACGCGGCGATCGCCTGGTACCACCACAAGCTGCCGAACCAGCCGGCGACGCTCGAACCGTTCCTGACCCAGGCGCGCGATTTCGCGCGCGGCGATTACCAGGTCGCCTTGTCCAGGGGTGCCGCGCTGACCGATGCCGAGCGCGACGCGATCGCGGCGAAGCTGCATCAGTTCACCGGCTTGAGCGTGGCGTACCTGAAAGAGGCGAACCTGCGCGTGAACCCGAGCCGCTTCCGCAAGGAACTGCTGCGCGGCGAAGGCCTGACCATGGGCCGCTACGATGCGCGGTTCGAAGGCGTGGATTCGGATTCGGCCGGCGAGAATCCGGAAAGCGATCCGTCCGACACCGCAATCAGCGGCGCGTTCACTGCCGCGTTCAACGATTACCTAGTGCGCGAATTGCACTATCCGAGCGATGTGCCGTACGCCGTTTCGGCGCCGGCGATCCGTCAATGGGACTGGAAGCACAAGGTGCCCGGCGGCGGCTGGATGAGCACGGTGCCGCTGCCGATCATGGTCGGCGACCTGGGTTATGCGATGCGCGAGAACCCGCATCTGAAGGTGCTGTCCGCGAATGGCTGGTTTGATCTGGCGACGCCGTTCTTCGCCACCGAATACGACCTGGCGCACCTGGGCCTGGACGCGAAGTTGCTGCAAAACGTGAGCTTTGCCTACTACCCGTCCGGGCACATGGCGTATCTGAACGTGGACGCACTCAAGCAGTTCAAGCAGGATCTGTCGAAGTTCTACGACAGCGCCGCGCCGCGTTAACGGGTAAGGAACCGCGTGATGAAATCGGCGATGCGGCGGTACGGCGGGCGCATCAGTTGCATGCCCGTCCAACGGGCCTGATACAGCACCGGCTTGGCCTTGCTGAGCGCAAGGAATCCGGCGCGGCCGTGGTAGGCGCCCATGCCGGACGGGCCGACGCCGCCGAACGGCAGGCCGCTTTGCGCGAAGTGCATCACCGTGTCGTTGACGCTGACGCCGCCGGCGACGGTGCGCTCGAGCACGCGCCGCGTGCGCGCGCGGTCGCGGTCGAAATGGTACAGCGCCAGCGGCCGCGGTCGCGCGTTGACGTAGTCGATCGCCGCGTCCACCGAATCCACGCCGACCAGCGGCAGGATCGGCCCGAAGATCTCGTCCTGCATCAGGGCCAGGTCCTCGCGCGCGTCCAGCACCAGGGTCGGCGGCAGCACGCGCTGGCCGGCGTCGCCGGAAGCGAGTTCCACGATCTTCGCGCCGGCCGCGTGCGCCTGGTCGAGATAACCCTTCAGGCGCGAGTACTGACCGGCGTTGACGATGCTCGAATAATCAGGATTCGCGGCGACGTCGCCGTAGTGCTGCGCGACGTATTTCTTCATTTCCTCGACAAAGGCCGGAATCGATGCCTTCGGCAGCAGCACGTAGTCCGGTGCGATGCAGGTCTGTCCGGCGTTGAGGAACTTGCCCGCGGCGATGCGATCGACCGCCGTCGCGATCGGGTAATCCGGCGCGACGATGGCCGGCGACTTGCCGCC
>JAFEFP010000077.1 GCA_018240545.1 Pseudomonadota bacterium | reverse complement strand
TGCGGCGACGTTTTTCCGGCGCCATCGCCGCCAGCGTGCGCATGTTGTGCAAGCGGTCGGCGAGCTTGATCAGGATGACGCGCAGGTCGCGCGCCATCGCCAGCAGCATCTTGCGGAAACTCTCTGCCGCCGCTTCGGCGACGCTGCGGAAGCGCAACTTGTCGAGCTTGGTGACGCCATCGACCAGTTCGGCCACGGTCGCGCCGAACGCGGCTTCGATCTCCGCGCGCGACAGCGGCGTGTCCTCCAGCGTGTCGTGCAGGATCGCGGCAATGATGGTCTCGGCATCCATGCCGATCTCGGCGAGGATGCCGGCGACCGCGACCGGATGGGTGATGTAGGGCTCGCCGCTCTGGCGCTTCTGCCCTTCGTGGGCATGCGCGCCGGTCATGTAGGCCAGGCGCACGCGCGCAATCTGTTCGGCCGGCAAATAGGCGCCGAGGCGTTGCTCCAGCGCTTGCACGTCGGCAGGGATGACTTCCCGCGTCGCCGTGCTCATGATCGTGCCGCGCGGGCGATCAGGCCGTCCGCCAGTGGCAGGCGGTCAAAATGGGGAGGCCGGGAGAACCATTCGTATCAAGGTAACCGTAAGCCATATTCAGAACCGTCGCGAGCGAACGCAGATTGCAGACCGCCGGAGCGCAGGAAGCGGAGTGTACTTTGACGTACATGAGCATTTCGAGCACCGCCGGGATGCAAGCTGCGGAGCGCAGCAGGTTCTGGAGTGGCTTAAAGGTCGTCGCCGC
This sequence comes from Pseudomonadota bacterium, assembly GCA_018240545.1. Lineage (GTDB taxonomy): Bacteria > Pseudomonadota > Gammaproteobacteria > Xanthomonadales > Rhodanobacteraceae > Rudaea. The sequence continues at coordinate 7,882 of JAFEFP010000077.1, read as the reverse complement.
CCTTCATGTCCTCATCCACTTCGGCCGCCGCCCATTCCAGCGCCTCGCGCTCCTTGCGCTCGCGCTCGACGCGATCGATCTCGTCGATCATCTCGTTGGTGACCTTGCGCCCCGCGATTTCGCGCAACGCGACCACCGTCGGCTTGTCGTTGCTCGCCTCGACCAGCGCATCGGCGCCCTTGGCAACCTGACGTGCGCGGCGGGTGGCCATCAGCACCAGTTCGAAGCGGTTGTCGACCACTTCCAGGCAATCTTCCACGGTAATGCGTGCCATAATTTCCTCAAAATCGAAAGCAATTCATACTATTACACGAAGTACATTGTAACCGCCACGACCCCGGCGGCGCAAACCGGCCGTCTGAACGGCGGCTGGCCGGCGCGAAAATGCTGCCGTGCAATAATCGGCTGCCTTGCGCTACCCTTGGGCGCTCGTCGATCCTGCCCCCGCAACCCATGCGTCCAGCTCCACTGCAAAGCCTTGCGATCATCGGCTGCCTTGCCATCCTGCTGGCTGGATGCGCCACGCCGATGCCGCGCAAGGACGATCCGCTGGAATCATTCAACCGCAAGATGTACGCGTTCAACGACTTCGCCGACCGTGTTGCGATCCGGCCGGTCGCGGTCGCCTATCGCAGGGTGACCAACCCGACTTCGCGTACGTTGATCAGCAATTTCTTCGCCAACATCGAATCCCCGATCACGATCGCAAACGACCTGCTGCAAGCCAATTTCCCCCAGGCATTCAAGGCCACCAGCCGGCTCGCGATCAACACGACGGTCGGCGTGCTCGGCTTCTTCGATCCTGCCAGCGAAATGGGCATCGAGGCCAGTCCCAGCGATTTCGGCGTCACCCTGGCCAAGTGGGGCGTGCCCGATGGTCCGTACCTGGTGTTGCCGCTGTACGGCTCGACCTCCCTGCGCGACGTCTGGCGCCTGCCGGTGGACAGCTATTTCTTCGATCCGCTGGATATCTATGCCCGCAACCACGACAAGCCGCTGCACATCGAATACCTGCCGACCCTGGCCTACCTCGTCACGCTGCGCTCCAGCGCCATCGACGCCGAGGGTCTGCTCGAGGGCGTCTATGATCCCTACATCTTCTATCGCGATGCCTATCGCCAGCGGCGCCTGTACCGGATCTACCGCGGCGAGCCGCCGCTGGAGGTGATCCAGTCCTTGCAGGGCGGCGACGAACTGGACGATGCCGACCAGTTGCTGCGGGAGCAGGAGCAGTACGAGAAGAAGCAGAAGCCGTCCGACCAACACGAACAGCCGCCGTCGCATTGAACGCGTCCGCCATCGCGGTCCGGCGCGATCGGCTAACGGAAACGCAGCACATTGCCTTCGCGGTCGAACGCCGCGAATTGCGCGACCCGGCCGTCGTTGATGGCGTTGACCATGAAGCGCAACGGCTGCGCGGCTTCGTCGCTGTTCGGAGGGATGCCGCCACGGCCGGCGAGACCGCCAACGAAGACGATATCCCAGTGCTGGCCGGTCTGGTCGGACTCGGCAACCAGCGCGGCGAAGTCGGCGATCTCCGGCGGCGTCTTGTCCACGCACAGGCAGGGTTGCAGGTATCCGCCCTTGTCGCCTTCGCGACGGGTGCGCTGCGCGGACACGGCGCCGTGATCCGGCTCGCGGCGCGCAAACACGAACAGCAGGCGCTGTGGCTCTTCCTGCCGTCTGGCCGCTTCCAGCAGTGCGCCGAACCCATCCAGATTGTCGGCGACGATCATGTGCCGATGCGGCTGTCGCCAGCGTCTGCCGGACGGCTGAATCCCAGCAGGCCATCCACCTCGCACAGTTTCGCGAGATTGCGCAAGGCTTGCGGCGCGCGCAGATAGCGCAAGGTGGCGCCGGCGCGGCGGGCCGCGGCACTCCAGGCGATCAACACCGCCAGGGTGGCGCTGTCGGCGGCCTCGAGCGCGCCAAGGTCGACGGTCATCGCGCCCGCCCGCGCCAGCGCGGGCAACTGCGCCAGGGCCTGTCGCGCATTTGCAAACGAGATCGAACCCGACGCGCGCAGGCCGCCCAGCGTATCGGATTCGAGGTCGAAAAACGGCGCGCTCACGGGCTGCCTTTCTCCATGCTCTTGAGCGCGTCGGCACCCTGGGATTCGAGGCGCGCGGTAAGGGCGTCGAGGCTGGACTTGGCGATTTCGGCCGCGACCTGGTTGCGGTAGTTGGTGACGTAGGAGATGCCTTCGATGATGACATCGTAGGCCTTCCACGAGCCGTCGCTGGTCTTGCGGAACGCATAGTCGACCGGCACCAGCTTGCCGTCGTCGAGCACGACCTGGGTGCGCACCAGCGTGCGCTTGTCGTTGAGCTGGCCCTGGAACGGCAACACCTTCACGCGCCCCTCCGTGTACTTGAGCAAGCCTTCGGCGTAGCGGTGCGTGATCGAGTTGTACATCGCCTTGGCGAAGCGCGCGCGCTGCGCGGGCGTGGCGCTGCGCGCATTCTGGCCGAGCACCAGGATCGAGGCGTAGTCGATGTCGAAGTGCGGCAGCACGATCGCATCGATGGTCTTGAGCAGCGCCTCCCGATTGTTCTGCAGCTCGGCGCGATGCACATCCATGGTCTTGCCGAGTTCGTCGACCATGCCCTGCACGACCTGGTTGGGCGCCGGCGTATCGGCGTGCGCAGGCGCGAACGCGCCCAAACCGAGAATGCAAAGCAATACGCATGCGATTTTCATGGTGGACTCCTACTCCTTCTTGTCGCCGGACGCCGCCGCATCCGGGCTCTTGGGTTTCGCGGCATCGCCTCCGACCAGGTATTTGCCGATCAGTTCCTCGAGCTGCATGGAACTTTGGGTCAGCACGACCTCGTCGCCGCCCTTGAAATTCGTCGGTGAGCCGCCCGGTTGCAAGGCAACGTACTGGTCGCCCAGCAGGCCACTGGTGAAGATCGAGGCGGACGAATCATCGGGTATCTTGTCGTAACGGTCGTCGATCGACAGCGTGACCCTGGCGTCGAGTTTGTCCGGCTCGAGCGCAATGCCGGCGACGCTGCCCACGCGCACGCCGGCGACCTTGACCGGCGCGCGCAACTTGAGTTGGCCGATGTTGGTGAAGCGCGCGACGATGTCGTAGCTCGGACCCTGCCGGTAGTTCGCCAAACTCGTGGTTTGCGTCGCCAGGTACGCGAGCGCGGCGAAGCCGAGCAGGATGAACAGCCCGGTGCCGACCTGAAAGGAATGTCGTTGTGCCATCGTTTCACCTTGACCTTGGTTCCGTGCAATCAGGTACTGCCTGCGTGTGCCCAGGCATGCGCCCACTACATCAAAAAAGCCGTCATGACGAAATCGATCGCCAGCGTCGCGATCGAGGAAAACACCACCGTGCGCGTGGTCGCATATGCCACACCCTCGCTCGTGGGCGGCGTGGTGTAGCCCTGGAACGTGGCGATCAGCGTGCACACCGCGCCGAATACCGCACTCTTCCACACGCCGTTCATCACATCCGTCCACACATCCACGCCCGAGGTCATGTTCGACCAGAACGTGCCGCTGTCCAGGCCCAGCCAGTTCACGCCGACCAGGTGCGCGCCGAAGATGCCGAGCGCGTTGAACACGCAGGCGAGCAGCGGCATCGCGATCACGCCGGCAAGAAACCGCGGCGCGACCACATAGGCCAGCGGATCCACCGCCATCATCTCCATCGCGTCGAGCTGGTCGGTCGCGCGCATCAGGCCGATCTCGGCGGTGATCGAGGTGCCGGCGCGACCGGCGAACAGCAAGGCGGTGACGACCGGCCCCAATTCACGGTACAGCGACAGCGCGACCACGGTGCCGAGCGCGGCGGTGCCGCCGAAGATCGACAGCGTGTGGTAGAGCTGCAGGCCCAGCACCATGCCCACGAACAGGCCGCAGATCATGATGATGGTCAGGCTCATCGCGCCGACGAAAAAAACCTGGCGCACGGTTTCGCGCAGATAGCGCAGCGAGCGTGGCAGCGCGCGCAGTATCTGCACGAGAAAAAGCCCGCAGGCGCCGATCTGGGCGAGGCCCTTGGCAAGCATTGAAGGACTCCGGCGCGCACTCATGCCGACAATCCCAACTGTCTGGCGTAATCCGGCGCCGGATAATGGAACGGCACCGGACCATCCGCCTCACCGCTGAAGAACTGGCGCGTCCATGGCGTCGCACCCCGCGCCAACGTTTCCGGCGCGCCGTCGGCGACGATCTTGCCGCCGGCCAGCAGGTGAATGTGGTCGGCGACGCGGCGCACCGCCGAGAATTCGTGCGCGACGAGGATCGCGGTCACGCGAAGGGTATCGTTCAGGGTGCGGATCAGCTTCACGATCTGGTTCAGCGCGATCGGATCCAGGCCCACGAACGGCTCGTCGTAGATGATCAGCATCGGATCGCGCACGATCGCCCGTGCCAACGCGACGCGGCGGATCATGCCGCCGGACAATTCGCTCGGCATCAGCTGCGCCGCGCCGCGCAAGCCGACCGCCTGCAATTTGGTGAACACGATGTTGCGCACCAGTTCTTCGGGCAGTTTCATGTGCTGGCGCAACGGAAACGCCACGTTCTCGAACACGGAAAAATCCGTGAGCAGCGCGGAATTCTGGAACAGGTAGCCGATCTTCTCGCGCAACTCGAACAGGGCTTCGCGATCGAGCTTCCACACGCTCTTGCCGGCGACCAGGATCTCGCCGGCGTCCGGCGCAAGCTGGCCGGTGATGTGACGCAGCAGCGTGGTCTTGCCGGTCCCGCTCGGACCCATGATGCCGGTGACGCGACCACGCGGAATGTCCAGATCCACGCCGTCAAAGATGGTCTTGCCGTTGAGCACGGTGTGCAATCCGCGGATGCGGATCAGGATTTCGTCCTGTTGGCCGGTGGCAACGTTCATCGAATCGGATTCATCGGGATCCGCTACCTTACCCGAGCCGCGCACCGCCGGAAAGGCGCGCACGCCGCCGGGATCAGGTCGAGTTCAGCAACTGCGCCAACAATTCCGAATGGCCCGGCGCCGACAGCGCGCAGCCTACGCGGCGACTGGCCACGATTTCGCGCATCTGCGCCAGCGCCGTGGCGAAATCGTCGTTGACGATCACGTAGTCGAATTCCGTCGCATGCGCGAGATCCGCATGCGCGTCGGCAAGCCGGCGCTGGATCGTCGCCTCGCTGTCGGTCGCACGCGCGCGCAGGCGGCGCTCGAGTTCCGCGCGCGAGGGCGGCAGGATGAAAAGTCCCACCGCCTCGGGCATTTGCGCCCGCACCAGGCGCGCGCCCTGCCAGTCGATTTCGAGCAGGACATCCTTGCCTTGCGCCAGCGCGCGCCCGACCGGCACGCGCGCAGTACCCTTCAAATCGCCGTGCACCACGGCATGCTCGAAGAACTCGCCGCGCGCGACCATCGCCTCGAATTCGGCGCGCGACACGAAGTGGTAGTGCACGCCGTCGACCTCGTGCGGCCGCGGCGCGCGCGAGGTGTACGACACCGACAGCACGAGATTCGGATCGCCTTCGAGCAGCGCCCGCGTCAGGCTGGTCTTGCCTGCACCCGACGGCGCCGCGACGATGAAGAGCGTGCCCGTTCTCATTCGATGTTCTGCACCTGCTCGCGCATCTGCTCGATCAGCACCTTCAGTTCCACGCTCGCCTGCGTGGTGCGCGGATCGACGGACTTGGAGCCGAGCGTGTTCGCCTCGCGGTTGAATTCCTGCATCAGGAAATCCAGGCGCCGACCGACCGCATCGGGCAAGGCGAGCACGCGCCGCGCTTCGGCGATGTGCGCGCTCAGGCGGTCCAGTTCCTCGTCCACGTCGATGCGCGCCAGTTGCAGCACCAGTTCCTGCTCGAGGCGTCCGGGTTCCAGATGCGCCTGTCCCGCCGCCGGCTTGAGCTCACTCAGGCGCGCCTGCAGTTTCGCGCGCAGGGCCTCGCGGATCTGCGGCAACCAGCCGCGCACCTCGGCCACGATCCTGGCAATGCCGTCCAGACGCTCGCGCAGGAACACGCCCAGGCGCTCGCCTTCGCGGCCGCGGGTGGCGAGCATGTCGGCCAGCGCGGTGTCGAGCAATTTCAGCGCCGCATTGCGCAGGCCTTCCTGGTCGATGTCGTTGTGTACCAGCACGCCGGGCCATTGCAGCAAGCCGGTAAAGTCCGTGTCGAGGTCGGGGAATCGCTGCTCGAAGGACTTGGCCAGTTGCGCGAGACGCTCGAGCATGGCGTCATTGACGCGCAATTGCGCGGCGTCGGCATCGTTCGGGCGAAAGCGCAGCGTCACATCGACCTTGCCGCGCGTGAGTTTCGCCGCCACGCGCTCGCGCAGCACGGGTTCGATCGCGCGCAATTCGTCCGGCAGGCGCGGATTCAGTTCGAGGTAGCGGTGATTGACCGAACGCAGCTCGAACGCAAGCGCGCCCCACGGCGTTGCGGTTTCCGCGCTCGCGAACGCGGTCATGCTGCGGATCATGTGATGCACCCCCGGGGTCTGGATCGGCAATGGTAAACTTCCGCGCCCCACTTTTGGGAATTTCCCCCATGCCTGCCTTTTCGCGCCCCTCCGGTCGCACGCCGGAACAGTTGCGCACGGTCTCGATCGAGCGCCATTACACGCGCCACGCCGAAGGCTCGGTACTGGTCGCGTTCGGCGACACGCGCGTGCTGTGCACGGCCAGCATCGAGGACAAGGCGCCGCTGTTCCTGCGCGGCAAGGGCGAGGGCTGGGTCACCGCCGAATACGGCATGCTGCCGCGCGCCACCGGCGAGCGCACCGCGCGCGAAGCGGCGCGCGGCAAGCAGGGCGGACGCACGCTGGAAATCCAGCGCCTGATCGGCCGCGCCCTGCGCGCCTGCGTGGATCGCGCCGCGCTGGGCGAGCGCACCATCACGCTCGATTGCGACGTGCTGCAGGCCGACGGCGGCACGCGTACCGCGGCGATCACCGGCGCCTATGTGGCGCTGGTCGATGCGATCAACTGGCTCAAGGCGCGCGACAAGATCAAGCACGAGCCGCTGCACGGCGCGGTCGCGGCGGTGTCGGTCGGCGTCTATCAAGGCGCGCCGGTGCTCGACCTCGACTATGCCGAGGACTCGGCCTGCGACACCGACATGAACGTGGTCATGAACGACGGCGGTGGCTTCATCGAATTGCAGGGCACCGCCGAGGGTCATGCGTTCCGGCGCGAGGAAATGGACGCGATGCTCGCGCTGGCGCAAAAAGGCATCGGCGAATTGCTCGCTCTGCAACGGGATGCGTTGGCGGCACAATGAAACTGGTCCTGGCCAGCGGCAACGCCGGCAAGCTGGCCGAGATCCGCGAGATTCTCGCAGACACCGGCATTGCGCTGGTTGCGCAGACTGCGCTGGGCGTCGCCGACGCCGAGGAAACCGGAACCACGTTCGTCGAGAACGCGCTGCTCAAGGCGCGCCACGCCGCGCGCGCCTCGGGCCTGCCTGCGCTCGGCGACGATTCGGGCATTTGCGTGGACGCACTCGGCGGCGCGCCGGGCCTGTTGTCCGCGCGCTACGCCGGCGAGCATGGCAACGCGGCAGCGAACATCGCCAGGCTGCTCGACGCGCTGCGCAACGTGCCCGATCCGCAACGCACCGCGCATTTCCATTGCACGATCGTGCTGTTGCGTCATGCGGATGATCCCGCGCCGCTGATCGCCGAAGGCCGCTGGCATGGAAGGATACTGCGCGCGCCGCGCGGCGCAGGCGGCTTCGGCTACGACCCGGTGTTCTTCGATCCCGTGTTCGGCAAGAGCGCCGCCGAACTCGATGCGACGACGAAGAATCGCGTCAGCCATCGTGGACAGGCATTGGCGAAGCTGCGCGAGCTGTTGCGCGCATGAATCCGATCCCGCTGTCGCTCTACATCCACATCCCGTGGTGCGTGCGCAAATGCCCGTATTGC
>JAFEFP010000076.1 GCA_018240545.1 Pseudomonadota bacterium | reverse complement strand
CCCTGCCACTTCGTGTACTCGGCGCCGCACTGGTTGCAGACGTAGGCGGTTTTGGATTTGGGCATCGATACTTTCTCACACGTTTGCTTCGCGACGCGTTCGTTGCGGAACAGCCGCACGTGCGAAGTCGTACCTTGTTGTGGTTGTTGTCTTTCCGACCATTGTGAGATGTTCCTCACAATGGTCACGCAATTCGGCCACGACCATATCGAGCATGTCCTCGATATGGTTTCGCTGGCCGGCGCCTCCAGTTCCGCAAGCGCCAATGAGAAGTCAAAGCTTTCCAAGCTCCTCGCGGTTCAATTTCGTAAACCGGTCTTTCGGAATCCGCACCACCGTACTGGCGCCGCCGCGCATGTTGGTTCCGCCGCCTTGCTGATTCCACGACGCGTACTGGGCCAAGCGGTCAAACGGGATAAACCACCACTGCTTCAGGCGTCGCGTTTCCGTGTCTTCGATCTCGCGCACGACGAACAACGAATGCAGGTTGCCACGTTTTGCCGCGTAGTAAGCGAGCTTCACGAACGGGCCGACGTCGATGCCGAAATAGTCGCCGAGCTTGGTATCGCTCGCGGCGGTCTTTTCCTTGATTTCCAGCGGATAGGTTTTCTCGTTGCCCCACAAGATACCGTCCACGTCGGAAATTTCGGCCGTGTACGGCGTCAGCGCAGAAACGCGCAGGTGTTCCTTGAGGAATTCCTCGGCCACAAACCCGTCCGCGATGCGCGAGGTGTCGGTGTGGAACCGCAACCAGTTGTAGGGCCGGGCGCGCCGGCCAAGGTAGGGCGCGAGTGCTTGTTCCAGCGGTTGCCATTGCTCCTCAGCCGGAGTACCAAGCCGCAGCGCCTGCCACTGCCACGTAGCCGGATCGGCGGGATCGCCAACTTGCAGCGAACAGAAGAAGCTGCGGATACCGATCTGGTAGAAAGTGGAACAGATCGTGTGCAGACCGCGACTCGGTTCGGTCAGCGGGCGATCTTGCGTCAGTTCCGAAACGTCGGTGCAGACTTCGGGGAACAGGGCGACGCTCTCCGAGACGAATTTGCCCAACCCTTTGCGCTGAACCAGTAACCATGTCCGAGCAAATCGATCGGATGCGTCAAGTTCGCGGGCCCGCTCCAGAATCGCGCTTTGCACGGATGTGCTAGAACGACGACGCGATCGTGCGGCATGTCGTGTAGGTAACACTCCGGCCAAGTAGTTGCGCAGAGTCACAAGCTCTGGATGCCGCCGCGCAAAGGTGCTTGACGAGCCGCTCATGACGATTAGCCTGCGTCCAGCGTGGCCGCGCGGTGTTTTTGGATGAAAGCGGCATTCGGCGCGAAACGCTCCGGCAATTCAATTTGCTTGTCCTCGATTGACCAAAAAACTTCGCGGACAAATGCGTCCTTGATCGACATAAGTTGCTTTGACAGCACAATGCGAGCGTCGTCCGTGAGCGAGAAAAGGTGACAGTCGAAGGCCTTGTCGTGGATAGCGGACAGGCAAAGGCCGTTGCTTGGATTGAGCCGGTTTGTCTTATCTTCGCGCCAAGGCACGATGTGGCTGGCAACCAGCAACCGCGCGTCGCTTACGCCAGAAATGCAGCAGCGCCCCCGGTAGCTGGAAAGCACCGCTCGCCGGAAGAAGCCCTGTTTGATTCGCTGCTGCACAATGGCTTCGCGCGTCTCGCCAGTAAAGTCGTCCAGAGCAAAATCGCGCGCATCATCATCTGATGGTTCAGGCTTCAATCTGCGCCGATGCAACAGGGATGTCTGTATCTCCGCGCACTCAAGAACGAGACGATCCCAATCGGTGTGGAATTCGTTCCAAACTTCTTCATCAAGGTGCGAGCGGTTTACCGAACCGACTCTGCCGCTGGCAAGAATCACAGGATCAAGACTCGCGAGATTCGTGCACTTTCTCGATAGCGCGCCAGGTGTGCGTCCAATCATGTTTGCGAACGCAATCAACTTTTTGTTACGCGCATGCAGTTGGCCAAACGGCGTCTGGCAGTAGAAATAGAGGGCCATCTTAGTTTGCTCTGGCGTCCAGTTGCCATCGCTGGGAAAGGCGCTCTGTGGAATCACAATGGGTTCAGGCAATGCAGGTACCTTGATCGGCAGTTTCGACACCACGCACTTTGCAACAGCTTCGACCATCGGCACAACAGCCGCTTCCGCAAACAGTTGGTACGCTTGCGTATCGCTCACCGGAATCTTGAACGCGTCCGGGAAACCCATCAGCCGTGCGCATTCGCGCGGAGTGAGTCGGCGCGGGCGCTTGCGCGCGCCTTGCGAAACGAGGATTTCCGAACCGTCCTTGTAGTAGCGCGCCGACAGGGTGCGCGCGACGCCATCGCCATTGACGAGACCGAAGCCGAAACCGTTGCCGGCGGCGCGATGCTTGGCGGCGTAGTCCTGCAGGTACTGCCACAGGTGCGCGGTGAGCGTGTACTTGGGATCGACTTTCCCTTTCGGCCCTTGCGTGTACGGCGGATCGGCGGGCTCGCTGCCGTTTTGCGGATGCAGGATTTTGGCAAGCTTCGGCCCCTGCTTGGGCAGTTGCAAATCGCCCCATGTGAAATCGGTCGGTTCGCGAAAGCCGACGATCAAAATGCGCTCGCGGTGCTGCGGCACGAAACACTGGCCGTCGATCACCTTGCAGTGGATTTGGTAACCCAGTTCGGATTCCAGCACTTTCTTGATGACGCGAAACGTGTTGCCCTTGTCGTGACTGGCGAGGTTCTTGACGTTTTCCAGCAAAAACGCCCTAGGCTGTTTCACCTTGATGATGCGCGCCACGTCGAAAAACAGCGTGCCCTGCGCCTCGTCCGCAAAACCGTGCTTGCGGCCAAGCGCATTTTTCTTCGACACGCCGGCGATGCTGAAAGGTTGGCACGGAAAACCGGCCAGCAGCACATCGTGGTCGGGAATGTCGCGTTCATCGACTTGCGTGATGTCGCCCGCGAACGTATGCGTGGATTCCGGATAGTTGGCGAGGTAGGTTTTCTGCGCCCACGGATTCCACTCGCTGGTGAACACGCAACGCCCGCCCTGCGCCTCGAAGCCCATGCGGATGCCGCCGATGCCGGCGAACAAGTCGATGAAGGTGAACGGCGCATCGCTTGCGTCGTCAGAAGTCGTCAACGGCAACAGCCGTTGACGGATGGCGTCGGCCAGATACGGCGGCGGATCGGTTTCTCCGATTTGCCAACGCCGCACGGTGCGCACGTCCACACCCAATTCACGCGCGAGCTCCCGCTGGTTGTAGCGCCCGCGCAAGCTGGCGAGCAAATGGCGGACATTTTCCACGGCAAAACTCCCCTAGGCACATTGCAGGGCAGTATGTCCGCTTTTTGTCCCCTTGGCAACGAGGACGATCTGTGCGGCGGCTGCCCTGCGGCTGTCGCAGGATCATACGGATCAGCGTCGCGCGCGTTGAGACGCCAGCGGTGCTCACGCCCCAAGCAATCGCCGCATCAGCAGCGTGCGCAGGTCGCGGCGGCCGTCGGCAATGAGCAGGATGTGCACGATGTCGGTGGTCTCGTCGATCCAATACACGATTCGATACGGTTTGAAGAAAACCTGCCGGTACTCGTCTTCACCCAGCGCGAGCAATTCGCGCGGGCGACTGCCACGTTGTGGCGTCGCTTTCAACGACTCGACGGCCTCGGTGATCCGATCCACAACGTGATCGGCCTTGGCAGGCGAGTCGTTGTCGGCGATGTAGTCGTAGATATCCTGCAAATCCTGCAGCGCGTCGCCTGCCACGCGCAATTCGTAGCGTCTCATCGCTTGGCTTGTCTCATGCGCCAATTCGCGCGAACGCGTTCGACGGCTTCACGAAACGGCACGGTCTTGCCCTCTGCGACTTGCTTGCGTCCGAGCGCGAGGATCTGCAGCAGCGCCAGGGTTTCCTGCGTCTTCTCGTAGGAGACGATATCCACGACGACGGCCTTGGCTTCGCCATTCTGGGTGATGATCAACGGCTCGCCGGTAATGGCGAGCTTTTCCAGCACTTCGGCGGCATTGGCCTTGAAGTAACTGATGGGTTTGATTGAATTGGCCAGGCTCATGGCGTGCTCCGGTTGCGTCGGACCAAATTTAGCCCGTTATCGGTCGCCTTTCAAGCATCGTCCTCCACGAACAGAACCCGCTTGGTCATGCCGCAGGTCAGGTCGTAGCTGATCGTCCCTGCCTGCGCGGCAATCGTCTCCACCGGCAGTTCCCCGCCCCAGAGCACGACGCGGTCGCCAATGTTCGCAGTGGGCACGTTGCGCAGATCGAGGGTGATGAGATCCATCGACACGCGCCCGGCAATGGCGGCGCGTTGGCTGCCGACCAGCACCGGCGTGCCGGATGGCGCGCTGCGCGGATAGCCATCGCCATAGCCGATGGCGGCGACGCCGATATCCATGTCCTCCGGACACTCGTAGGCTCCAGCGTAACCGACGCGCGCACCGCGGCGAACGCGATTGACGGCAATGAGTTTGGTGGACAGCGTCATCGCCGGCTCGAAACCCAGGTCCGCGCCGGTCTTGCCGTCGATCGCCGAGAGTCCGTAAAGCAGACCGCCGACACGAATCCAATTTTGTCCAGACTCGGTGTTGAGCGCCTGCGGCCAGCCGAGCAGGCCGGCGGAATTGGACAAGGAGCGCGCGCCCGGCACGTCGCGGACCGCGGCATCGAATGCGCCGATCTGCGCCAGCGTCGCCGGCGCTTCGAATTCGTCGGAGGCGGCGAAGTGCGTCATCAGCACGATGTCGGGATCGACGTTCGTGAGCGCGAGCAGTCGCGCGTGCACGGCGCGCGCGACGTCCGGCGCGAAGCCGAGGCGATGCATGCCGGTGTCGATCTTCAGCCACGCGTGCAGCGCGCGCGGGTCGCGGTCGGTTTCGAGCCAGCGCAGTTGTGATTCGTGATGGATCACGGCATCGAGGTCCAGCCGGCGGAATTCGGCGAGATCGCCGGCCTCATCCGGCCCGGACAGCACGACGATGCGCTTGGCGATGCCCGCCGCGCGCAGGCGCAAGCCGTCGCCGAGCGCGGCCACGCCGAACGCATCGGCATCGCCGAGCGCACGCGCGACGCGTTCCAGGCCATGGCCGTAGCCGTCGGCCTTGACCACGGCCATGACCTTCGCTGCGCCGACGCGCTCGCGCACGCGCGCGAGATTGCGGCGCAAGGCGCCGAGATGGATGGTGGCGACGGCGGCGCGGCTCATGCCCGGTTCTGCAAGGCCGCTGCCCTGTCACTCATAACGCTCGCCGCGCGCCTCGGCGGCGGTGGATTCGAAGCGCGTGTAGCGGCCGAGGAAGGTCAGCTTGACGGTGCCGATCGGACCATTGCGTTGCTTGCCGATGATGATCTCGGCCAGGCCCTTGTCGGCCGATTCCTTGTCGTAGACCTCGTCGCGGTAGATGAACAGGATCACGTCGGCGTCCTGCTCGATCGCGCCGGATTCGCGCAGGTCGGCCATCACCGGACGCTTGTCGGTGCGCTGTTCCAGCGAGCGGTTGAGCTGCGAGAGCGCGATCACGGGAATGTTGAGTTCCTTGGCCAGGGCTTTGAGTCCGCGCGAGATTTCTGAAATTTCCGTGGCGCGGTTCTCCTTGTTTCCGGGCACGGCCATGAGCTGCAGGTAGTCGACGACGATCAGGCCCAGGTCGTACTGGCGCTTCATGCGCCGCGCGCGCGCGCGCAGCTCGGCAGGCGAGAGCGCCGGCGTGTCGTCGATGAGGATCTTCGTATCCGACAGCAGCGTGATCGCGCTGGTCACGCGCGGCCAGTCTTCCTCGGCCAGGTCGCCGTTGCGCAGGTGTTGCTGGTCGATGCGGCCGAGCGAGGAAATCAGGCGGAACGCGAGCTGCGAGGCGGACATTTCCATCGAGAAGATCGCCACCGCCTTGCGCGACTTGAGCGCGGCGTGCTCGGCCATGTTCACGGCGAGCGCGGTCTTGCCCATCGACGGGCGCGCCGCAACGATGATGAGGTCGGCCGGTTGCAAACCCGAGGTCATCTCGTCCAGGTCGGCAAAACCGGTGGCCAGGCCGGTAACCGTATCCTTGCTCTCGTAGCGGCGCGAGAGGATCTGGAATGCCTCGTGCACGGCCGCGCGCATCTCGACGTAGCTTTTCTTGCCGCGCGCGCCGGTTTCGGCGATGTGGAACACGCGCTGCTCGGCCTCGGCGAGGATTTCCTCGGACTTGCGCCCTTCCGGCTGGAAGCCGTCGCCGACGATCTGCGTGCCGGCCTCGATGAGCTGGCGCAGCACCGATTTCTCGCGCACGATGCCGGCGTAGGCCAGGATATTGGCCGCGCTCGGCGTCGCGTTGGCGAGCTGGATCACGTAGGCCACGCCGCCGACCTCGTCGGCGAGGCCGCTGGCTTCGAACCATTCGCCCAGGGTCACCGCATCGCAGGGCTGGTTCTTGCTGGCGAGATCGCCGATCGCACGGAAGATCAGGCGATGGTCCTTGCGGTAGAAATCCTCCTCGCCCAACTTGTCCGCGATGCGCTCCCAGGCATGCTCGTCGAGCATCAGGCCGCCGAGCACGGCCTGTTCGGCATCGATCGAGTGCGGCGGCACGCGCAGCGCGTCCACGCGCGCGGGCGAAAACATCCTGTCGGGTGATGCGGCCATGATCGTCCTCGGGCAATGCGATCGATCATACCCACCCGCGTCTCACCGCGCGATACGATAACCATGTGGATAAGCTGTGAGGAGACGAGTGGTCGAGCAGCGCAATAGTTTCAACGTTGTCATCCCGGCATGGTCGAGTGTCGGCGTCAGCCGACCGAGGGGGATTCGGACTGCATGGATGCCACGTTGTCGAAACCACCCGACTTCGCCGTCCATGGCAACTGGATTCCGGCAATCCATGCCGGAATGACGAGCAAAAAAAGGGCGCCTCGCGGCGCCCTTTGCAACTCGCCTGGTGCGATTCTCTTACTCTTCGGCCACCACCGTCACCTTCACCGTGGTCTGCACGTCGGCATGCAGGTGCACGTGGATCTCGAACTCGCCGGTGTGGCGCAGCGGACCTTCGCCCATCACCACTTCGCTCTTTTCCAGCGCATGACCGGCGCTGGTGAGCGCCTCGGCGATGTCGCGCGGCCCGACCGAGCCGAACAGCTTGCCTTCCGGGCTCGCGTTCGCCCGGATCGTGACCGCGGCGCCTTCCAGCGCGGTCTTGCGCGCCTCGGCCGCAGACATCACGTCGTTGGCCTTGGCCTCGTATTCGGCGCGGCGCTTCTCGAACTCGGCCACGTTGGCTTCGGTGGCGGGCACGGCCTTGCCGTGCGGCACGAGGAAATTGCGGCCATAACCCGGCTTGACCCGGACCTTGTCGCCGAGGTTGCCGAGGTTTTTCACTTTCTGAAGCAGTACGACTTCCATGAATTTCTCCGATTCGTTAGCGCCGGAAAGAGCCCGGCGCAGCTGACCTCAGTTGTCCGAGGAGTCTGGTTGAACTCAAAAACACGGGCCGCGAGAGTGGAACAAGGCGCGAGGCCGTGGGCAATCCGGAGTTGACGCAGGGGTCAATGAGGATTTGCGAACGGCCGATCAACGCAGTTCCGCCGAGCGGACGGAGTTTTCAGTGATTGTCGCAATACGGCAGCAATGCCAGGAACCGCGCGCGCCCGATCGCCTGCGTCAGTTCGCGCTGGTAGCGCGCCTTGGTGCCGGTGATGCGGCTGGGCACGATCTTGCCGGTTTCGCCGATGTACTGGCGCAGCGTGTTCAGGTCCTTGTAATCGATCTCGGTCGCGCCCTCGGCGCTGAAGCGGCAGTATTTCTTGCGGCGGAAGAATTTGGACATGGTTTTCTCCAGAGCTTATTCGGCGGCCGGTTCGGCGGCGGGGGCCGGCGCAGCGCGCGGGGCGCGTTCGCGACGCGGCTGGTCGTCGTCGTCGCCGAAGCCGAAGCCTTCGTCGTCGCGGCGCTTGCCGCCCTTGTCGTCCTTGTTCTTGAGGATGAACGACTGCTCGGTGACCGGACCATCCTTGGCGATGATCAAATGCCGCAGTACGGCGTCGTTGAAACGAAAGCCGGACTGCAATTCGCCCAGCACGTCCGCGCCGCACTCGATGTTCATGAGCACGTAGTGGGCCTTGGCGAGATTGACGATGGGATAGGCGAGCTGGCGCCGACCCCAGTCTTCGAGGCGGTGGAGCTTGCCCTTTCCGCCTTCGATCAGCGCCTTGTAGCGCTCGATCATCGCCGGCACCTGCTCGCTCTGGTCAGGGTGGACCAGGAACACGATCTCGTAGTGACGCATGTTGTCTCCTTGTGGATACCGGGCGGAGGATTCCGCGTCGGCAGCCTTCCGCATGGCGGTAAGGCAAGGTCCCCGCCATGGCGGGCCGCTAATTTTAGAAGAATCAGCCATTTGTCGCAACGGGTCTTGCCGAATCGGCGATCCAGCCCGACCACGACGGCGCATAGAGCCGCGAACCCGCGAGCCCGGCATGCTCCATCGCCAGCAGGTTGTGGCAGGCAGTGACGCCCGAGCCGCACATGTGGATGGTGTCGGCGGGCCGGTGCGATCCGAGCAGGGCCGCGAATTCTTCGCGCAGCCGCGCGGCCGGCTTGAAGCGGCCGGTGGCGTCGAGATTGTCCGCAAACGGCCGGTTCACGGCACCGGGAACGTGCCCGGCCGCCTTGTCCAGCGGTTCGACCTCACCGCGAAAGCGCGGCGCGGCGCGCGCATCGACGAGCAAGGTGCGCGCATCCTGCATGGCCTCGGCCAGCG
>JAFEFP010000075.1 GCA_018240545.1 Pseudomonadota bacterium | reverse complement strand
TCCATGAACTCGCTCATGTCGATGCGCACCAGCGCCTCGGTCGAGTCGAACAGGAATTCCGCGAGCGCCTTGCACAATTCGGTCTTGCCCACGCCCGTGGGGCCGAGGAACAAAAACGAGCCGTTCGGCCGGTTCGGATCGGACAGGCCCGCGCGCGCGCGCCGGATCGCGTCCGCCACCGCATGCACCGCCTCGTCCTGGCCGACCACGCGCTGGTGCAATTCGTCTTCCATGCGCAACAGCTTGTCGCGCTCGCCCTCGAGCATCTTGCTGACGGGAATCCCCGTCCAGCGCGAGACGACCTGCGCGATCTCCTCGGCGGTCACGCGCTGCTGCAGCAGCTTGAAGCCCTTGGCCTCGGCTTCCTGCGCGGCGTGCAACTGTTTTTCCAATTGTGGAATTTTCCCATATTGGATTTCCGCGACTTTCGCCAGGTCTCCATGGCGCTGCGCGGATTCGATCTCGGCGCGCGCGGCCTCGATCTGCTCCTTGATCCTCGTAGTACCCTGCACCGCCGACTTTTCGGCCTTCCACACCTCGTTCAGGTCGGAAAACTCGCGGTCGAGTTTCTTGATCTCGGTTTCAAGGTCCGCGAGGCGTTTCTTCGACTCGGCGTCCTTTTCCTTCTTCAGCGCCTCGCGCTGGATCTTGAGCTGGATCAGGCGGCGTTCGAGGCGGTCGAGTTCCTCGGGCTTGGAATCGATCTCCATGCGGATGCGCGAGGCGGCCTCGTCCATGAGGTCGATGGCCTTGTCCGGCAACTGGCGGTCGGCGATGTAGCGGTTCGACAGCGTCGCCGCCGCGACGATGGCCGGGTCGGTGATCTCCACGCCGTGATGCACGGCGTAGCGCTCCTTCAGCCCGCGCAGGATGGCGATGGTGTCTTCCACGCTCGGCTCGCCGACGAAAACCTTCTGGAAGCGGCGCTCGAGCGCGGCATCCTTTTCGATGTACTTGCGGTATTCGTCCAGCGTGGTCGCGCCGATGCAATGCAGCTCGCCGCGCGCGAGCGCCGGTTTGAGCATGTTGCCGGCGTCCATCGCGCCTTCGGCCTTGCCCGCGCCGACCATCGTGTGCAACTCGTCGATGAACAGGATGATGTTGCCTTCCTCTTTCGCGAGGTCCTTGAGCACGGCTTTCAGGCGTTCCTCGAACTCGCCGCGGAACTTCGCGCCGGCGATCAGCGCACCCATGTCCAGTGCCAGCACGCGCCGGCCCTTGAGGCCTTCCGGAACCTCGCCGTTGATGATGCGCTGGGCGAGGCCTTCGACGATCGCGGTCTTGCCCACGCCCGGCTCGCCGATCAGCACCGGATTGTTCTTGGTGCGCCGTTGCAGCACCTGGATGACGCGGCGGATTTCCTCATCGCGCCCGATCACGGGATCGAGCCTGGATTTCTCCGCGCGCGCGGTCAGGTCGATGGTGTATTTTTCCAGCGCCTGGCGCTGGTCCTCGGCGTTTTCGTCCTGCACCTTTTCGCCTCCGCGCATGCGCTCGATGGCGCTTTCCAGGTTCGCCTTGTTCGCACCGGAATCCTTGAGTGCGCGGCCGACCTCGCCCTTGTCGTCCAGCATCGCGAGCACGAACAGCTCGCTGGCAACGAACTGATCGCCGCGCTGCTGCGCGAGCTTGTCGGTCACGTTGAGCAGGCGCGTCAGGTCGTTCGAGACATTGATGTTGCCCTCTTGACCGCCGACCTTGGGCAGCTTGTCCAGCGCCTGCCCCACGCGCGTGCGCAAGGCTGGCACGTTCACGCCTGCCTGCGCGAGCAGGGGCGCGGTAGAGCCCCCCTGCTGGTCGAGCAAGGCGGCCATCAGGTGCGCGGGTTCCAGCATGTTGTTGTCGCGACCGACCGCAAGCGATTGCGCATCGGCCAGCGCCTGCTGGAAGCGGCTTGTCAGCTTGTCCATTCGCATGGGAATCACCCGGAAAAGAAGGCGGCCAGACGGCCGCGAGGTGATCCGTTTATGCGGTTGGGACCGCCACGTTTCAAGCGTGGCGGGATGCCTTTCCCAGCCAGATGAGGCTGGCCATGCGCCCGCTGCGCGCACCGTCGCGCCGATACGAATAAAACCGCGCATCGGCGCGGGTGTCGAGGCCGCCGCCGAAGATGCGCGTCACGCCCAGCGCAGTCAGGCGCTGCCGCGCGAGCTTGTACAAATCGCATCGCCAATGGCCGGGACGCGTCGCCGTGAACGCGGTGGCGGCGCCCGGCGAGTCGGCGACGAGGGCGGCGCGCACTTCATCACCGACTTCATACGACTCCGCTCCAATGGCCGGGCCGAGCCAAGCCAGCAATCGCGCCACCGGTGTCGCCATGCGGAGCACGCAGGCCTCGATCACGCCGCCGGCAAGGCCGCGCCAGCCGACATGGATCGCGGCAATCTCGCCGCCATCATCGGCGCACAGCAGGATCGGCAGGCAGTCGGCAGTCTGGATCGCGAGCACCACGCCGGGGATTGCGGTGAACGCCGCGTCCGCCTGCGGCTCGCCGTCGGGAACCTCTTCCGTCATGCGGATCACGCGATCGCCATGCACCTGTTGCAGCCAGCGCGGCGGCGACGGCAGGTCGAAAGCGCGTTCGAGCAGGGCGCGATTGGCGCGCACGGTGGCCGCGTCCTCGCCGCTGCGCAAACCCAGGTTGAAGGCATCGTACGGAGGTCGCGAATTGCCGGGCAACGCGCGTGTCGTCGTGAATGTCCGCACGCATCGCGGCGCAGGCCAGTCGGGCAGGATGATTTTCGACTCGGACATGTTCGGTTTCCGTTCGCGTTGGGCGTGGCTCGCGCAGCGAGCGAAGTCGAAACGCAATGTCCCTCGACTTCGCGCCTTGGGCGCTACGCTCGGGACGAACGGGGTGCTTGTGAAATTCGTGTGTCTTCGCGCAGTGCGTGGATCAGTGCCTGCATGTCGTCCGGCAATTCCGCTTCGACGCGGATCGCGCGGCCATCGGCCGGATGCGCGAACTCCAGCGTCTGCGCGTGCAGGGCCTGGCGCCGGAATCCGCGCATCGACTCGGTCAGCGCCGGCGTCGCGCCCTTGGGCAGTTTCAACCCTGCGCCATAGACCGGGTCGCCGACCAGCGCATGGCGCACATGCGCCATGTGCACGCGAATCTGGTGGGTGCGCCCGGTCTCGAGGCGACATTCGACGAGCGTATGCGCGCGGAAACGTTCGCGCACCCGGTAATGAGTGACCGCGGGTTTGCCCGCGGGTTCCGCGACGATGGCCTGCTTGAGGCGATCGCGCGGATGCCGTCCGATCGGCGCGTCCACGCTGCCTCCGGCGATCATCGACCCGTAGACCACCGCGACGTACTGGCGATGCATCGCGCGCGCCTGCAACTGCCCGACCAGGGCGGTATGTGCGCGCAAGCTGCGCGCGACGACCATCACGCCCGAGGTGTCCTTGTCCAGCCGGTGCACGATGCCGGCGCGCGGAATCCTCGCCAGCTCCGGATCGTGGTGCAGCAACGCGTTCTGCAGCGTCCCGGCCGGCTGGCCGGCACCCGGGTGCACGGTCAGCCCCGCCGGCTTGTTGACGACAATGACATCCGCATCCTCGTAGCGGATGTCCAGCGCGATGTCTTCGGGCGCCAGCGCCACTTCGGGCACAAGCTCCGCACGCAAGTCCACGGCCTCGCCTCCGCGCACGATCTGGCGCGGCAGCGCCACGGCGCCATCCACGCGCACGTCGCCGGCCTTGATCCACGCCGTGAGCCGCGAGCGCGAAAACTCCGGGAACAGCCCGGCCAGGGCCTGGTCCAGGCGGCGACCGGCCGCTGCCGCAGGCATGACCGCATGCATCGATGCGCCGGGTTGATCCTTGCTGAATGCCATGCGGCTGCTTTTCATTCTTCTAACGCTTATCCGGTATTATCGCGGTTTGGCTCAGCGAAAGCGTACCCCCATGCGATTTGCCACCCTCTGCAAACCCGGTTTGCCATTGCTGCTCGTCGGCCTGCTCGCCGGTTGCCATCATGGCGCCAAGAAGGGCGACGCCGCCGAATACCTGCCCGTGGACCAAATGTATGCGACCGCCAAGCAAGCGCTGGAAGAAGGCAACCTGAGCAAGGCGATCAAGTACGACCAGCGCCTGATCGCGCGGTTTCCATTCGGCACCTACACCGAGCAGGCCACGCTCGACCTCGCCTACGCCCAATACAAGGACGACAAGCGCGAAGACGCCTATTCCACCATCAATCGCTTCATCAAGACCTATCCGGCGCAAAAACACATCGATTACGCCTATTACCTGCGCGGGGTGATCAATTTCGACCGCGACCGCGGCTTTCTCGACCGCTACGCCAACCAGGACATGACCAAGCGCGACCAGGACCATACCCTGCAGTCGTTCGATGACTTCAGCGACCTGCTCACGCGTTTTCCGGAGAGCCGCTACGCCGCCGATGCGCGCCAGCGCATGGTTTACCTCAAGGACAACCTGGCCCGCGGACAGCTGAACGTCGCCGAGTTCTACCTGCGCGAAGGCGCCTACGTCGCCGCCGCGAACCGGGCCAAGGACATCATCGAAAAATACCAGCGCACGCCTGCCGTCGGCGATGCGCTGGCGATCCAGGTCGTCGCCTACAAGCAG
Organism: Pseudomonadota bacterium; assembly: GCA_018240545.1. Classification (GTDB taxonomy): domain Bacteria; phylum Pseudomonadota; class Gammaproteobacteria; order Xanthomonadales; family Rhodanobacteraceae; genus Rudaea. Next base: position 4,258 of record JAFEFP010000075.1, on the reverse strand, counting down.
CTGGGCCAGGACAAGCTTTCCGCCGACGCCGAGCGCGTGCTCAAGCTCAATTATCCCAACCACCCCTATTTCGCCGGTCGCTGGCCGAAATATCCGCACTGGTGGTGGCGCATGATTCCTTTCAGAGGCTAACCCCAGCCCGAGCTGATGGGATAGCGCCGGTCGCGGCCAAAGGCGCGCGCCGATATCTTCGGCCCCGGCGCCGCCTGCCGGCGCTTGTATTCGCTCATCAACACCAGGCGCGCAACGCGGCGCACCGTGGCGTCGTCAAACCCGGCGGCGACGATCTCTGCCTGCGACTGTTCGCCTTCGACGAAGCGCGCGAGGATCGCGTCGAGCACCGGGTACGGTGGCAGGGAATCCTGGTCGGTCTGGTTCTCGCGCAACTCCGCCGACGGCGCGCGCTCGATCACGGCCGGCGGAACGACCTCGCCGTCGCGGTTGCGCCAGCGCGAGAGCGCGTAGACCAGATCCTTGTAGCAATCCTTGAGCGGCGCATAGCCGCCGCACATGTCGCCGTAGATCGTGGCGTAACCCGTGGCGTATTCGCTCTTGTTGCCGGTCGTGAGCAGCATGCGCCCGGTCTTGTTCGACAGCGCCATCAGGATCGCGCCGCGGCAGCGCGATTGCAGATTCTCCTCGGTCACATCCGCAGCGCGGCCGGCGAAGGCCGGCGCGAGCGTGTCGAGAAATCCCGCGAACGGCGCGGCGATGGGGATCGTGAGCAGTTCCACGCCCAGCGTCCTGGCCTGTTGCGCGGCAAGGTCATTGCTCAGATCCGAGGTGTAACGCGACGGCAAGCGCACCGCCGTCACCTTGTCCGCGCCCAGCGCATCGACCGCGAGCGCGAGCGTGAGCGCCGAATCGATGCCGCCGGACAGTCCCAGGATCACGCCCGGAAAGCGGTTCTTGTCGACATAGTCGCGCAGGCCGCGCGCCAGCGCCGCGTACACGCGCGCCTCGCGCGAGGCGTCGGCTTCGACGGGCCAATCGATCGCACGGAATTTGCGCGCCACAGCGTCGTATTCGGCCACGAGCAAGGCATCGACGAAAGCCGGAGCGCTTGCGGCGATGCGGCCATCGGGTTCGACCAGCAGCGAGCCGCCGTCGAAGACGAGATCATCCTGTCCACCCACGAGATTCAGGTAGGCGATCGCGACACCATTCTCGCGCGCGCGCCGCGCCAGCAGTTCCTCGCGCGCTTTCGCCTTGCCGACATCGAACGGCGAGGCGTTGATGACGATGAGCAGTTCCGCGCCCTTGCCGGCCGCGCGCGCCGCGGGCTCGGGCTCCCAGATGTCCTCGCACACCAGCCAGCCGATGCGCGCGCCGGCGAAATCCGTCACCGCCGAACCATGCCCGGGCCGGAAATAGCGCTTCTCGTCGAACACGGTGTAGTTCGGCAGCGCCTGCTTGTGCGCGGTGAACCGGATCCGGCCGGCCGCCAGCAGCGATGCCGCATTGTATACCTCGCCCATGGCATGCGGATGACCGACGAAGGCGGCTATGCCATCGGCCGCCTGCGCGACCTGCGCCAACTCGTGCTCGCAGGCGGCGAGGAAGCTCGGTCGCAGCAGCAGGTCCTCGGGCGGATAGCCCGACAAGGTCAGTTCGGGAAACGCCACCAATGCCGCGCCCGCCGTGCGCGCCTGCGCCATCAACTCGCGCACGCGCGCGCCATTGCGCGCGACCGCGCCGACGGCAAAATCGAATTGGGCCAGCGCGAAACGCAAGCGTGCCATGTCCGGAAACCCTGATGCGGCGCAGCGCGATTGCACGCATTGTAAGGCTTCGCTTGCGCCCGGCGCGTGCGGATGGCTAGGCTTGCGTGCGTCGCCAACGAAAGCCCGCCGTCATGATCCGTACCTTCGCCTGTCTCGCCATTTGCCTGCTCCTTGCGACCGCGGCCGCGGCGCAGCCGGCGCGCCCGAAAACCTGCCTCGTGCTCGGCGGCGGCGGCGCGCGCGGCGCCGCGCACATCGGCGTGCTGCGCGTGCTCGAACGCGAGCACGTGCCCATCGACTGCGTCGTCGGCACTTCGATGGGCGCGATCGTCGGCGGTTTGTACGCGGCCGGCTACGATGCGGACCAGATCCAGGGCGTGCTCGAGCACATCGACTGGAAGGACATGTTCCAGGACGATCCCGGGCGTCCGGAACTGCCGATGCGACGCAAGGAGGACGAGTTGCGCTTCCTCGGCGGCGTCGAACTCGGCCTGCGCGAGGGCAAGATCGCGTTCCCGCGCGGCGCCATCCAGGGCCAAAAACTGCAATTGCTGCTGCGCCGCCTGCTGCTGTCCGTGGGACACACTGCCGACTTCGACGACTTGCCGATTCCGTTCCGCGCCGTGGCCACCGACATCGGTGACGGCGAGCGGGTGGTGTTCGGGCACGGCGACCTGGCCATGGCGATCCGCGCCAGCATGTCGGTGCCGGGCGCCTTCGCGCCGATCCGCTACCAGGGCCACTTGCTCGTCGACGGCGGCATCACCGACAACGTGCCGGTGGATGTTGCGCGGGCGCTCGGTGGCCAGCGCCTGATCGTCGTCAACGTCGGCGAGCCGCTGGCGCCGGCGGACCAGCTCAATTCGCCGTTCGCGATCGCCAGCCAGATGCTCACCGCGATGATGAAGAAGCAGACCGACGCGCAGCTGGCCACGCTCGGACCCGAAGATTTGCTGCTGACGCCGGATTTGGGCGATTTGGGCAGCGCGGCTTTCGATCGCGCGTCGCAGGCGGTCGCGCACGGCTACGCGGCCGCCCAGGCCCGCGTGGACGGCATTGGACGCTTCGCCGTGGACGACGCCGACTACGCGCGCTTCGCCGCCGCGCACCGCCAGCGCGAGTTCGATCCTCCGCTCATCGCCTTCCTCGACGTGCTGGACGACCGCAGCCGCACCGCCGGCTACGTCGAGCAGCAGCTGCAAGACCTCGTCGGCAAGCCCTTCGACGCAAAGCAACTGGACGAACGCATCGGCCAGGCCTACGGCGAGGGCAGCTACGAGCGCATCGCCTACCAGATCGACAAGCGCGACGGCAAATCGGGCCTCGTCGTGCAACCCGTGGACAAGGGCTGGGGCCCGAACTTCCTGCGCCTGGGCATGCGCCTGTCCGACAACTTCAACGGCATCAACAGCTACCAGCTCATCGGCGAGGCGAACTTCACCGGCCTGAACGAAGCCGGTGGCGAAAGCCGCAACCGCGTGCAGATCGGCCAGACCACCGAGTTGTACAGCGAATTCGTGCAGCCGATCGGCGGCCGCGGCCAGTTCTACGTGGCGCCCTACCTGCAATACATCGCCAACGATTTCCCGGTGAACACGGGGCAGGGCGTGAATTTCGCCGAGTACCGCCGGCGGCGCGGCCTGGGCGCGCTCGAGGCCGGCTGGACGCCGGATTCGAACTGGCAGCTTTCCGCCGCGTTCGAATACGGCCGCGATGCCGCCTACCTGCGCACCGGTTCGCCCGACTTTCCCGATTTTTCCTCGGCCTTCGGCGGCGTCCTGCTGCGCGTGGTGTACGACAACCTGGACAGTTCCGGATTCCCCACGCACGGCACGCGCGTGGACGCCTCGCAGGAATACCTGCTCGACAAGCTCGGCTCCACCGGCAATGCGCGCATCACGCGCGCGCGCTGGGACACGGCGCTATCGTACGGTGCGAACACGATCCTTTTCGGCGCGAGCGTGAGCGCCTCGACCGGCAACGGGCGCGACATCCAGATCGCCGCGTTCAGTCCGCTGGGCGGTTTGACCAACCTGTCCGGTTATACGGAAAACCAGCTCTACGCGACGCAGACCGCGCTGCTGCGCGGCGTCTACTACCGGCGCCTGACCGATGCACAGACGCTGTTCAGCGTGCCGGTCTACCTCGGCGGCAGCCTCGAAGCCGGCGGTATCTGGGACGCGCGCAGCCAGATCGGCAACAACCCGATCGCCGCGGGCAGCGTGTTCCTCGGCGTGGATACCTTCCTCGGCCCGATCTTCCTCGGCTACGGCTATGCACAGGGCGGTCACAATGCGCTGTACCTGACGTTCGGCTCGCTGCTGCGCAGCGCGCAATGACGGATCGTCGCGCCGGATCGCGCGACGCCGCGATTACTTCAACCGTGCCGCGATCGCCTTGCCCAGGTCCGCCGGGGACTTGACCGTCGTCACGCCGGCTTTTTCCAGCGCCGCGAACTTGGCCGCCGCCGTGCCCTTGCCGCCGGAGATGATCGCGCCGGCATGGCCCATGCGCTTGCCCGGCGGCGCGCTGGC
>JAFEFP010000074.1 GCA_018240545.1 Pseudomonadota bacterium | reverse complement strand
GCCATGCCAATCCGGCATCTGCAGCGAAGTCCAGGCGATCGGTACTCCAGCCGGCGCCGATGCTTGCAACGCCGGATTTGACGGGTGTGGCGAAGGCGGGGCAAGCCTCGTTCAGGGCAAGCGCCAGCCCTGCATCGCAGCCCAGCGTTGCCGCTGCCGTGTTGAGCGGGGTCAGGGCGATGCCACGGCCGAATTTCGCCCAGGCATTGACCCGATTGCCCAGCCGCAACGACAGTCCGCCGCCGACAAAATGCGTGACGTCGATCAGTTGCCAGTCGGCTGCCGAACCGATCTGTGGTGCTTGCGGCAGCGTCGGTGCGCCGTGGCTGCCACCCAGCGCGACCAGTGCCAGTACGCGACCATCGGAGGTGCCCCATAGCGGCAGGCGCCAGCCTGCGTCGCCGGTTTCGCCTTGGGGACCATCCTGCGGCGCAAGCACCACCGCGGAACCGGCCCCGGAAGCAGGCGCCGGCAACTGCGCCAGCGCGAAGGCGGGCACGAGCAGGGCACTGAAAAGGGCGGTTGCGATGCGCATCGACATTCGGTTGTATCGAGCAACTGTGAAAGCGGACCCGCGGCGAAGTTCCACTTGCCGCCGCGAAGGCAATTTCGGCGGAGTATAGCGCAAATCACGGAAAACTAACAATTACTCCCGTTGACCGCCGCTGCGCCGCGCGGCTGAAAAAAATCGTTAGACTAACGCGCATTCAGATTGGGGTTTTGCCGGCCTTGTCCTCGAGCGCTTCCAGCATGATCTTGGCATCCGCGGGCAGGAGCCCGGAAGCGGACCGGATCATGTCCACGTTGAAATTTTCCGGTACGCCGAGCTCGGATCTGGAGCAGGCCGAGCGCCTCCAGCGCGCCTTGTTCGCCATCGCCGACCTCGCCAGCGCGGATCTGGACCTGCCCGAAGTGTACAAGGCCCTGCATGCCATCGTCGGTGGCCTGATGTATGCGGAAAACTTCTACATTGCCCTGTACGACGCGCAGCGCGATTCGTTGCGTTTTCCGTATTTCGTCGATGTCGCGGATACCGACGCGCCCCGGCCCGACCAGGAAATGTCGATGCCGGAGCGCCGCGGCAGCCTGACCTGGCATCTGCTCAAGGGCGCGCGCCCCTTGCGCGGTACGCTGACCGAAATCGAAGCGCAACTCGGCGAACGGATCGCGGATTTCGGGCCGGACTGCGTGGACTGGATGGGCGTTCCGCTGTTGCGCTCGGGCAAGGTCAACGGCGGACTGGTCGTACAGAGCTACACCGAGAATGCGCGCTACACCGAACGCGACCAGGAGCTGCTGGCCTACGTCGCCCAGCACATCCAGACCGCGCTGGAACGGCGTTTGGTGCACGAGGAACTCGAACGGCGTGTCGCCGAACGTACCGATGCCCTGCGCGACGCCAACCGCTTGCTGCAGCAGCAGGTCCTCGAGCGCCAGCGCGGCGAACGCCTGCAGGCGGCATTGTTCCGCATCGCCGAACTGGCCAACAGCAGCGAGAGCCTCGACGAATTCTATGCGGCCGTGCACCGCGCGGTCGGCGGCCTGCTGTACGCGCGCAACTTTTACATTGCCCTGCTCAGCGACGACGGCAAGCAGCTCGTGTTTCCGTACTCGGTGGACGAGCGCGATCGCAAGCGCGAACCGCGCGAACTCGGCCACGGCTTGACCGAGTACGTATTGCATACCCGCAGCGTGCTGCTTGCCGACCGCGCCGGGCTCGAGCGCCTGTATGCCTCCGGCGCGGCGGAACCGATCGGCACGCGCTCGCGCAGCTGGCTGGGCGTCCCGCTCATCTGCAGCGACCGCGCCGTCGGCGTGCTCGCCGTGCAAAGCCACTCCGAGGAACATCGCTACACGCCGCGCGACCAGGAACTGCTCACCTTCGTTTCGTACCACATCGCCAATGCCCTTGAGCGCAAGCGCAACGCGGAGTCGCTCAAGCTGGCCAACGCGGAGCTGGAACAGCGCGTGATCGAGCGCACCAGCGAACTGGCCGCCGCGAACCGCGAACTGCACGAGCACATCGCCGTGCGCGAACGCATGGAGCGCCAGCTCAAGCACGAAACCCTGCACGATGCACTGACCGGCCTGCCCAACCGCATTTTCCTGCTGCAACGACTCACCCAGGCCATTGCCGATTTCCGGCGCGACCCGCGCCACCGTTTCGCCGTGCTGTTCCTGGACCTGGACCGCTTCAAGGTCATCAACGATTCGGTCGGCCATCTGATCGGTGACGAACTGCTCAACGAAGTTGGCGGACGCATCGCTGCGTGCCTGGAACCGCGGGACCTGGTGGCGCGTCTGGGCGGCGACGAGTTCGCGATCCTGAGCAACGACGTCGAGGACGCCGACGACGCCTGCGCGCTGGCGCAGCGCGTCATCGACGTGCTCAACGAACCGATCCGTCTCGGCGGCAAGGAAGTATTCAGTTCCACCAGCATCGGCATCGCCATGGCCTCCGCCCGCTACCGCAAGGCCGAGGAGCTGCTGCGCGATGCCGACGTCGCCATGTACCGCGCCAAGAGCGAAGGCCGGCGCCGCTATGCGCTGTTCGACGAGCACCTGCACCGGGAAGCCATGCAATTGATGGAGCTGGAGAGCGACCTGCGCCGCGCCATCGCGCGCAGCGAGTTCGTGCCGTTCTTCCAGCCGATCGTGCGCTTGGGCGACCGCGCCGTGGTCGGCTACGAGGCGCTGTTGCGTTGGCAACATCCCGAGCGTGGTTTGCTCGTCCCGGCCGATTTTCTGGCCGTGGCCGAGGAGACCGGCGCGGCCGAACAGATCGATTGGCAGATGTACGAGCGCACGTTCGAAATCGCGAATACCGTGCTGGGTAGCGCAAGCGGGTTCGTCTCGATCAACCTGTCCGGCCGCCATTTCCGCGTCGAATCGCTGGATCGGGATCTGTTGGCCCTGATGCAGCGGCATTCGCTGCCGCCGGAGCGCGTTCGCATCGAGGTGACCGAGCGCATGCTCATCGACAACCCGCCCGCCGCCAAGCGCCTGCTCGATGCGCTGCGCGAGCACGGGATCGGGGTGTCGCTGGATGATTTCGGCACGGGGTATTCGTCGCTGAGCTACCTGCACCAGTACCCGTTGCAGGCGCTCAAGATCGACCGTTCGTTCGTCGCGGAGATGGGTGCGGCGGATTCCAGCAGCACCGCGATCGTGCGCGCGATCCTCGCCCTGGCCGGCGCGCTCGGCATGCAGGTGATCGCCGAGGGCATCGAGACCGAGGCGCAGCATGCGACGATGGTCGCGCTGGGTTGTGAGTTCGGTCAGGGTTTCCTGTACGCCCGGCCCCAGCCCGCACACGTGTGGATCGGGCAATCGGCCTGAGTCGCGTCAGTGCCGCGTCGATGCCGCGGGCGCGGATTCCGCCGCGTGGAACACGTGTTCAAGGTCCACCCGATCGAAGCGGTACGGCGTATTGCAGAATTCGCAGGTCACTTCGGCGAAGCCGTCCTCGCGCACGGCCGCCTCGGCTTCGGCGCGGCCGATGCAATGCAGCATCGCCGCAACGCGTTCGCGCGAGCAGCTGCAACCAAAGCGCAGTGGCTTGCCATCGTGCAGGCGCACGTTCTCTTCGTGGAACAGGCGATACAGCAGCGTTTCCGGCGCAAGGCCCAGCAATTCGCCGTCGTTGACGCTGGCCAGCAAATGCCCGACACGGTGCCACGCCTCGGTGTCGTTCGAACCCTCGCCCGGCAGGCGCTGCAGCATGATGCCGGCACTGCCTTGCGCGTCGCCGGCCAGCACGACCCGCGTGGGCAGTTGCTCCGAGCGTTCGAAGTAGCCCTCGAACGCGGCAGCCAGGCGGGCATCCTCCACCGGCACCAGGCCCTGGTAGCGCTGGCCGCTGCCGCGGTTGTCGATGGTGATCGCGAGCAACGGCGCCGGTTGCGCGGCGTCCAGCCGGAATTCGTCCGCGATGTCGCCGTGCCAGCGCGCGAGGCCGCGCACGCGGCCATCGCTGCCGCATTCGGCAAACAGCAGGTCGATCGGGCCGGCATGCTTGATCTGGATCGACAACGCGCCGTCGAACTTGATGTTGCCGGTGAGCAGGGCGCTGGCGGCGAGCGTGCGCCCGAGCAGGCCGGCGAGCGCGGGCGGGTAATCGGCGCGCGCGCGCACCTGTTGCCAGCTGCGGCTCAGGCGTACGAGCACGCCGCGCACGCCGGCGCGCTCGAGCTCGAAACGGTGCAGGAAATCGTTGACGGACTCGGACATGGCCGCAGGAGATGGGGCGGGCAAGCAGCAAATCAATGGCGACGTCGACTATTGCACATTGCCGGCGCGTCGGCCATCGTGCGTGCCCATGACATCGGCCAAACCGAATCGACCGCGGCGCTGGCGGCGGCGCGTGTGGCGCTGGGCCTGGCGCCTGGCGCTGGCCTGGATTGCCGTGACCTGGCTGGTGGTCGCAGTCCTGCGCTTTGTGCCGCCACCGACATCCGCATTCATGTTGGAGCGACGCATCCAGGCATGGAGTGCGGGCGAGAAGAGTTTCGCATTGCACTACCACTGGGTGCCGTGGCGCGATGTGTCGCCGCAATTGCCGATGGCATTGATCGCGAGCGAAGACCAGAAATTCCCGTTCCATCACGGTTTCGACGTGCAGGCGATCCAGGACGCGCTCGACGAGGCCGACGACGGCGAGCGCCTGCGCGGCGCGAGCACGATCAGCCAGCAGACGGCGAAGAACCTGTTCCTGTGGAGCGGGCGTAGTTTCGTGCGCAAGGGGTTGGAGGCGTATTTCACGGTGCTGCTGGAAATCACCTGGCCCAAGCGGCGCATCCTCGAGGTGTACATGAACATTGCCGAATTCGGCAACGGCATCTACGGCGCCGACGCCGCAGCGCGCACGTTTTTCCATGAGGCGCCGGCGCAACTCGATGGCTACCAGTCCGCCTTGTTGGCCTCGGTGCTGCCGAATCCGAAACGGCTGCACGCGGATCATCCCTCGCCCTACGTGCTGCGTCACGCCGAATGGACGCAGCGCCAGGTGCGGCAGTTGGGCGGCATCGGCTATCTGCCGAAATGATGCGACTTCGCGACGCCTTGGCTTTCGGCTAGCATGCCCCCATGCAAACGCTCACTGTCGTCGTTCCCGCGTACAACGAAAGCGCGGGCCTGCGCGCATTCCACGCGCGCCTTGCCGTCGTGTTCGACGCGCTCGATCTGGCGTGCACCGTGTTGTATGTCGACGACGGCAGCGGCGATGACACATGGGCCGTGATGCAAGCGCTGCGCGCCGGGGATGCGCGCGTGGCGACGCTGAAATTGAGCCGCAACTTCGGCAAGGAACTCGCGCTGACGGCGGGACTGGATGCGGCGGAGGCGGATGCCGTGGTCGTGATTGATGCGGACTTGCAGGATCCGCCGGAAGTGATCCCGCAATTCGTCGCCGCGTGGCGCGAAGGTTACGACGTCGTCTATGGCACGCGCGCATCGCGCGCGGGCGAAAGCGGCACGAAGAAATTCACCTCCGCGGCGTTCTACCGGGTGATGCAGCGGCTGAGCCAGACTCCGGTGCCGCGCGACACCGGCGATTTCCGCCTGATGAGCCGACGAGCGGCAGATGCACTCAAGCAAGTGCGCGAGCGCCAGCGTTTCATGAAGGGCCTGTTTGCCTGGGTTGGTTATCGTCAAAAGGCCATCGTTTATCAGCGCCAAGCGCGTCATGCCGGCAGCAGCAAATTCAATTACTGGCGGCTGTGGAACTTCGCCCTCGAAGGCATCACCTCGTTCTCGACGGTACCGTTGCGTCTGGCTACCTACGTCGGTCTGCTGACGGCATTCGCCGCTTTCGTGTTCGGCGCCTTCGTGTTCGGCAAGGCCCTCCTGTACGGCGATGCGGTGCGCGGTTACCCGACCTTGTTGCTGGTCATGCTGTTCCTCGGCGGCGTGCAACTGATCGCCCTGGGCCTGATCGGCGAGTATCTGGGCCGGCTGTACATGGAAGCCAAGCAGCGACCGCTGTATCTGGTCGACGCGCTGCATCCCGCCCGCCGCGAACCGCAGTAAACTAGGCGCGGATCGGCCTGGGGGAGGAGGTGCCATGCAACTGGTCAAGCAAGTGCTCGATACCAAGGGCGGTGCGATTCACGCCATCGAACCCGAGCAGCCGGTGCTCGAGGCGATCCGTGCCATGGCCGACAAGCGCATCGGCGCCTTGCTGGTGATGCGCGGCACGCAACTGCTCGGCATCGTTTCCGAGCGCGACTACGCGCGCAAGGTGATCTTGCAGGGGCGTTCCTCGGCGGCAACGCCGGTGCGCGAGATCATGTCCGCGTCCGTGCTCACGGTGGCGCCGGGCGACAGCGTCGGTCAATGCATGAAACTCATGACCGGCCAGCGCGTGCGCCATTTGCCGGTCGTCGACAACGGCCGCGTGGTCGGCGTGGTGTCGATCGGCGATCTGGTCAAGGCCGTGATCGAGGACCAGGCGCAGGAACTCGAGCACATGCAGCGCTACATCTCCGGTTGAGGCGGGAATCGCGGTGGCGCCATGAGTTTCGATCCCGCCGTACGCGCGCGCCTGCAGCAGCTGTTGGCCGAGTACGGCGCCCGCGTGCGCGCGTCCATCGCCCGCCACGGCCTGGATCAATACGGCCTGGATCCCGCCGATGTCGAGCAGGAAGTCCGCATCCGGCTGTGGAAGGCGCTGGAACGTGACCGGAATGCGGCCTTTCATGCGTCTTATATCCACAGGACCGTGCTGTCGGCGGTGATCGACGCGATCCGCGTGGCGCAGGCGCGGCCGGTGGAGGCCCTGCCGGAAGGCGAAACGTCCGAGGCGCTGGTGGAGACCGCGCCCGGTCCGGAACGCCAGGCGCTCGGTACCCAGGAATTTTCCCGGGTTGCCGCGTGCATGGCGAGCTTGCCGCTGCGGCGGCGTGAGGCGGTTGCTTTGCACCTGCAAGGCTTCAGCCTGCGCGAGATCGGCAGTGCGGTGGGCGTCTCGGAAGAGGCGGCGCGCAAGTTGCTGGACCGCGGCATGCTGGCGCTCAAGACGCGCCTTGCCGCACAAGGATTTGGAGACTTCGATGAATGACCGGGATCTGAAAAACCTGTTCGGGCAATCGGCGCGGCGCGGGCGCGAAATGGCCGTTCCCGATGTCGATGCCTTGATCGAACTCGCGCGCTTGCCGCATGCCGAAGAAGCGGCTTCGCCGTTGCACGCCGACCTGTTGCGTTTCAGCCGTGAACTGGAGCCGGCTTCGGCGCGACTCGGCGCGGATCTCGCTGCCGCGCTGGGCGCAGCGCACCCGGTTGCCGCGCATCGGCGCGCCACGCCGCGGCGCGCTGCCATCGCGCCACGGCGCTGGCGCCTGGCCGCCGCCGCGATGGCCGCAAGCCTGGTGGCTGCCTTCGTCCTGTTTTCGGTGCAGCGTGATCGTGCGCACACGCCAGCGACCGCAAGCACGGCCGCGGCGGTACCGGATCGCATCTTCGCCGGTTTCGACGAGCATCGTCTGGCGACCGGCGGGACCCACCATGGCGACGAGATCTTCCGCGCCAATTTTGTGCCGGACGAGATCTTCAACTCGTCCAAGCCGCACGAAGGGTAATTGTCGTCATCCCGGCAGGGATTGCCGGGATCCGGACTGCAAGGATGCCAACGTTGCGCTTGCGTGTGTGCATGCCTTCCCTGGCTTCCGGATTCCCCTCGGTCGGCTGGCGCCGACACTCGACCATGCCGGAATGACGAGCAAAATCAGGGTTTCCTAACCGGTTTCCACCGCGCTCGCGTGTTCCCGCGTGGCCGCGAAGGCGACGTCCGGCCAGCGCTCTTCGGTCAATTGAAGATTGACCCGCGAGGGCGCCAGATAAACGAGTTCACCGGCCGCATCCAGCGCCAGGTTCAGCGCCGCCTTGTCGCGGAATTCGGCGAGCTTCTTCTCGTCGTTGCAGCGAATCCAGCGCGCGGTCGTCACGGTTGCATTCTCGAACGCACAGTCGACGCCGTATTCGTCCTTCAAGCGATACGCAACGACGTCGAATTGCAGCACGCCGACCGCGCCCAGGATCAGGTCGTTGCTCAGCAGCGGCCGAAAGAATTGCGTTGCGCCTTCTTCGGACAATTGCGCCAGTCCCTTCGTGAGTTGTTTCATCTTCAGCGGATCGCGCAGGCGCGCGCGGCGGAACAGTTCCGGCGCGAAATTCGGGATGCCGGTGAAGGCAAGCGCTTCGCCTTGCGTGAACGTGTCGCCGATGGAAATCGTGCCGTGGTTGTGGAGGCCGATCACGTCGCCCGGATAGGCTTTCTCCACGATGTCGCGTTCGCTGGCCATGAAGGTCAGTGCGTTGGCGAGCTTGACCTCCTTTGCCGCGCGCACGTGGAACGCCTTCATGCCGCCTTCGAACGTGCCCGAGCAGATGCGCAGGAAAGCGACGCGGTCGCGGTGCTGCGGGTCCATGTTTGCCTGGATCTTGAACACGAAGCCGGTGAGCCCTTCTTCCAGCGGCGCGACCACGCGCGTGGTCGTCGCGCGCGGCCGTGGTGCGGGCGCGTGCTCGACAAAGAAATCGAGCAAGAGCTGCACACCGAAATTGTTCACTGCCGAGCCGAAAAACACCGGCGTCTGCCGGCCGGCGAGATAGGCGTCCACATCGAACGGATGCGAGGCGCCCTCGACCAATTCCAGTTCTTCGCGCAGTTCGCGCAGCATGTCCGCGCCGATTTTCTGCGCCAGCGCCGGATCGTCGAGCGAAGCGAATATCGTCGAATCCTGACGCGTGAAATTGCGCCCCGGCTCGAATACATGCACTTCGCCACTGACGAGGTGATACACGCCCTTGAGCCGCGAACCCATGCCGATTGGCCAGGTGATCGGCGCGCACTGGATCTTCAGCACCGACTCCACTTCATCGAGCAGTTCGATCGGCGAACGGCCCTCGCGGTCGAGCTTGTTGATGAAGGTCATGATCGGCGTGTCGCGCAGCCGGCACACGTCCATCAGCTTGATCGTGCGTTCCTCCACGCCTTTCGCGCAGTCGATCACCATCAGCGCCGAATCGACCGCGGTCAGCACGCGATAGGTGTCCTCGCCGAAGTCGGCGTGGCCCGGAGTATCCAGAAGAT
>JAFEFP010000073.1 GCA_018240545.1 Pseudomonadota bacterium | reverse complement strand
TGGAACAACTGGTCCTGCAGGGTCTTGGTGCCGGTGGAAACGATCACGCGCTTGCCGGACAGCAGCGCCGGCACGAGGTAGGCAAAGGTTTTTCCGGTGCCGGTGCCGGCCTCGACCACCAGCGTCTGCCGCTCGGCGATGGCTTCCTCTACCGCCGCGGCCATGTCCTGCTGGCAAGCGCGCGGCGTGAAACCGGCAACTTCCGCCGCGAACGGACCATCCGCGCCGAGCAGTTCGCGCGCACTCGCCGCACGCATGCTCAGAACCGCGTCACCGGCGGCACGCGGCAGGCTTCGATCCTTGCGCGCGCCTGCGCCGCGCCGGCATCGTCGCCTTGCACCGCCAGTGCACGCGCCTGCGTTTCCAGATTGCGCGCGCACAGGCCGCCGACCCTGGCGCCGAGGTCATACGACTGCCGCGCCAGCTCACCCGCCTGCTTCCAGTCGCCGTTTTCGATCGCCAGTTCGGCGGCAAATTGCAGGATGTCCGGCGCGCGCGGCGAGATCGCCAAGGCCTTGTCGACAGCGGCCCACGCGCTGTGGAAATCGCCCCGCGCTTCCTGCGTGCGCGCCGCGGCCAGGAATCCGTCCACGGCCGGATCGCGCACGCCGTGCACCTGCACGCTGGATTGGTAATGCGCGCCGAGGGCACGGATCGCGGCGACCGCGCCGACGGTGTCGGGCGGCGCGACCTTGACCGGCGGCGGCGAACACGCCGCCAGCGCCATGGTCAGGCCGACCAGCGGGACCCGGGCAGAGTGCGGAAAACGGTAGGCGGACAAGAGCGCACGGCAATGGCGGAATACGTCGCGCCAGTCTACCCGATTCGGTGACAGGACAGGCCGCTTCCGCGATAATCCGCAGGCGGTTTTCCGCCGCCCGTTCCGGAGAGATTCATGCCTCGTCGCCTTGCGTTGTCCATCGCCATCCTGGGTTGCGCGGTTTCGGCATCCGCGTTCGCCGATTTCCGCGCCGAATTCGTCGAGGTCAAGGGCGACAGCGGCCATGCGCTGACGCAGATCGAGGTATCCGGCAGCCACCTGCGCATGGATTCGGGCAATGTCAGCATGCTCGTGGATGCCGCCAGCGGCAACATCCTCATGCTCAGGCGCGACAAGCAGCAGTACCTGGACCTGGGCAAGATGGCGCAGTCGATGAACGCCATGCTGGCCAACGTGCCGCCGCAGATGCGCGAGATGATGAAGCAGCGCATGGCCGCGCATGGCCATGGCGGCGTCACCGTGACCTACGCGCCGACCGGCCAGACGCAAACCGTGGACGGTTACACCTGTGCAGTCTACAGCGTCAACGTCGGGTCCGACCACGGCAGCGACACCTGCCTCGCCGACCTTTCGGCCGCCGGCATCGACGCCGCCGACCAGGCCACCGTGCGCAAGGTTTTCGAGGATCTGCGCGCGCTGGCGCAGACCGCCTCCGCGGGCATGGCTTCCTCGAGCCTCAACCAGATGCCCGTCGGCAAGTTCCCGGTGATGATGACGCGCTACGACGCGGGCAAGGTGGTGGGAGTGACGCAGATCAAGCAAGTGACCCGCGGCGCGATCGCCAGCGCGGACTTCGCCATCCCCGCGGGCTACAGCGAGATGCAGATGCCGGGATTCGGCGCCGGGCATCACTGAACGTCGCAGACAATGGAAAACCTCCGGCCGGTGCGCGTGTGCATCCTCGGCGCCGCCGCGGCGCCGGAATGGCTGCCCGCGCTCGCGTCGGCGCTGCCAGCCGATGCGCGCACCGCGGATTTCGGCACGCTCGACGCCTGCGCCGCGCTGCGCGCTGCCGCGAAACAATTTCCCGGCGAGAACCTCATCCTGATTCGCGCAGGCACGGCGCTGCCGCCGTTCTGGTTCGAGCGGCTCGCACCGGCGCTGTCGTTGCCGGAAGTGCTCGTTGCGTCGGCGCTGGACAATGTCGATCCGGCCAATGCACCGCTTCCGGCCGGGATCCGCAGCACGGCGGATCCCGCGCGCATCGATGCGCTGTGCTGGGCGCATGGCAGGCACGACGCCATCGACTGGCCGGCATTCTCGCCGCTGTTGAGCCTGTGGAACGGCGCGGCATTGCGTACGATCGATCCGGAGGCCCTCCGGACGCCGGCCGTGCCGGCATCCGCCGCGCCATGGCGTGGCGTGGTGCTGGATGACCTGTACGTCGCCGACCCGACGCGCGACTTGTCTGGCCCGCATTCTCCCGCTGCGGGCGACGACGCGCCGCCGCCATCCGCGCTCGGCGAACTGCGCGAGGCGGTCGCGGCCGCGCTCGCGCATCCGGCCTCCGCCGCCGGCTATCCCGGACTGGATGCCAAGCCGGTCGTGCTGCATGTGTTGCACGGTTGGGGTGGCGGCGCCGAACGCTTCGTGCGCGACATCGCCGCGGCGGATCGCGAACGCCATCACCTGGTGCTCATGGCGCGCGGCAACTTCGAGCGCCGCCGCCATGGCGAACGGCTCGAACTGCGTGCTGCCACGCTGTCCTTGCCGCCCTTGCGCGAAGCCGTCTTGCCGGACCCGATCGCCAGCACGGCGCTCGCGCATCGCGGCTACCGCGAATTCCTCGACGGCGTGTTGCGCGATTTCGCCGTGGACGCCGTGGTCGTGTCGTCCCTGATCGGGCACAGCCTCGATGCGCTGCGCAGCGGCGTTCCGACCCTGTATTTCATCCACGATTTTTACCCGCTGTGGCCGCTGCTGCACCGCAACCTGGACGACACCGCAGTGCGGTTCGACGCGGCGCAACTTCGCGCCGACCTTGCCGGCGCGGAGGCGGGATTCGAATTCGCCGAGCGCGATCCGGATTGGTGGCTGGTGTTGCGCGAGCGCCTGGCCGACGCGGCGCTTGCCGCGCAAGCGACGCTGCTTGCTCCCAGCCGGTCGGCGCTGGACATTTTCCTGAAGCTGCAGCCGCGCCTGGCGAGCCTGCCGAAAAACGTGATTGCGCACGGCATCGCGCCGTGGCCTGCCGCGGTGAAGCGACCGCTGCCCGCCCCGCCTGCGCGCGACAAGCTGCGCCTGGTGATTCTCGGGCGCGTGCGTGGCGGCAAGGCCGCCAACTTGCTGCGCAAGCTGCTGCCGCACCTGCGCGGCATCGAATGGTTCCTGCTTGGCGCCGGCGCCGAAGCGCGCGAATTCTTCGGCCGCGCCGATGTCCACATCCTGCTCAACTACACGACGGCCGAATTGCCCGCCCTGATCGCGCGCATCGGGCCGGATGCCGCCCTGATGCCGGCCGATCTCCCCGAGACATTCAGCTACACGCTGTCGGAGCTGCGCAGCCTGGGCATTCCCGTGCTGGCCACGCGCCTGGGCGCGCTCGGCGAGCGCATCGCCGATGGCGTGGATGGATTTCTCGTTGCGCCCGAAGCGCCGGCCATTGCCGCGGCGATCGAGTCGTTGCGCGCGGATCCGGCGCGGCTCGCGCGCGTTCGCGCCACGCTGGCGCAGCAGCTGCCGCGCACGCTCGCCGACATGGCCGCGGACTATCGCCGCCTGCTGCCACTGGCTCCGCGACCACGCCATGCGCGTCGCCTCGCCGTCGCCGGAACCGGCCGCCTCGCGGCGCAGCAGCGCGCGGAACTGGTCGGCGAAGCGCAACGCGAAATCGAATCGCTCGAAGGCAAGATCGCCGGCCAGCAGCGCGAACTCGAACATCGCGCGCAGTGGGCGTTCGGACTCGACACGCAGCTCAAGCAAGCGGGCGAAGTCCTGCGCAAGTCCCGAATCGAGCTTGCCGAACGCGAGGCGGCCGCGGCCGAGCGCCTGCGCCGTTTGCAGGGCGAGTTCGACGAGCGCAGCGCATGGGCATTGGCGCTCGACCGGGACTTGCAGGCGGCGAACCGCGAACGCGATGCATTGCGCAGCGAACGCGATGCATTGCGCAGCGAACGCGATGCTCTGCGCGGCGAGCGTGAACGGATCCTGCACAGCCTGTCCTGGCGCATCACCAAACCGCTGCGCTTCGCCCGGCGCACAGGGCGTACGCTGGTGGCCCGCCTCGGCTACCTTGCCGGACGCCTGCGCGCGCTCGCGCATCGCACCCGCGGCAGCCTGGCCAGCCGCGGCGTGGCCGGCACGTTGCGCCGCGCGGCCGACGAATTCCGCCGCGACGCGCCGCCGGCGAATGCGCGCACCGTGTCGGCGCCAACGAGCGCTTTCCGCCCGTTCGCGGTGCCGGCAAGCGAAACCCCGCGCGTGAGCATCGTGATCCCGGTATTCAACCAGATCGACTACACCATCGCCTGCCTGCGCTCGCTGGCCGAACGTCCCTGCGTCGCATCCTGCGAAGTCGTCGTGGTCGACGACGCTTCCACCGATGCCACTGCCGAACGTCTCGCCCAGGTTTCCGGCATCCGCATCGTGCGCAATGCGCGCAACCTCGGTTTCGTCGGCTCGTGCAATGCCGGGGCCGGCGTGGCGCGTGGTGAATTTCTCGCCTTCCTCAACAACGACACCGTGGTCGAATCGGGCTGGCTCGACGCGCTGCTGAGCGCCTTC
The DNA here is from genome assembly GCA_018240545.1 of Pseudomonadota bacterium. Classification (GTDB taxonomy): domain Bacteria; phylum Pseudomonadota; class Gammaproteobacteria; order Xanthomonadales; family Rhodanobacteraceae; genus Rudaea. The sequence continues at coordinate 4,630 of JAFEFP010000073.1, read as the reverse complement.
GAGCAAGAGCCCGAAGCGGGTCTGGTCGGCGCCAAGCTCGTCTATCCCGACGGCCGCCTGCAGGAAGCCGGCGGCATCGTTTTCGCCGACGGCTCGGGCTGGAATTACGGACGCTTCGACGATCCCGCCGACCCGCGCTACGAATTCCGCCGCGAGGCGGACTATTGTTCGGGCGCCGCGATCCTGCTGCGTCGCGATCTGTTCGGGCAACTCGGCGGCTTCGACCTGCGCTACGCCCCGGCGTACTACGAGGACACCGACCTCGCCTTCGCCGTGCGCGCGGCAGGCAAGAAGGTGATCTACGAGCCGCGCGCCACGGTCGTGCATTTCGAAGGCATCACCGCCGGTACCGATACCGGCAGCGGGATGAAGCGTCATCAGCTCATCAACCGCGCCACGTTTCAGGAAAAGTGGCAACGTGAACTCGCGCACCAGCCGGCACCGATCCACGACGCGAAGGATGCCGAGGCCGCGGCGAATTTCCGTGCCCGCGGCCATGTGTTGATCGTCGACGCGTATACACCGACGCCGGATCAGGATTCGGGATCGCTGCGCATGCTCAACATCATGCGCCTGCTGCGCGAGGCCGGCCACGCGGTGAGCTTCTTGCCCGACAACCGCGCGCATGCCGGCGCCTATACCCAGGCGCTGCAGGCACTCGGCGTGCAGGCCCTGTATCACCCGTTCGTTTCCGATCCGGTGGCATGGCTGCGAGCGCACGGCAAGTCGCTTGGCACTGTCGTCCTGTCGCGGCATTATGTCGCCGCCAACCACGTCGGGCTCGTGCGGCTCTACGCGCCGCAGGCGCGCCTGATTTTCGATACCGTCGATGTGCACCACCTGCGCGAGCAACGCGCCGCCGCATTGAGCGGCAGCGCCGAACAGGCCGCGCAGGCCGCACGCACGCGCGCGCAGGAGCTCAAGCTGATGCGCGAGTGCGACGTCACGCTCGTGGTCAGTGCGGCGGAAAAGGCGCTGCTCGCGCGCGACCTGCCGGGCGTGCGCATCGAGGTATTGTCGAACATCCACGCGATTCCCGGTCGCCGCCGCGAATTCGACGCCCGCCGCGACCTCGTCTTCGTCGGCGGTTTCCAGCATCCGCCGAACGTCGATGCCGTGCTGTGGTTCGTGCGCGAGGTCTTTGCGCACGTGCGCAAGGCCCTGCCCGACGTCGTCTTCCACGTCATCGGCAGCAAGGCGCCGAAAAGCATCCTGGAACTGGCCCACGACGGCGTGCAGGTGCATGGTTTCGTCGCGGACATCGCGCCGTTCATGGACAGCTGCCGCCTCGCGCTCGCACCGCTGCGCTACGGCGCCGGGGTCAAGGGCAAGATCAACATGGCGATGAGCCATGGCCTGCCGGTCGTGGCGACCACGCCCGCGGCCGAAGGCATGCACGCGCGCAACGGCGTCGATCTTCTCGTCGCGGACTCGCCCGAAGGCTTCGCCGCCGCGATCGTGCGCGCCTACGCGGATGCGGCATTGTGGACGAAACTGTCCGACAACGGCCTGGCCAACGTGCGCGAGCATTTCTCCTTCGACGCTGCGCGCGTGGCGCTCGCGGGGATCCTGCCGCCGCGCTAGTTCGCCGGCATGGATTCCCATTGTGCCCGCAATGCCGCCAGACGCGGATTGTTGGGATTCAATTCGCGCGCGGCATCGAGCGCACGGCCGGCATCGGCGCGTCGCTTCTGCGCGATGAAACTCTGGGTCTGGTCGAGGAACACGTCGGCGAGGCGCTCGCGCATCGAGGGCACGGCCGCGTCGCCGGGGTCGGACTCGGAAACCGCGTCGATGTAGGCGCGCGCCTTGTTCGGCGTGCCGTTGCGGATCGCCTGTTCGAACAGTTCCTTGGCGCGGGCGGGAATCTTCGCCAGCCCCGCCATCGCGGCCGCGTTGTCCGCATCGATCGCGAGCACCGCGCGATACTTGTCGAACGCGCAGTCGCCGGGCGGCAGGATCAGGTTGCCCGCGGCCATTGCCTGATCGGCGGCCGCGAGCATCTGCTGGAGACGGGCTTGATCCGCCGGCGATATCTGCGCCTTTTTCCTGGCCGCCTCGAGCCGCTCGCGTGCGTCGTTCAAGCGTGCCTGCGCCTTGCGCAGCGCGGCACTGTCCGGCGCGGCTTGCGCGGCCTGCTGCAGCAAGGCGCCGGCCGGCACCGAATTGTCGTCGTCGAGCGCGGCATTGGCCTGCGCGATCAGGGTCTGCGCGAGCCGGGCCAGGCCCGCCTTCGCGCGCGCGTTGGCCGGATCGCTCTTGAGCGCGGACTGGAACAGCGCGAGCGCGCCGTCGGCACCGGCAATGCGTCCGGCGCGCTGTTGCGCCTCGGCGCGCGTGAGCATGTCTTCCAGCGCCTGCTCCGCGCCGGCGTGCAACCTGGCAATGGCGCCGCGCAATTCCGGGATCGCCGGATGATGCGGCGACAGTTGCGCGAGTTCGGCGATGAGCCGGTTGGCTTGATCCACATCGCCGGCGGCGATCGCGTCGCGCGCCTGCTGCGCCACCGCCTCGGCGACCTTCTTCAAGCCGTTGATGGCCAGGCCATTGGTCATGTCGGCATCGAGCACGCGCTGGTAGGCCTCGGCCGCGCTGTCCGCACCCACGAGCCTGCCGGCGGCCAGCGCCGCATCGCCCCTGGCCAGCAAGCCGGCACTGGCGGTATTGCGCGATTGCGCCGCATGCAGTGCGGACTTGAGATCCTCGACGTCCTTGCCACCGCCGAGCACCTCGTTGGCCTGGTCGAGGTCGGCTTGTGCGGTGGAAAAATCGTTGCGCGTGAGCGCCGCGCGCGCCTGCTCGATCAGGCGTTCGCCAACCTTGTTCAAGCCCGCGCGCGCCGCGTCATTGTCCGGATCCAGCGTGCGCGCGGCCTGAAACAGTTCGCGCGCGCTGTCGTTGTGGTCGCCGACCAGCTTGCCTTCGGCCAGCGCCTTGTCGCCACGCGCGATCAGGGTATTCAATTCCGTGTTCGGCAACAGTCCGCGCAGGCGATTCTGGAAAAACCAGAGTGCCGACACGACGATGGCAATGACGATGATCGTCGCGACGATCCAGCGTCGGCCGCGTCCCGGCGACGCGGCGGCACGCGACGATGGCGGACGATGCATCGGCGAATTGGCGATGTCGTCGAGCCGGCCAAGGCTCGGTTCCGCGCGATGGCGCGCGCCGGGTTGCGGCGTGGCCGGCACGGTGCGCGTGGCATCGGGATCGGCGAAGGCCCGGCGCGGCAGCGGCGTTGAGGAATCGACGAGTTCCGGATGCTGGCCATGCGCGATTGCCAGCTCGATCTGCTCGATCGCGTCGGCCACTGCGGCGCCATCCTGGTAGCGCTCGTCCGGTTGCTTGGCGAGCAGGCGGTTGAGCAATGGCTGCAGCGCGGACAGGCGCTCGGGCAGGATCGGGATCGGCTGCGTGATGTGCATGATGCCGACCGCGAGCGAATCGTCGGCGTGGAACGGCACGCGCCCGGTCAGCAGTTCGTGCAGCAAGATGCCGAGGCTGTACAGGTCGGCGCGACCATCGAGCGCGCGGCCGCGCGCCTGTTCGGGGCTCATGTAATGCGGCGTGCCGATGACCGTACCGGTGCGGGTCATGTGCGTGGCCGAATCGCTGGCGCGGGCGATGCCGAAGTCGGTCAGCGCCGCGCTGCCGTCCTCGCGCAACAGGATGTTGTCGGGCTTGACGTCGCGATGCACGAAGCCCTTGGCATGCGCATAGTTGAGCGCGGTCGCGATCTCGCGCGTCACGCGCAGGGAGAAACTTACCGGGCGCGGCGTACCGTCCTTGGCCAGCACGGCGCCGCCACCCAGGTATTCCATCGCGATGTAGTGGTATTCGCCGGCGCGGCCGACATCATGCACGCCGACCACGTTGCGATGGTGCAACTTGGCGGCGATGCGCGCCTCGCGCAGGAAACGCTCGCCGAAGTCCGGATCGGCGAGCAGACTCGGCGACATCACCTTGAGCGCGACTTCGCGCTGCACCGATTCCTGCATCGCGAGGTACACCGTGGCCATGCCGCCACGACCAAGCTGGCGCAGGATTTTGTAGCCGGCAATCTCGATCACGTGCCCGATCCATTCGCCCCCGTTCCGCCGCGCAGCATAGCACGTGCCCGCGGCCGGACCGCAGTCCGAACGAAGCGAAAATCTTCCGAAACAACAGCTTGCGTCAGTCGAATCCGTTGCCGAAGATCTCGTCCTCGTCGGGTTGGCGCTCGTAGGCACCGATATCGGGCTTGCCGGCTGGCGCTTCGCGCGCGAATCCGCTGCCGCGCTGATCGGTCGTGGCAGCCAGCGGATTGCTGCCCGTGTCGATCGCGGGGCTGCCAGTAAGCAAGGCATGTGTGCGCGTGAGGCCGCCATGATTGCCAAGCGGTGCCAACTTCGGATCGAGTGAGGTCACGATCACGCCGGGAAGCGGCACGTTGTTGATCGACATGACGAGGTCGGCGAAACCCGTGAGGGTCTTGCCGGTAGCGAGCACGATATCCGGATTAGTACTGTTGCCGTTCGTATTGCGCGCGAAAATCGTGCTGGTGGCGACGATGTTGGCGGCGGATTGGATGCCGCCGCCGAAACTGGCCCCACCATAATTGAACGCGACTGTGCTGTTGTCGATGGTCAGC
>JAFEFP010000072.1 GCA_018240545.1 Pseudomonadota bacterium | reverse complement strand
ATTTCCGAATCCGAATCGGTGTTGATGTGGCGGCGGTCGTCCTCGTACATCTCGCGGCGCAGCGCGTCGGTATTGACGAGGTTGCCGTTGTGGCCGAGCGCGATGCCATACGGCGAGTTGACGTAGAACGGCTGCGCCTCGGCGCTGCTTTCCGAGCCGGCCGTGGGATAGCGGCAATGGCCGATGCCAAGGCGTCCGCGCAGCGTGAGCATGTCGGGGCTGCCGAACACGTCGCGCACGAGCCCCGCGCCCTTGTGCAGGCGCAGGCGATTGCCGTCCACGGTGGCGATGCCGGCGGCGTCCTGGCCGCGGTGCTGCAGCACGGTGAGCGCGTCGTACAGCGACGCGGCCACGTCCGACTTGCCGACGATGCCGATGATTCCGCACATGGGAGGTTTGCCTTTTCGAATCAGGTCGTCGCGGGGTGGTGGGGATCCGGCGCCTTGGGTGCCGCGGCCGGAATCTGCGGCAGGATGCCGCGCAAATCAAGGTACCTCAAGGTTTCCGGCGGCAACTGCGCCGACAGCCATTGCGCGTAGCCCTGGAAGGTCGGCAACAAGCGCGACTGGTGCCACCATGCATCGCGCGGCAGCGGCGTGAATCCCAGCAGCAACACCGTCACCGTGACCAGGGCCAGTCCGCGCACCAGGCCGAACACCATGCCCAGCAGGCGGTCGTTGCCGGAAAGCCCGCCGCCGGCGACGAGCTTGCGCATCAGCAAGCCCACGACGCCGCCCGCGATCAGCACGAGCAGAAAACATGCGCCGTAGCCAAGCAGCAGGCGGATCGAGGGTTCGTGGATTGCGGTCATGCGCGCTGCCAGCGAATCCCCGAACTGCCAGGCGAACCAGAACGCGAGCACCCACCCCGCCAACGCCAGCACCTCGCCAATGAATCCGCGCATCAGGCCCATCAGGACCGAAAGGACGAGCGCGGCGAGAATGCAATAGTCGGCCCAGTTCATTTCAAGGCACGGTCACGATGAGGCCTTTCACTTTCAATTTCGTGTCGATGTCGCTGCGCGCCTTGTCGGCGCCGGCGCGGTCGGCGTAGGGCCCGGCGCGGACCTTCCACAGCAGCGCATCGCCCGCGCCCGCGCGCTCGACGAATCCCGCGAAGGATGCCGCGCGCAGGCGGTCGCGCAATTTGTTCGCCTCGGCTTCGGACTTGAACGCGCCCAGCTGCACTGCCCAGCCGCCGGCGCGGCTGGCCGGCAGCGCACTCGCCGGCGCATCCGCGGTCGGCGGCGCCGTGGCGGCCAGTTCGACCACGCTGCTCGGCACCTTCGGTTCGGCCTGCTTGATTTTCAGACGCGCGGTTTCCGCGGCCGCGCGATCCGCATACGGGCCGACACGCACGCGCTGCATGGGCTTGCCCTGGTATTCGGCGGCTTCGTCGTAAGCCGCGAATCCGCGCTTTTTCAGCGCGGCGACCAGCGCGTCGGCATGGCCACGATCGGCATAGACGCCCAGGTGCACGGCAAAGCGGCCTTCCGGCGAAACGGCAACCGGCGCCGGCGCGGCGGCAACCGGCGCGGGCTTCGGTGTTTCCGCACGAGCGGGCGGCGGCAGCGGCGCTTCGGCGGGTTTCGCCGCAGCGGGGGTGGAATCCTCGGGGCGCGCATCGACCCGTGGCGGCGCATGCGTGTCCACGGTGGCGACCTTGTCCGGGTTCGCGGCCGCGGCCGGAGCCGATTCCGTGCCGGTCACCGGCAGGGTGCGGGTCTGGAAATCGCGCTCGGGCGGCTTGGGGATATCCAGGTTCAGCGTGGTGTTTTGCGGTTGCGGCGGCGCGTTGCCCAGGAACATGGGCACGAAGATCACGGCCAGCGCGATCAGCACGGCGGCGCCGATCAGGCGTTGTTTCAGTGCGGAATCCATGAGCGACTCCTCGACGGATGGCGCAATTATACGCGCTTGGTCCAGCGATAACCCGCGCCGTGCGCCCATTCCAGCGCCGGCGCGGCGACGAAAAACGAGCCGAAGGCGAGAACGCGGTCAGTGCGGGATGCTTGCGCGGTGGCCGACTCGAGCGCGGTGGCGACGTCGGCATGCGCGATGGCGTTCAACGCCGGAACGCGTTCTCGCAGTTGTACCGCGCTCAGTCCGCGTGCACTGTCGCGATCCAGGCCGCACACATGCCATTGCGCGAAGTGCGGCAGCAGCGGTGCGACGATGCCGGCGACGTCCTTGTCCGACAAGGCGCCGAATACCGCGAGGTTGCGGCCATGCACCGGATGCGCGCCCAGCCACTGCGCCAGCACGCGCGCCGCCTGCGGGTTGTGGCCGACGTCGATGACGAGGTCCGGCGCGCCGGCCTTGTGCCATTGCTGGAGCCGCGCGGGAATGCGCGCCGCGCGCACGCCGCGCGCGATTGCCGCCGCGTCCCAGCCGATCCGCTCGCGCAAGGCATGCAGGGCCATGATCGCGGCGGCGGCGTTGTCGATCTGGCAGGGCGCGGCCAATTCCGGTGCGGGCAACGTCAAACCCGCGTCGCCGCACTGCCAACGCCACGCATCGAACTGCGGCGTGACGCGGAAATCGCGGCCCGCCATCCGGATCTTCGCGCCGCGGCGCGCGGCCTCATCCAGCAATCCGCGCGGTGGCGCGGGCATGCCGATGATGGCCGGCCGGCCGGCGCGGAAAATGCCGGCCTTCTCGCGGCCGATCGCATCGACCTCGTTGCCGAGCCAGTCCTGGTGGTCCAGGTCCACGGTCACGACGATGGCGGCATCGGCATCGACGATGTTGACGGCGTCGAGCCGTCCGCCGAGGCCGACCTCGAGCACGGCCACATCGAGAGTGCTTTGCGCAAACATCCACAAGGCGGCCAGCGTGCCGAATTCGAAGTACGTCAGTGGAACGGATTCCATCGAATCGGCGCCGCGCGCCGCCTCGATGCGCGCGAAGGCGTCGACCAGTTGCGCATCGGTCGCATCCATGCCGGCAACGCGCACGCGCTCGTTGTAGCGCAACAGGTGCGGCGAGGTGTAGCAACCCACGCGCTTGCCAGCCGCCGCGAGGATGGATTCGAGGAATGCGACGGTCGAGCCCTTGCCATTGGTGCCGCCGACGCTGATGACGATCGGCGCCGGCGCCGGGGCGCCCAGGCACTGCCAAACCATCCGCGCGCGCTCCAGGCCCAGCGCGATCGCGCGCGGATGCGTGCGCTGCTGGTAGTCCAGCCATTCAAGCAGGGTTTTCGGCTGCACGGGGAACGGCCTCGTCTGGATCCGGATGCGCGCCCATCCTACGGCGAACCGGGCGCATTTTCCCGGCTTGCACGCCACGCCGGCTGCGGCTTTTACCGCCGGCTCGGCGTGGGCGCATAATGATCGGGTCGGCGTTCTTCAATACCCTTGGAGGTATCCCATGCAACAACGTCTGGACTACCGGACCGCGTCGCCCGAGGCATTCAAGGCCATGCTCCACTGCGAGCAGCAGGTGCACAAGAGCGGGCTGGAGGAATCCCTGCTGGAACTGGTCAAGTCCCGCGCGTCGCAGATCAACGGCTGTGCGTGGTGCCTGGACATGCACAGCAAGGATGCGCGCGCGCGCGGCGAAACCGAACAACGCCTGTACCTGCTGCCGGTCTGGCGCGATGCGCCGTGCTACAGCGCGCGCGAGCGCGCCGCGCTGGCCTGGACCGAGGCGCTCACGCGCCTGTCCGATGCGCACGACGTGCCCGATGCGGTGTATGCGCAGGCGCGCGAGCATTTCGACGAAAAGGCATTGGTCGACCTGACCCTGGCGATCATCGCCATCAACGGCTGGAACCGCCTGAACGTCGCGTTCCGCACCACGGTCGGCGACTACGTCAGCCCGCACGCGACCAGGCGCTGAGACCCTGGACATGACGATCGACGACATGCGCTTCGATGCCGCGGTGGCGCGCGGCTTCATCGCATTTTCGCGGATCGTCGGCTGGACGCTGGCCGCCATCGCGCTCGCGCTGCTCGCGGCCTGGATCGGCAGCTTCGGCTCGCTGCGCGCACTGCTGCAATCGGATTTCGCCATGCACGCGGGTGCGGCCGTGGCGTGCCTGCTCGCCTGCGCCGCGCTCGTGCTCGGCAAGCGCGCGGCACGCGCCAGCCTTGCCATCTCGCTGCTGCTGGCGGCGTACGGGGCCGCGGAATTGTCCTGCCGTGTTTTCGCGCCCGATCTTGGGATCCGGAACGGATTGGATGCGCTGTTGCCGGCATGGCCGGGGCGGCCACCGGCGCGCATGACAGGCCTGGCCGCCGCCGGGTTCGCCCTCCTCGGCGTGGTCGGCGCGGCCGTCGTGCTCGAGCGCGCGGTCTGGTTGCGCGAGGCCTGCGCGCTGGCGGTGATCGCCATCGCGGTGGCCTCCAGCACCGCGTACGGCTTGCTGCTCTCGGGCGAAGCGGCCGACCTGCTCAGTCGGCTGCCGGCCATGACCGCCGTGTCGCTGCTGTTGCTGGCCCTGGCGTGGATGGCCTCGGTGCCGACCACCGGATTGACTCGCGTCGCGGTCGCCGACAGCGCCGGCGGAGCGTTCGCGCGGCGCCTGATCCTGCCCTCGTTGCTGTTGCCGGCCGTGCTCACGTTTGCATTCAAGCATGTGCAACTGCAACTGCACTTGCCCGAAGCGATGACCCTGGCGCTGGCCACGGCGGCGACGGGTGGCGCGGTGGCGACCATGATCGTTTGGGTCGCGTTCCTGCTCGATCGCGGCGAACGCCAGCGGCGCGCGGTCGCGGCGCTGCGGGCCGATGCCAGCACCGATGCCCTGACCCAACTGGCCAACCGGCGCGAGTTCGACACGGTCCTGGCGCAACTGCTGCACGAGCGTGGCGACGGCGCCCTGGCACTGCTGATGCTCGACCTGGACCGTTTCAAGGTCTTCAACGACCGTTTCGGCCATCAGGCCGGCGATGAAGTGTTGCGCGAAACCGGCCGCCTGTTGCGCGCCGAAGTGCGACCGCGCGATCTGGTGGCGCGCTACGGCGGCGAGGAATTCGCGATCGTGCTGCCGGAGAGCGACGCCCAGCGCGCGCAGCGCGTGGGCGAGCGGATACTGGCCGCATTCCGGACCAATGCCTGGCCGTTGCATCCGGTGACCCTGAGCATCGGCGCCGCGATCGCCGTACCCGGCGACACGCCGCAATCCCTTGCCCAACGCGCCGATGCGGCGCTGTATCGCAGCAAGCAGGAAGGGCGCGATCGCTTCACCGCCGACGCGGGATGCGCGCCGACCGTTGCCCCGGGCTGACGCATCCGCGCGCAGGACACCGACGCGCGCCCACGCGCGCGACACCCGCGCGCGCGGTAGCGGTCGCTCAGGCGACTTTGGGTTGTCGCTGCAGCAGCGCGAACAGGTCGGCGAGCTTGTCGCGCATTTCGCGCCGGTCAACGATCAGGTCGATGGCGCCGTGCTCGAGCAGGAATTCGGAGCGCTGGAAACCTTCCGGCAGGGTTTCGCGCACGGTCTGCTCGATCACGCGCGGCCCGGCGAAGCCGATCTGCGCCCTGGGCTCGCCGATGTTCAGATCGCCGAGCATCCCCAGGCTCGCCGATACGCCGCCGGTGGTCGGATGGGTAAGCACCGAAATGTACGGGATGCCGGCATTGCGCAGGCGCGCCAGCGCCGCGGAAACCTTGGCCATCTGCAACAGCGAGAGCAGGCCTTCCTGCATGCGCATGCCGCCGCTGGCGGAAAAGCACACGAACGGCACGCGCTCGTCCAGCGCCAGTTCCGCCGCGCGCGCAAACTTCTCGCCGCCGACCGAGGCCATCGAGCCGCCCATGAAGGCGAACTCGAACGCGCAGGCGACCAGTGGCCGCGTCTTGAGAAACCCGCGCATGGCGATGAGCGAATCCTTCTCGCCGGTCTGCTTCTGCGCCGTGACGAGGCGATCCTTGTATTTCTTCGAGTCGCGGAATTTCAGCGCATCGACCGGTTCGAGGTTCGCGAACAATTCCTCGCCGCCCTCGTCGAACAACGCAGCCAGTCGCTTGCGTGCGCCGATCGCGTGGTGGTGCCCGCACTTCGGACATACGGCCAGATTGCGCTCCAGCTCCGGGCCGTAAAGCACCGCGCCGCAGCCGTCGCACTTTTCCCACAGCCCTTCCGGCACCTTGCCCTTGGCGGTGTTGCCCTCGGTGCGGATGCGCGGCGATGTCAGTTTCTGCAGCCAGGACACGGTTGGAATTTCCACCCCGGTTCGATCGCGAGCCGCCTAGTCTACAGGAACCGCGTGGCCAGACGGATCAGGGCCCTTGCGGCGCCTCGCCGCGGCCGCGGCCGCCGAAACTTCCCCACAGCAACTTGCCCGCGAGGTACAGGAAGATCGCCGCGCCGATGACCAGCAACCATTCGCCCAGGCGCTGCTGGTCGTCGAGCAGGAAGTTGCTGCACAGGCGAACCGGCGATATCAGGTACAGCCAGCCGAGCCGGAAACAGGTGGCAACCAGTTCGGCCAGGAACACTCCGCGCACGACAAACCCCATGCGCGGCCAGCTCAGGCCCAGCGGCAGGCCGATCAGCAACGGCACGCTTGCCAGTTTGGCCAGCGCCACCCATGGCACCTCGACCGCCGCATCCAGTGCGCGCGGCAGCATCCACAGCAGGCCGGTGAACGAGGCCAGCAGCAGGCCACTGATGCCACCGCTGTCCCAACGTGCCAATGCTCGACCGAGCCCGTCGGGCACAGCCATCGCAAGCAACCAGCCGCAGGCCCCGAGCAGCGGGATGTCGATGAGCATCTGCGCGGTCATGCTCGATTGCAGGGCGCGCCGGACCGGCGGCAGCGACGCGAGCACAACGATCACCAAGGCGGAAACGAGGCGTCGCTTTTCCGCACCGTTCACCGCGGCAGCTTCCCGCGCACATAGTCCGCCGCCGCCTGCGCATCGTCGTAATCGAGCACCGTCACCAGGCGGCCCTGCGGATCGACGACTTCGATCGCGGCGTTGTGCACGAAGCCACCCAAACCATCCGCAACGGCGGTAACGCCAAAGACGCGCAGCAGCGAATCGCGGGTCTCGGGATCGGAAGGACGCGCCGCGATCCAGCCCGCCCCGGCATCCCCGAAGCGCCGCTGGTAATCGGCGAGCCGGGCCGGCGTGTCATGCGCGGGATCGAAACTGATGCTGAGCAACTGCAGCTGGTCGCGGCGCAGTGGCTCGGCGAGCTTGCGCTGCAATTGCGCGAACTCGCCGCCCTGCACGGTGCAATAAGTCAGACAGCGGGTATAGATGAAATCCACCAGCAACCAGCGCCCGCGCAGGTCGCCGAAATCGATGTGCGAACCGGTCGCCGTTTCGAGCGCCAGCGTGGCCGGAACCGGGCGCGGGTGCTCGCGGATGTCGATGCGGCGCGCGGTCTCGCTGGTGAACGCGCGCAATCCGTCGGTGGCGAAGGCGATCGCCGCCGCACCCGCGGCGACGATGGCAAGGCTAGCCAGCAGCGTGCGTGCGACCGGCATCCGCGGGTGCCCTCAACAGGCCGGCGCTGATGCGGATCGCGAAATACAGCATGCCGAGGATGATCAGCGCGGCCCCGATGGCACCGGCGTGATCGGTCGGTATCCATTCGGGCAGGTGGGTCGCCATGCGCCGCGCCACGCTCAGGTGGCCGGCATCGAGAAAGGCGAGCGTGAACACCAGGCCGCCAAGCAGGTAGACCGGCAAACCGATGCGATCCGCGCCGCTGTCGGGCGGTGCTTGCCGGCGGCTGCCGACGACGTGGTACATCAGCGCCAGGGTCATGGGCAAGACGCCGAGCAGCAGGTAGAAGTGGAAATGCCCGGGCACCCACTGCGTGTTGTGCATGACGCGATTGACGCTGATCGTGCCGTCGATGATGGCGGGCACGATGCCGGCCGCCCAGCCGAACATCGACAGGATCATCAGGCGCGAAGGCATGCTCCAGCGCATGCCGGAGCGGTAGATGTTGGTCAGCGCGCCATAGGCGGTGACCAGGAACACCGGGAAACCGGCGCCATAGGACACGATCTGCCCCATCACCGACATCCAGCGCGGTTCGGCGTAGTCCATCAGCAGGTGATGCGGGAACACGATGATGACGAACAGGCAACTCGCCGACCACGACCACACGAATGGCCGCGAGATCGGATACGGCTTGCCGGTGTAGCGCGGCAGCAATTCGTACACGGCGATCACGGCCATGTAGATCGTGGCGTTGATGTACATGTGGCCGAACCAGTAGATCAGGTTCTTGGCCAGAAGCGCGTTGAGCGGCATCTGCGGGACATAGATGTTGACCAGACACATCACCAGCACTACCGCACCGGCGAGGATGCCGAGCGAATTGGCGATGATCACCATCGTGCTGGCCACGACCGCCTTGGGATGATTCGGGTCGATGTCGCCACCAAACAACCACTGCACGCCGAGCGCGCGGCCCAGGTTGCCGTGCACCTTGATGATGCCCGCCGCGGCGTCGAGGTAGAACAGCAAGGCGCCCACGCCGATCAACAGGTATCCGAGCATGAAGACCGCCGCCGCGTTCGGTGTCCACAGGCCCATGGCGTGGACTGGCAGCGGATACAGGAACGTCCACAGGGCGCCGTAGTTGCCGAGGAAGATCGCGCCGATGATGCACAGCGCGCCGAGCAGAAACAGCACGTAATTGGCCAGGAACGCCCACAAGTGCAGGCGCACGTATTTGCGCAGGAAGAACCACATCACCGCCATGGTGACCATGCCCATGGTGCCGACCATGCCGGCGCCGTGCATGCTGAGAATCTTGTAGAACATGTCGGGACCGAGCGAGAGCCACTCGCCCTGCGCCATGCGCATCACCAGCCCGAGCAGCATCATCAGCACGAACAGCGCGACTGCACTGATGAGGTACAGGTTGAAAACGATGCGCTCGCCGCGCGGCAGGCGTTCGTCATCCGGATATAGCGTCATCGTAGCCATGTCAGCCCCCTTGCGCCGCAACGACCTCGAACTGCGCCGTCATCGGCGCGTGCCCCAGCCCGCAATACTCCAGGCACATCACCTTGTAGGTGCCCGGCTGGGTGAAGGTGTACAGGATCTTGTTGGTGAAGCCGGGCATCGCCTGGGTCTGGATCGCGATGCGGCCGTCCGGCGCATAGATCGCGAAGCCGTGGTTGACGTCGGCACTGGTAACGCGGAATTCCACCGGCGAGCCGGCCGTGAGCGTGGTATTGCT